>CAYVMN010000090.1:0-17740 GCA_964452575.1 uncultured Desulfobacteraceae bacterium | reverse complement strand
TGGGCATGATAGGCAACGGCCTTGGCATGATTTCCGGCGGACATGGCAATAACACCCCGGCGCCGCTCATCATCGCTCAGGGAAATGAGCTTTACCAGTGCCCCCCGTTCCTTGAATGAGGCGGTGAACTGTAGGTTCTCCAGCTTGAGCAGGACCTCTGCACCAGTGATTTCCGAAAGGGTGCGTGAGTGGGTGGTGGGAGTCCTGATCAGATTGCTGCGAATTGCCTCTACTGCATCGCGTATATCTTTTAGTATTACCATGGTTCACAGACCGGCCTTTTCCCAGGGTATATACCTGAATCCCCTCAAGCCGTCCACATATAATCATGACGGCCTCGCAAAAGGCCTCCAGGGCCGTCACTCCCGCCAAAGGCCTGCCCCTGGCTCGAACAAAACTCCTTGATTTGACTTGACCATTCAAATAGGATCAAATATCTGTACTGGTTGCCAATTCCCATTTTCCGTCAGGAATTGACGTAACCCAAGCCAAATTTCTGTAAGAATCGATAACCTGTTACAAAAAGGAGGTGTACCCATGGGCTACTGGTTCGAAGATCCCACCCTGAAGGCCCTGGCCCCGCTTGCCCTGTCGAGTTCCATAAGGGGTCTGACCACCATCTTCAACACACCCAAGATCTATGCTGGATTCAATGTGATCCCGGAGGGACCGGTTATCGGGCCAACCACCATGGATGCCCTGGAGCCCAGATGCAAAAAGAAGCGGGCCTTCGTGGTCACCGATGAGTTCAATAAACGTTACGCCAGGAAGGCGGTTCAGTTTCTGGAGTCAGGCGGGTTTACCACCGAGGTGTGGGCAAAGGTCTTGCCCGAGGCACCCATGGAAAATGTAAGGGAATGTGCAGGGTCCATAAAGGCCTTTGAGCCTGACCTGATCATGGCCGTAGGCGGGGGTTCGGTGATGGATCTCTCCAAGGGGGCATGGATCCTATACGAAAGGCCGGATCTGACCGATCTGGGTATGATCTCACCCCTGGACAAGCTCAATCTCAGGCAGAAGGCCATGCTGGTCGCCGTTCCCACCACCGCTGGAACGGGCTCGGAAAGCACGGGGGCCGCGGTCTTTCATGACAGTTCCGTAAATCGTAAGATCCCAGTCGCCCATGACGAGTTGCTGCCGGATGTATGCATCCTTTCACCGGAATTCACCATGTCCATGCCACCGGAGCTGACTGCCGGGACAGGGCTGGATGTCCTGGCCCACGCAATGGATGCCGTTATTGCCCCATCAGGCAACGAGTACACCGTGCCTCTGGCCCTCAAGGCCACTGAGATGGTCTTTCAGTGGCTGCCCCGTGCTTACAGAAATGGGGATGACCGTGAGGCCCGTTTTCGGATGCTCATCGCCGCCAATATCGCCGGTATCGCGTTTGGGCAAAGTGGCTGCCACCTGACCCACAGTTTCGGCCATTCGCTGGGTGCCGTATATGAGATGCATCATGGTCTGTGCGTGGGTTTCTTCATCCCTCATTCCTTTCAATTCTGCTCCAGGGTGACTGACAGGCATCTGGCAGTCTGCAAGACCCTGGATATACCGGCCCCCAACCCAGAGGGAGGTCTTCGTAATCTGGTAGCCAGGGTCAGGGGATTGTTGACCGAGTTGAGCGTCCCTCTGACACTGAAGGACTTTGGCATCACCAGGGAAGATTTTGAAGCGAGGTTGCCCAAGTTGGTGGAATATGCGTACGGCGATGTGGATTGCTTCCTCAGTCCTCGGCCTATTACCGCCGAGCAGTGTGAGAAGGTCATGCGATACGCATACGATGGCAAGGACATCGATTTCTAATGGAGGAGGAAGCCATGAAAGGATATCACGGCAGGTTTTTGGAGGTAGACTTGACCAATAGGACCACGAAGGACCTACCTCTTTCTGAGGGGTTCTGTAGGCAGTATATCGGGGGTGCTGCCATGGCGGCTGCACTCATTTATGACCGGATGCCCCCGGACATGGATCCCCTTTCTCCGGAAAACCCTTTGGTCATGGCCACGGGCCCTTTCACCGGGACCCCCATTCCCATGTGCAGCCGGTATGCCGTAGCCGGTATCTCGCCGCTGACCGGATTCTGGGGGGAGGCTACGAGTGGAGGTGTCTTCCCATTCCGCCTGAAAGGATCGGGGTGGGACGGCCTTATGGTCACCGGCAAGGCCGATAGCCCTGTGTTTCTATTGATGAAAGATGGACAGGCCGAAATCCGGGACGCATCAGGCATCTGGGGCAAAGATAGCTACGCTACCCAGACGGTCATTAAGGAGCAGCTAGGGGAGGGACAGGTGAGCGTGGCCTGCATCGGACCGGCAGGAGAGAAGCAGATCAGAATCTCTTGCGTCATGAACGACAAAGGACGGGCGGCCGGACGCTGCGGTCTGGGCGCCCTGATGGGTTCAAAGAACCTTAAGGCGGTTGCGGCCTCAGGCAGCCAGAGACCGGCCCTTGCCGATGCCGGAAGGATTACAGGACTGGCCAAGGAGGCCGTAAATGAGATCAACGGCAATCTCGTCTCAGTTGCCTTCCGAGAGTATGGGACATTGATGTATATGGACATGGGCATGATCCTGGGTGATACCCCTGCAAAATATTTTACAAAGAGTGTCTTTCCGGTAAGCGAAGTCACAGGGCAGGCACTCAGGCAGAGATATTCGGTCGGAAACTACGCCTGCCGTGGCTGCCCCATTGGCTGTGGTCGCCAGCTAAAGGAGTTCAAGACGGGACTTGATATAGACGGCCCGGAATACGAGACCGCCGCGGCCTTTGGCCCTTTATGTATGAATACAGACTTTGATTCCATCATTGAGGCCAACCATCTGTGCAATGTCCACGGGATCGATACCATATCGGCCGGGGTAACGGTTGCCTATGCGATCTATCTATACGAACAGGGAGCCTTGAGGAAGGATAGGGTTGGCTTTGAACTCAAGTGGGGCGACGGCGAGGCCGTGCTTAAGCTGGTTCAGATGATTATCAACCAGGAAGGTATCGGTGCGCTCCTCTCAAGGGGGACACTGGCCATGGCACGTGAACTGGATCGTGATGAGGGGGAGGCCGCACAGGTAAAGGGGTTGGAGATGCCCATGCACGACGGCCGGGCGTTTCACGGCCTGGCGGTATCGTATGCCACGGGCCCCCGCGGTGCATGCCATCTCAAGGGAGATTATTACAACGTCGACCTGGGCAACATGGTCCCTGAATATATGATATTGCCGTCCGACAGGCTTTCCTCTGAAGGCAAGGCTGAACCATCGGCCAAATATCAGAGCCTCAAGGATCTCTTTGATGCCCTGACGCTTTGCAAGTTTGCGCCCTTACAGGTACCTCAACTCTGTGATATACTCAATGCCCTCACGGGCTGGGAGTTTGGTCCGGAGGATCTCCTGGCAGCAGGCGACCGGTCGGTGAATATCAAGCGAGCGATCAGCAACAGACTCGGCGTTACTAGAGAGGACGACATCTTGCCCGAGATCTGCCTGAGGCCCCTTGACGAAGGGGCAACGGCAGGAATTCGGCCCGACCTGGAATTGATGCTCAAGGAGTACTATCAGTACCGTGGCTGGGACTGGGAGACCGGGAGACCGACAAGAGAGAAATTGACTGAGCTTGGTCTAAACAGCGTAGCCGAAGACCTATATCAGTAATGAAGATTACAGCCGATTTTCAAGGCATACTGGCCGACTGGGTGGGTATCCCGTCGGCCACTTTTGACCTACCGGAAGGTGCCACTTACGGAGACCTCCTCAGAGAAATAGGCCTACGGTACAGAAAAAACATGCCTGAACAGTTATGGGATCATGAAAATAATCGATTCAGGAAGCAAGTACGGGCCCACGGACAAGAAAAGGCATTCGAATCCTCCGATACCCCCCTTCATAAAGGAGACAAGATAACCTTTCTTCTCATGATAGCCGGCGGATAATAATTAGATCCTCATAGAGGTAAGTTCGAGCTGTGCCCATTCATCTCCTTGGCGGCCTCGTCGCCACCATAGCACCCGTGCTGATCACTGTAGCCGTTGGTTTTGGGTGGGGAAAGGCAGGTCTGCCCTTCGATACCAATCAGATCATGCGCCTCGTGACCATGGTGGGGACGCCCTGCCTGATCATATCTACCCTGCTGAAGGTTTCTCCCGCCTTGAAGTCCTTGGGGGCTGTTGCCCTGATATCCGGTATCAGCCTCACGGTGCTGGGGCTCGCAGGTGCGATCTTGCTGAAATGGGCACGGCTTTCCTTAAAGACCTATCTTCCCAGCCTGATCTTTCCCAACAATGGCAACATGGGGCTGCCCCTGTGTCTATTCGCCTTCGGGGACCCCGGCCTGGCCTTGGCCATCGCCTACTTCACGGTGTCGGCATTGGGCCAGTTCACGGTGGGACAGGCGATTGCCGCTGGTCCAGGGTCCATGACACGGATCTGGCGCACACCGCTAGTCTGGGCGGTTGCTATGGCCCTCATGCTGATGGCTACGGGGGCCCATCCGCCCCGCTGGGCGAGCAATACCGTCAATCTCATCGGGCAGCTCACCATTCCCTTGATGCTCCTGGCCCTGGGTGTCTCTTTGTCGCGCTTGAAGGTAACGACCCTTGGGCGTAACACTATGCTGGCCGCATTTCGAATCGGCGCTGGTCTGGCACTGGGATTCCTGTTGGTCATGCTCTTCGGGCTAGAGGGCGAGGAGCGGGGCGTCGTGTTGATCCAGGCATCCATGCCTGTTGCGGTGTTCAACTATCTCTTTGCACAGTTCTACGGGAACCGACCCGAGGAGATTGCCGGGATCGTAATGATCTCGACGATAATGAGTTTTCTGGTGCTGCCGTTCTTGTTGGCCGTGATCTTATAGGCAATTGGTAACACTTTTGAAAGAGAAGCCGCCTCCGGCCCGGAGGGAGGACCGCGAGGGTCTTTATCAGGCCGTGAATCTCATTGGAGATATGGGCTGAATATTCATTAGTTCCGTGCGGCCCTCAACAATAAGGTCGGATGCAATCCGCCCAACCGCCGGACTGGCCCCTATCCCTGCGCCTCCCTGCCCTGACAGCCAGAAAAATCCCTTCACAAGAGGGTCCTCACCCACGACCATGGCCCGGTCAGGGGCAAAAGTCCTCAGCCCGGCCCACTTGCGAGTGATAGCCCTGGGCACCAGGCGGGGGGTGAGCCGCTTCAGGCGCTCTATTGTCTGTGCCACCACCAGTTCTTCAGGACGGGCATCACAGGGCTCCACAGGATCTTCATCCATAGGGCTTGCAAGCAGTCCGGCCGATTCAGGCGAAAAATAGAGATCATGGCTCAGGTCAATGGTAAGGGGCCAATCCTTGACATGGAGACCTTCGGGCGAGGAAAAGGTAATGATGGTGCGACGATAGGGAGTAAGCCTTATCGGCGATGGTCCCGCCCGCCTTCTGATATTGCCGGCCCATGCGCCTGCGGCATTGATCACCCAGCGAGAGCGATATACTCCCTGATCTGTGACGACACCCGTGCATCTGCCCCGGTCAACCTTGACCGCCCGGACCTCCTCTGAAAGGCGAAGCTCCGCACCTCCTCGCCTTGCATGCCTGATGTAGCTCCAGAGAAGTTGATTTACGTCCAGGTGTCCGTCTTGAGGCAGATGCAATGCCCCCTGAAAGTTCTCAGTGGACAGGACAGGGACAATGCATAAGGCCTCCTCGCTGGACAGGATCTTGACGACGGCACCGGCTTGACTCAAATCCAGGACCAATTCCATCACCTTTTCCCAGAGCGGGCCTTCAGATATGACAAGGATGCCGGACTGTCGAAGCACCGGATGCTCTGAAAAGCCGGGGGGCGGGTTGCGCAGGAATTCCGCCCCCAGCGTCTTGAGCTGGAGTACCGAAGGGACAAGGTCCAGTTCCATCAATACAGGGGCGGCTCGGCCGGTTGAGTGATAACCGGGCTGCGCTTCCTTCTCGATAATCAGGACATCGGTCATGCCCCTCCCGGCAAGGAAGTAAGCAAGCGATGCCCCGGCGATCCCGCATCCTATAATGATTGCTTCGAAGTTGGATCTATCAGCCATTTGAGGAGGTATCCCAATAGGCCCATTGACCTTTTCTTCACCTGCCGGCCAATTTCTTTCCTAGTTCCTCGGCCTGTTGCATTAGTTCGGTATTTGATTCGATTTCACCGGCCTCGAGTGCGGACCCATAGACCATTCCCACTATCTTTGCCCCAACTTTTCATTTCCTTTGTCACAAATATATTCCTCCCTCTTCCTACGAGAGATTACTAAAGCAGGCCTACGGCCGCAACCGAAATAGTGTGCAGTGGGCAGATTTCAGAGGCGCCTGTCTTTAAATTCCAAATCTCAAGCACCAAATTACAAACAAATTCCAAGCACCAAGCACCAAATTACAAACAAATTCCAAATCCCAAACACCAAACATAAAACACCACACCCTGAACCTCTGAACCTTTGAACCTCTCAACCCCTATATGTGTTTGTTATTTTGAATTTTTGTCATTGGAATTTACTTGTTATTTGAGATTTGTAATTTGGAGTTTCCCCAACAAATATCTTCGCTTCTTGCATAGAAGCTCCAAATTAAGACTCTAAACGATGTAAATCTTCTCCGATTTCGATCAGGACCATAAACCCCCGAACATAATGAGGTCTTAATCTTTCAAACCAACCGTGAAACGCCATCGGCAACCTTTGGGAAAGCGTCTATTAGGGCAGTGTCGTGTCCGGGAAAGATCAGGTCCAAGGAAGAGGCCTTTGCCCGGATCTTGTCGTAACTCTTCATCCAGCCTATCATATCGGTAATAATGGCACTGGGAATGTCCGTGCGGTAACTGGGGAATATGTGGGCCGCATCAGAGCCGACGATGGCAATTCCCTTTTCCGTGTTCACGGCTACTGTCTGTAGACCTATGGTGTGCCCCGGACAGAGCAACAGTTCGACCCCAGGCAGGATCTCTTTGTCCCCTTCGATGAGGTGAAGCCTTTCTTCGCCCTCCAGTCCTGCCAGAAACTATTGGCCACCGGATCCGTTATGTGAAGGAAAGGGGCCCTCTTGGCTATGGGGTCTTTGATCCAGAAACCGAACTCTTTTCTCTGGACATAGATGGTCGCCCGTGGGAATAATTCAACCCCGCTGATGTGGTCGAAGTGGATGTGGGTGGCAACAAGGTATTTCACCTCTTCAGCGACAATACCAATCCTCTTAAGGACCTCGCGGGGGCTCACGTAGCCGGCCAAATTGCGCTCAGCGGCCAGGCCGGGAGAACAACCGCAGTCCACGATAATTGTCTCGTCTCCACAACGAATGGCAAAGACGTAGTAATTGATCTGGACGCTCTTATCCAGATCCTGGAACCAGTAGACAATGGATGCGGGCCTTGTAAATGGGCCGGCGTACTTCAGGGCAAAGATTTCATAAATCGGAACAGGCATTGATCGTCCTCCTTTTGAGATATAGAAATGGGTGCCCCCAGTTTAGCAGGATACTTAGAAGCCTTCAAGGCGATGCCAGTTTACAGGTTTAGAACTGGACAGATCAAGGCTAAAGCTTATATTTAATCCTTGAACTATGGGGGTTTTGATATGTCGCTCAAAAAGGGAATAATTGCGCTGATGGGCTCAGGAGAACTGACCGCAACCATGGTAGAGGTCCACAAGGAACTCTTGCGCGGACTGGGCCGTCCTGCGAAGGGCGTCTTCTTGGACACGCCGGCCGGATTTCAGCTCAATGTGGAGCAGTTGGCCCAGGGGGCCATAGAGTATTTTCGTACTCGCGTCCAACAGCCCATTGGGATAGCCTCGTTTAAATCAATCGATGGGTCGACGCCCTACGAGGCGGAACTGGCGTTTCAGGCATTGAGAGATGCCGATTTCGTCTTGATTGGTCCGGGAAGCCCCACCTATGCCGTCCGCCAGTTGCGCCAAACCCCTATTCCGGAGATCCTAATCAAGCGGGTTGAAGAGGGCGGATGCCTGGTGGCCGCCAGTGCCGCCGCCCTGACCGTGGGAAGCTTCACCCTTCCAGTCTATGAAATCTACAAGGTAGGTGAAGACCTGCATTGGGTGGAGGGATTGAATATACTGGGCCATTTCGGTTTCAATCTGGTGGTTGTCCCCCACTGGAACAACGCCGAAGGGGGAACGCACGATACCCGCTTCTGCTATATGGGGGAGCGCCGTTTCAGGCAACTAGAATCTCTCCTGCCAGAGGATGTGTCAATTTTTGGCCTGGATGAACACACCGCCTGTCTCATGGACCTAGAAAGGGGAGAGGCCGAAATCAGGGGGCTCGGCCGTGCGATCCTGCGCAGCCAGGGAGACGAGGTGGTCTTTGGAAAGGGGGACATCTTTCCTCTGGACCTGCTTCGAGGGAGAGACACCGGAAAGGAATGGAGACCACCGAGGCAGGAGTCCTTGCCTCAGGAAGAGGCCCTTGAGACAAAGGAGGTACCCTTTTGGGAACGGGTTCACGCGATCGAGAGTGCCTTTCACCTGGGCCTCGAAAGGCATGAGCCCAAAGAGGCCGCCGGTGCCCTGCTGGAGCTTGACCAGACCATCTGGGAGGCACTGAGGAACCTTGAAAGCACTGAATTCATCTCCCAGTCAAGGGAGTTACTGAGGGAGCTGATCGTCTTACTGGGGATAAGGCTGGAGTCGACTCCAATGGATATAGCTGATTGTCTGGCCCCACTGGTGGAGGAACTCCTGGACTTGAGGGCGGATCTGAGAAGAAACAGACAATGGAACGAGGCAGATGCAATTAGGGAGAGGCTCGGGCGATCAGGCGTCATAGTAGAAGATACAAAGGCGGGTCCACAGTGGCGGTGCTCCGCCACACCCGTGTCAAAAAAGAGATCTAGTGGGTGTAACACTGGCAAGAACGGATAAGTCATATTCAGTCACCCTGGAAAGCCTTGACAGCCTTTTTGGGTATTGGCGCAATCCAAGATATCCCCTGAGATGGAATTACCCTTTTGTCTTGCCCAATTGGCTGAAGGCGTGGTGGGGCGTCTTCGGTAAAGGGCTGTCGGCCTCCATCCTCTCTGTGAGCGGTGGGGAAGAGCCGATTGGCATCGCTCCCCTTGTGGTGCGCGGGGAAAGGGCCTGCTTTATTGGTGATAGGGATGTATGCGATTGCATGGACTTTATCGTTGCCCCCGAAAAAGGCCAGGAGTTCTGCTATATCCTTCTCAATCACTTGAGACAACTAGGGGTGACATGGCTGGATTTAGGCCCCCTTCGCCCTGAGTCGACCGCCTTCATTCACCTGATGGATCATGAGAAAGGGATGGATTGGGAGGTCTCCTGGGAGCAGGAAGATGTCAGCTACGAACTGGAACTGCCCCGGTCCTGGGATGAATTCTTGGGTGTTTTGCCCGGAAAGCAGCGACATGAAATAAGACGCAAGCTCAGGCGATTGAATGAGGCCGGAGATGTCAGGTATCGACTCGTGGAGTCTGAAGAAGGGGTCAAAGAAGAAATGGCAGATTTCTTGAGGCTATTTAGATCGAACCGAGAGGATAAGACTGAATTTATGACCGCTCAGATGGCCTCCTTTTTTCGCTCACTGGCAGAGTTAATGGCCAGGGATCACATCTTAAAGCTTTTTTTTCTGGATCTAGACAAGCGACCTGTAGCCGCAGTGATGTGTTTCGATTATGACTCCACCATGTATCTTTACAATAACGGCTACGACCAGAATTACAGTTCATTGAATGTGTCCCTAATAAGCAAGGTCCTTAACATCAAGGCAGGCATTGAAAGGGGCATGGAAAGGTACGACTTTTTGAAAGGGGACGAAGATTACAAACGTCGCCTGGGGGGCAAACGGGTACCCTTATATAGATGCCAGGCGAGACTGAGGAAATAGAGTGTTGGCTTGGCAGGGATTTGTTAAGTGAAGGATTTGGAAAAAATTGGGCTTAATATCGCGATGCTGAGCGTTCATTCCAGCCCTATAGGGGAATTGGGGATAAGGGATACCGGCGGTATGAGCGTCTGCATGCGTGAAATCGCAAGGGAACTTGGGAGCCGTGGTCATCGGATTGATATCTATACGCGTCTTTCCGATTCCCGTTCCCAGCAGATCCTAGGTCTGTATGAAAACGTAAGGCTTGTTCATCTGAGGGCTGGGGAGCCAGGGCCAGTCGACAAACTGGCGGTCTACCTCCATCTTGAGGATTTTTTCAGGGAAATAGAGAGGTTCAGACTGAGTCAGGGCCTTTGCTATGATCTCATACACAGTCACTACTGGCTATCTGCTCGGGTGGGAGAATGGGGGCAAGGTCATTGGCATGTACCTCATCTTGTCACCTTCCATACCATTGGTGCAGTCAAGAACGATACACCGGGGGTGGAGCGGGAACCAGAGCTGCGAGTAGTAACCGAAAGGCACATTGCGCAGACCTGTGACCGCATTCTGGCCGGCACGGAAACGGAAAAGAGACAAATTAGCCGGTACTATGGGAGACCTCCTGAGAAGATCGGAGTGGCCCCGTGCGGAGTCAACCTCGACCTCTTTTTCCCGATGGACAAGGCAAGGGCGCGCCAGCAGCTGGGTCTTGATCATAGGGGAGCCGTTCTCCTGTATGTTGGCCGGCTTGCGCCGTCAAAGGGCGTGGACAGGTTGCTTGAGGCAATGGGTCGCTTGCGGCAGATCCGTGGGCTTCGACTGCTGATCGTCGGTGGAGACGGCCATCGTTCCCCCCATTTTCAGGACCTAAGGGAGATGTGTCAAGAGAGCGGGATCGAGGAGGCTACGTTCTTTGTCGGCAGGGTCGAACAAAAGGATCTGCCCGCCTATTACAGTGCCGCAGACCTGTTGGTTGTACCGTCTCGATACGAAAGCTTTGGCCTGGTAGCCCTCGAAGCCCTGGCCTGCGGGACGCCAGTCATGGCAACTCAGGTGGGCGCAATGGAGAACATTATAATTGAGGGCCAAACAGGGCATGTGGTTGCAGATGGTTCTCCTGGTTCGCTGGCAGAAGGCATAGAGAAGTCCATGTCACTGGCCAAATCTTCATCGCCCCGTTCTTTACGTAAATCGGTCGAGAGATTTGACTGGTCAAACGTGGCATCGAGTATTCTAGGGGAATACCGTATCGTTCAGGGATCTCTTATGGAGGTATAGTGTGAGGTCAACAGCAGACATTATGGTAGTGGCGGCCCATCCTGACGATGCCGAGTTCGGCGCGGCGGGATCAGTAGCCCGGTGGACAAGAAAGGGAAAGCAGGTCGTATATGTCGTCTGTACCAGTGGAGAGAAGGGGACGAGTGACCGAAACCTCAAGATGGAGCAATTGTCCGAAATCAGAGAAAAAGAGCAGATGGCTGCGGCCAGACTTCTTGGGGTCCGCGAGGTGATATTCCTGCGATACCCGGACCAGGGCCTGGAAGATACCCCTATGTTCCGGAAGGAAATTGTTCGACATCTTAGAACTTATCGGCCGGAGATCGTCATGACCTCTGATCCATACCGTCGATACCTCTGGCATCGGGATCACCGCATCACGGGTCAGGTTACCCTTGACGCGGTTTTTCCCTATGCCAGGGATCATCTCGCATACCCAGACCTGTTGGCTGAGGGTCTTGAGCCACACAAAGTAGGAGAGATCTGGTTCTGGGCCTCTGAAGATGTAAATCACCGATTCGATGTGACAGATACCTTTGATCTTAAGATCGCCGCCTTGCGCTGCCATGAAAGCCAGATAAAGGAGTATGGCGAAATCGAGGTGCAGGATTGGGTGCGGCAGAGATGCATGGAAATGGCCGAGGGAGAGGATTTTCTGTTGGCAGAAGGGTTTCACCGCGTGGAGGTACTCTGGTGACGAGGATTAAATCATGGCCCCTTATCTTTCGAGGTCTTTGAAACATTCTTGATTTTCATGATTACCCTCAAATTAACAACAAGCAGGAAGGTCAGGGGGCATATCCACAAGAGATTCAATTTGTTCAGGTCTATAAACAAGAAACTTAACAAAATAACACTCCAGGTGATAATTAACCTTGGAGCCGTACAGACTATCGCCATGGCTATCCCGTCACGGGATTGCCCAGGGCCGACCCCCTTCATATCCCTTAGCCAAAGGATAAAAAGGGCGATTGTAAGCCCCAATATCATGGCCCATACGATCCACTCTAATAGTTCCATCATTTAAGGCGCCACTCTTCTAACATCACTCTCCCTTAGGTTTTTCTGCCGAATGCCCGCCCTCATCTTGGACGTAAGCTATTTTTTCCCCTTGAATATCATAGGCCCGTTCTATCATTCCCTCAGCTGGCGTGAAAAGATCCTGTTCAGGCAGCTTCAATAGATTCATCAGCCTCTTCATTGCATCTTCATTTTCCTCGATCGAACCGTCCTCCAGGATGTGCCTCACTCGTATGTCCTTGTCTGCCAGGCGCCTGGAGACCAGGATTGTCCTGTGACACATGATCGGATCCTTTTCAGCGCACATCAGGGCGATTCGATGGGTCTTCATGCCTTCTCTTACTCGTCTCAGTCCCTCTTGAAAAAGATCTGTTTTGGCGAGAAGATCATACCTTACCCGGCTGTTCTCATAATAGCTCGGATCAACACTCCTTGGCCCCAGCTCCTTTCCGAGATAGACGTACGCAATCCCATGCCGCTTCAGTTCTGATTGCAACGTCTCGCGGTTAAACTGTGGATTAAATTTACTGTACGGTTGTGATCTCACATCACACACCGCAGTGATCCCGTGAATTGAGAGGAGTTCCATGAATCGATCAATTGTATGGGTCGAGTGCCCGATTGTAAATAATTCCTTCATTTTTCTCTCTATAATAGGCTGATGATAGCCGCAACGAGCTTGTAACAGTAACCCTCATAAGGCTCTCCAATGCTGATAGTAAAATAGAGCTCTCTGTTATCGATAGGATATGCGCCCGCTTCTTCATCGAAATACTTGTTCTCAACCATAGGGTCGGTAACCGGAAGCCAGTATTCTTCCCCTGCGAACGTGAACCTCGAACGTATCCTCTTTAGCAGATTTGGACCTTCTTCGACGGTGATAGAGACCTTTTCGGGCCTGATAAGGAGGAGGGATGACCGAATCGTTTTCTTTACAGTTTCTTCGGGTATTCTGTCATTTAGTCCGTTATTGCTGTGAAATCCGTTTATCCACAGGGAATCGACGCTGTCACAGAGTTTGGGCAGATCCGGGAGGGAAAATCGCCGTCTTCTGACCCATCGACCTTTATCCACAATAAAATTTTCCGTCTGATAGGAATGGGGGACGTGCATCATTAGTGGAATGGCAATAACATCCAGCAATTCGGGGCGATTCCCGTTGTTGTAAGCCGTCTCTCGTGTTGAGAGTTCACCGGTTTCACTGCTGCTCACCGGCCTTATCCATTTGCCCACCTGGTCCCCAAGAATCTCCTTGCCCGCAATGCAACGGCCCGAATACTTCCGGGAGTTTGCCAGGCAAACGATCTCCTTAATAAAGGGTTTATGGGCTGGGGGGCCTATATGCGTGCCTTCAGCAGTCATGATCTTGCTGACTGGTTGCCCGGAGTTGAAACGCTCTCCAATAACCTCATGCCTCTTTTTATCGGTTGATGGGGTATTTGGAGCCGGATTTCTCGCCTTGAGCCCGGCATGCGCATCAATTTGATGGAAAGTGCAGTATTCCCGGATGATATTCAAGAAATCAAGACCGTATTTTTCGCACTTCACAGTCCCCACACCGTGAATGTCCAGCAGACTCTCATTACTCTGGGGCAGAAAGGATGCCATTTCAATCAACGTCTTGTCAGGAAAGATGACATAAGGGGGCACATTTGATCTGTCTGCCAACTCTTTCCGTTTATTTCGCAGGATCTCAAACAAGGCGCGATCATACTCTTCAAGGGGCTTCCGATCTGGTCTGGTGGGGGCGAAGTCCTCTTCCAACCTGCCAAGGACCTTCTCCTTACCTTTCATTACCTTCCATGCCTTGTCCGCCAGCTTCAGGCTCCCGAATTCCATATCTTGAATGAGAAGTCCTTTCTGGACAAACTGCCTCGATAGATGAAACCACTGTCTCTTCGAGAGATCCTGGCCGATCCCATAGGTTGACAGATTCTGATGCCCGAACTTCAAGACCTTCTTTGCCTCTGATCCGCGCAGCACATCTATGATGTGACCTGCCCCAAACCGCTCCCCGGTCCGCTTTGCACAGGAGAGGAATTTCTGTGCGGCAATGGTGATATCCTTCAGATCCTTTTCATCAGTGAGGCAGTTGTCGCACATGCCGCAATTTCCCTGGGGATACTCCTCCCCGAAATAGTCCAACAGGGGCTGGCGGCGGCATACCTCGGTCTCTACCAGCCTGATAAAGGCATTTAGATGTATATTTGCTATCCGCTGTTCGTGTTCCTCCTTTCGGTTGATAAAGTGCTTGACCTTCTGGATATCTCCATAGCTGAACAGCAACAGGCAATGGGACGGAAGGCCGTCGCGGCCGGCCCGACCGATTTCCTGATAGTAGCTTTCGATATTTTTTGGGAGATCATAGTGCACGACGAAGCGCACATTCGGTTTATCGATCCCCATGCCAAAGGCAATGGTCGCCACCATAATTTGCGCATCGTCTCTGATGAAGAGTTCCTGATTTTGGGTCCGATCCCCATCAGAAAGCCCGGCATGATAGGGCCTGACAGAGAAACTGCGCGCCTTCAGTGCCTCATAAAGGTCATCCACCTGTCGACGGGAGAAACAATAAATAATTCCCGATTGACCTGGAAAGCGTTCAATGAATTCAAGGAGTTGATCAAAGGGCCTCAGCTTGGGGGCAATCTCGATAAAGAGATTCTCTCTGTCGAAACTGGCCACGAATTCGTCCGAGTCCTTAAACCCCAGGCTCGTCTTGATGTCTTCCCTCACCCGGGGCGTTGCCGTGGCCGTAAGCGCCATGCACACGGCATTGGGGAAACGATCTCTGACGGCTATGAGTTGACGATATTCAGGACGAAAATCATGACCCCACTCTGAAATGCAGTGGGCCTCATCAATGGTGAGGCAGTTTACCTCCATTGAAGAGAGCATGGCCAGCATGTTCGGCCTCAGCAAGGCCTCAGGCGCCACGTAGAGCAATTTGACCGCTCCTTGTTTCACCTTCTTTACATTACGGCGATATTCCTCAAGGGCCAAAGAGCTGTTCAGAAATGCTGCTGACACCCCCATTTGAGTCAATTGCTCCACCTGATCCTTCATCAGCGAGATCAGGGGTGAGACAACAATGGTCAAGCCCGGAAAGATGAGTGCCGGTATCTGGTAGCACAACGACTTCCCACCGCCCGTTGGCATGATGACCAGGCTATCCCTCCCCTGCAAAACGTTTTCTATAATATCCGCCTGAAGGGGCCTGAACTCGTCATACCCGAACACTGATTTGAGGATATGTTTTGACCTGTTGACCATGGTATTTCCTGAATCTTCTCCTCGTAATCCTGCTGGGAGATGGTCCCGTCCTTGACGCGTGTCCCACTTCCAGAGTCTCAAATTTTTATTTTTTCGGTTTAGGCTCCTCTGTCAGTCCACGAAGAGATTCACAGCTTTCAGATCCCGCCACAAGTTTCGGCGACGATTGTGTTTTCTCCTCCAGTGAGTCATCAAGAGATCGTATTCGGCCTTGTTGAGTTCAAACAGGGCCTGAGCCCAATGGGCGTATGGTTCATAATCCGATTTATATGCGCTACCCGGATCGGGAACAATATACCTCAGTTGTCTCTTCCAGACTTCCAGGGCGGCCTTAAGGTGCGGGTCGGCCTCCGCCGCGCGCTTTCCCCTTGACCCTGTAACACCCTTCCAACTCGGTTCAGCACTTTGTTCAACTCAGACAACAACAAGAGCAACTGGCTCACAGGAATTCGGGTGCCGCCTATGGAACCCCCTTTTAAGAATATCTCGAAAAAATGGCAAGGAAAATAGCTTCAGAAGCCAATTTGGTCAACGGTCTTGGTCACTCGGCGCCGAATATGGCCTCAAGAATGGCAGCTTCTATTTCCGGGGTAGGTTCCCAACGGTATTCATTGTCAAAGCGTTTCCTGGCGAACCGGTGCTGGGCTTCTATTACGTTTTGAGAGCCTCGATCCGGGAGTACGGGAGGCATCATATCAGAAGCAAGCCTCCGTTCTTTTTCCTGTTCCTTGGCGTCTACCCGGCCTCTAGAGTCAAAAGGCAGAATCAAGTATAGCATGTTCAGAATGTTAACTGGCTTTCGCTTTGCAAGCTCCAGTGCCACTTCAACGTATCGAACACGTTTTCCGGCATACCTTGGCAGACGTTCCTTTGGATCGAGCTCGCTCAATCGCTCAAAGCGTGCCAGCGGAAAACGCTCTATTGAATCATCGTCATTAACAATAAAGATCCACAGTGTTACACCCATGGTTCTACAACTCCTCCTCCAACCCCAGGATGATACTTCTTCCGGACATCTATCCAGGCAAGGTATTTTTCCCACAAACAGGTTGACTTTAGCGCTTGAGCCATATATCTCATGCGCATCACATAGGATATGAAGGGGCAGAACCCCTTACTTCAAATCAGGCACCCACGTCTATTGGGAAAAGGATAGACTTCAACAAAGAAGGAGGTTTCTATGGTTGCCAGGAAGACTACCAAAAAAGCGCCGGCAAAAGCGGCAACCCCGACCCGGAAAATAAACGTGCTCAAAAAACCTATGACCAAATCAGCGATTATTGAGGAAATTGCCCAAAATACAGAGTTGACCAAGAAACAGGTGTCCTCTGTATTTGGTGAGTTGACCATTCTTATTGAGCGTCATATCAAGAAACGCGCTCCCGGTCAATTCACCCTGCCAGGACTCATGAAGATTGAGGTCAGGCGAAAACCTGCAACCAAGGCCCGAAAAGGTATCAATCCATTCACAGGGCAAGAGACCGTTTTCAAGGCCAAGCCAGCCAGGAACGTTGTGAAAATTAAGGCGCTAAAGAAAGTGAAAGATATGCTTGGATAACAGGGGTGCGATTGAGAGGTTTTCTGTCAATTGACTCCTGATTTTCTCAAGCGGGGTTAGCTCAAGGGTACAGCGCTGGACACCGCGTCCAGACGTCCGGCTTCGATACCACAGGCTCAGCTCCACAGTAAATCTCTCTCCAAAAAGGGCAGCCCGACTTTATTGAAACCTGTTGGGTTGCTATAGGTTTCTCATACTTCAGCATTTCGAAACCTTTGGGTATTGTCAAGATAAGTCAAGTTGGTGAAATCGTGGGATATCTTTTGGTAGTCTCCCACTTCAACTCCAGAAGGAATCCCCGGCCCTCACATGAGCTAACCGACGGGCTTTAGCCCTGCAACTGACGTCCTCCATCCACACACAAGTGTACTATTCTATCATCCCAAGTGGGTACAAGATGTAGTGGCGTTTCACGACCTTTCGAACTTCGGTGATCTTGGAGGTTCGTGGCTATATCTCAACTCAGCAAAATATTTTGATTTCATTTGCTTACATCAGGCTTCAGGCCATGCGTAGAATCGGTGTTTACCATGACATATGTTGAACTCTAGCTCATTCTGAGATTTTAACCATATGTCAAGTTTTCCATGAGCCGGTCTAGAAGCAGATAGCAGAGGGTAGTCAGAAGAGCTGAAAGCATCGAGGGCAATCATGGCATCTTTTTGAAGCAAAGGTTTCAGTCTATAATCTCTACTTCTTGGTTAAATTCTTCTGTTAAGAACACCAGGAAAAAATCAAGACAAAAAGCTTGACAGATTATAGGCAAAACT
>CAYVMN010000089.1:0-18010 GCA_964452575.1 uncultured Desulfobacteraceae bacterium | reverse complement strand
CGTAAAGGACGGCATCACTTCATAGAACGGCAGTGAGGTCTTGAACCTCGTTACTCAACAGCCCCATAAGAGGACGTCCCTATGAAGATCCCTCTTCCCTGCCTGGCAGAAACTGTATTTAAAAGGTAAGGGGGCGTGCCAGAGGCTGTGAAGAATTTGGGTTACGTCCTTTGGAAAAAAGACCCTCACGGTCTGTCATCTTACTCCTCAGTGTTTTCAAAACGCTAAAGTGTTACGATATTTCAAAGTGGGCGAAATTCCAAATAGGTGAAAAGGATAAAAAGAGAAGCTCCAAGAGACACCAAGCCAGTAACGATTGCCCCTGATCGTATGTTTTCATTATTGCTGAAAATCGTAATCAAGGCCCCAGCCACCGCCATGCCAAATGCTACCATGGAGGCTATTTGGAGTACAAGTCTAGCATCTCTGCTGACGTTAATAAAGAAGGATATCAAAAATGCGCCAGCGACAATCGAAGCCATCGTCTGCTTGTCTCTGTTCTTAATGAACATAACTGCCAAACCGCCTATTACTGACACGGCAAAAGAGATAACAGCAATCAAATTGCGCATCTTCTTATTCCCCTGATATCAGACCTAATGAATTCCTAAAAACCCGTGAACACCACTTTTGTGTCATTCCCGCACCCCGTCTTCGCGGGAGTGGGGGTCTTCGAGACGACAATTAAGTCTAGGACTCAATGAGGGGTTAAGTCAAGGAGGAGTTGCTGGCCCCTCCCACTTGATATAAGAATACGGGTTCGCTATAGTCTGAGCCAAAAGGTATCGAAGGAGAAGGAGTCAAGCGCCCCTGATGATGTCTACGAGAGACTATGCGATATCTTTGTCCCGTGCGCGGTGGGGGGCGTTTTGAACAAAAAGACGATCCCTCTTCTTCACTGTCGAGCAGTGGTCGGGGCAGCCAATAACCAGCTAGGCACGCCTGAGGATGCAGACATGCTCCGGAGACGCGGAATATTGTATGCCCCCGACTTTATAGCCAATAGCGGCGGTGCCATCGCTATTATAGGCATAGAGACAAGGGGTTGGTCAGAGGAAGAGGCGAAAGAGAGGCTCGTTAAACTAATTAAGGGCAACCTGTCCCGCATCTTTGAAATGGCTGAGACGGAAGGGTGCAGTACCGATGAGGCGGCGCAGCATATTGCCGAGATGCGGCTTACTGCCTCTGGATGATACCTCTGCGGTTAAGCTCAAGCCACGCCAGGCTAAGGAGAAAAGCTGATGGCACATATTGAATTCGATTCGACAACAGCAGACGGACTGAGGCTCTATGGCCAGGGCTGGGAACCGGAGGCCGATTAATGGAACTTCGCCTCTCGCTCTCTTGACCTTTTATTAGACATGTTCCCGGGCATGACAAAGAGGGGATAACGGAGGGCGGGCGACGGCTATTGCTGCCAGTCCCAGTCCGCAGATAATGGCGAAGACGAGGAGTGTCATTTCGCTTGTGACCGAGAGTATGAGGACCGCGATTCAGGCAAGTTCCCTTTCTCACTGAGCTCAAGGACGAAGATCAGCTTCCCCACAAAGCTGATCACGCGTGACCTCAGCCGCCGAGGCGCGGAATCGCTCTGCGGCCAGCAGGTTTGCTGAGATATCCAGATCAACGATGCGTAGTTGCTCCTCTACCCTTTCACCTGACCCAAAAAAATGCGCGAAATTTCTTGAGCCTTTTGGGGCCAATTCCCTCCACCTTGAGCAGGTCATCGACGGTTCTATAGGGACGCCCGGCTATGATTCGCTCTGAAAGAACAGGACCGATTCCGTTGATTGACATAAGTTCCTCTTTGCTGGCCGTATTTAGGTCAAGCAGGCCTTGAGGGGACTTGCCTTTTTCCAACTTTGATGGGATGATATCTTTGGAAACAGCATGGTTCTTTTCAAAACGAAAAGGGTCAGTAGAGAAATACGCGAAAATCGGCAGGTGATCCGAGTACCCATCACCTAGATGCCTGCCCCTGCCGTTTTCAGTCCTTTGCCAGCGATAAATGGCCCTTTCTCTAAAGAGGTAGGCCGGTGTGAACCTATTAAATGAGTTATCGCTATACGAAATCCCCTTATCATCATAGAGTCCTTTGGATACGATAATATTATCGGGGGTCTCTTTCTTCCCGAAGAAATTATAGGACCAGCGTCTGGTTATGTTGATTTCGAGCCACAGATTGTACAGATACACGTTCCCCGCCTGCCTTGTCACTATCTTCTCGCTCACCAGTTCAGAGTCTTTGATGGTCCTTAAGATATGATTGATTCCTGTAATACCACCGGTATCGTTTAGTCTGCTTAGATTTTGAAAGGTCTTGTACTCATTGTAGTTTGAATTGAAATCACCTATCAGTATGAAGTCAATATCCTTTGTTAGTTTATCAATCTCTCTCCTGAGTGCTTTCGCATAATCTATTCTCATACTTTCAGGACCTTGTTTCGATTTCCAGTGATTGATAAACAGAATGATACGATTGCCGTCAATATCAAGAGTAGTCTTAAGAATATTTCTCGCAACTTCATTATCAAGCCGTATCTCTTCTCTCTCAACAATCGGAAACTTGGATAGAAGGGCACACTTCACCGGCGTAGCCTTGGACCCGGCAATTTCAAGATAAGGGTAATCTACGCCGGAGTCTTTCAGCTTGTCACGCAAGGCAATAAGGGCCTTCTTTGACTCGACTTCCTGCAAGGCGACGACGTCCCCTCCCAGGTCCTTTATCACCCTTGCGATGTTGGTGTATTTGATATCTGCAATATCCCGAGTCCAGCCGTAGACGGCATTGGGAATATATTCCGGGTACTCTGTTCCATCCCAGGTAAGATCAAAAAGATTTTCCACGTTATAGCTTGCGACCTTAAAAGTCCTTGCCTCTGTCGAGGTAGTGCAGCACACCAAAACAAGCAAGATTGACACAATTGTCGTTTTCATACGCCCTTTAAATATATCCTTACCCATTCTAAACAGGATGAAGTAGAGTCTCAGGCACCAACCTGACACCCTCATAAACAACAAAAGACGCCGCTCATCCTGCTCCAATGCGTTCAGTGGATTTATGCACATCGCAGATCTCAAGCCCGATTCCACAAGCTCCCTTTTATATGCACCATATCCGAATGTGCCGATTCAAACCATCAAATCTTCAGAGAAACGTCGATCCCACTTCAAGGCATTCCTCTATCGTACCAAACCACTTTCCGGATGGCAGGACACAAGGTTCATAATATAAGGGGGACGTTCTTCAATTTTTCAATTTAGAATAAGGGTGGCCGGGAGCAGTCTCCCTTGCTACTGGGAAGCAAGGGCATTGGGATGAGCCTGACAGACATCACCCACCCCAGGCTATTTGGAATGAAGCCCTTTCCCATAAGTTACGCAGTCGGGTATGCAAAAGAGAAACATTCGCCCCAGAAAGTAATCCCCAACCCCTGGATTGAAATTTCGAAGAACATCCCCCTTTCCATAGGATGTCCCCCATCCACTTTGACCTTAAGGTTTCGGATCAGTGACCATCACAAGACATCCTCAGTAACACCTGCCGGGCACAGTTTGATTAAGATACGGGTATGCTTTAGAGTGGCAAGAATTGGACTCGATTCACCAGGTCTTCAGGTTCGCCAGCATTTGAAATAAGTTCCAGGTCTTTGATGCAGGCGCCGATAGTCGTCCCCATCTGGTGGGCATAGATTACCCCCCCAAAAGGAGTCTCTTCTTGTTGCCGTTTGGTTGCCTCGACGAGAAGATCGTCATCGTGTGTAAAAAGCGCCCGACCCAATTGAGTCGCTCGATCTAACAGCGCCGAATCATCCATGTCGCCCGCACCATCTTCATAGGCTGTAATGACATCTATACCACGCAAACGCAGGCCTACGGTTATGGCTCGGGGGACATTATGGTCCATATAGAGCGCAATCACAATCAGATCAATCCTTTGGATTTCAACCTGGCGGCAAGAGGTGTTTGCCCGGCGATTTTCCGAACCTGGTTCGCAAAAGCAAGCCTTCTTTCAATATCCCTGTCAAGTTCTTCTTGATGATCCCAGTAGTAGGCTAATGCAGAGTATATCTGGCCCAGTGTCAGGTGAGGATGCTGAAAATACAGCTCTTCAGGGCTCCACCCGTAGGCGGTCTTTTCCAGGACGATCTCGATGACCTTCATGCTTGTACCCGCTATGACAGGTACCCCGTTGGTATCCAGTGCCACATGCTCATACTTTGTTTTTTCAGAAGTCAATGACATGTCCACTACCTCGCATCCCAAAATTTCCTCGAATCATAAGATAACATGGTATTTGACATATAGCAAACGCAACATTCAAGGCACGATTCATCTGTCGTCTTTTCTGTTTGTCTTGATCAGGATATCCCGGATCTCGCCCGGTGGTTTCGCCACCGCACAGCACCAGTTTCCGAAACCATCGTGGGCGTTCACGGCCTGGGCCTTATTTATCCAGATAGCGCCGCTTTAGCTTCTGTAAGTGATGGGGGTGTTCTTCAATTTTTCAATTTAGAATAAGGGTGGCTGCGAGAAGTCTCATGTCCTACTGGGCAACAAGGGAATTGGGGATGAGCCTGACAGACCTCACCAGCCACAGGCTATTTGGAATGAAGCCCTTTTCCATAAGTTACGTAGTATGCAAGAGAGAAGCAATCGCCCCAGAAAGTAATCACCAACCCTTGGATTGAAATTTCGAAGAAGGTTCCCCTTTCCGTTTCATGTAAAATTCCTTGTTACATTTTGACCATTTTACCTTTATTTGGCCATTATTTTTGCCCCCTGTCGCAAACTACCAAGTGTTCAGCCGTGAAAACAGTATATCCCTGATGTCTCTTTCTCTAAGCTCACCAACATGATCCATGATAGTCATTTTTGTAAAAGGAGGTCACGAAACTGCGGTCGAAACGTCTTTCTGTCTTTTGTTGTCCAACAGCGAAGTTCGAGTAATTTTATTTCTCTCGTGCTTGGTGAAACATCCTCAAAATGAATTATGGCCTTAACAGGGACACCTGAGACGGTTAGGAGTTCTGGGTTATTCCCCTTTTTGTTGCCAAATTGAATGGCTTCAGCCCCATAAATATTTCCATACTCATCAAACATTCTTGACGGCGGCCCATAAGGGTGGTGTTTACCAGATATTTCTAGTTTTTCGTCTTCACCGTTGTTTGTAATTAGGAGATGGCAAGTTACATTTTTTCCTGACATCTTGCATTCCTGTAACTCGAAGGTAAAGTTACGCTCGTCAACCTTTCTAATGGGACCACTTCCTTTTGCTTTCCCACTTTCTCTCGCAGGTAACCCCTTCCCTGTAACCTTCGCCGTCGTGTCTATCCCCTTGCCCAAAAGTTCTTCTATAGCATCGGTCTTCGGAATATTGCCTCGAGAAGAGCCGATAATCTTCGCAGTATCCGTGGCCAAAACCTTAATAGATAGCCTTACGCTTTCACCAAAGGGGGTAACCGTGCCAATAACAATGGCATCAACTCCTGATAGCTGACCCAACTTCTTTACTGTTTTAGGATCGACTAATCCGGTTAGCGAAAGCTTATGCTCGGAAAGGATCGTCCTTAAATGCATCCTATCTACCACCTCAAATGGTTTGCCAGCACTGACAAGCTCAGAAGAAAGCTCCTCAGCCAAGAATCTACCGAGTTCCGTGATATTTCCCTGAAGGTCGGTGAAATCCACAACAGCTATCGTCTTTTTGCCTGATCTGGCAATTTTTTCAGCCATAGATTTCGACAGGTTATTTATTTCCGTCTCATAGGCAGCGGAAAAGTGGGGAGTTGCCAGAAGAAAGGATGCTACCAAGATGCAGCAAGGTACCGCCTTAAACCCCAGCTTTTTAATGCGCCAAGCCAACTTTTTCATGATTCATTACCTCCTATACTTGTGGCATCGCCAGAATAAGAATAGTCTGAAAATTGTCATTGATTTTCATCTGTTCTCTGACGCTCTTCAATTTTTCAATTTTGACTAAGGGTGGCTGCGAGAGGTCTTCCGTGTTATCGGGCAGCAGGGGAATTGGGAATAAGCGTGACGGATCTCACCAGACTGTTTGGGCAGACAGAAAACATTCGCCCAAGAAAGTAACCACCAACCCTTGGATTGAAATTTCGAAGAACGTCCCCCTTTCCACACACAAGGAAACCCTATCTTTTCTGTAAGTAACAGGCATTTTTCGACTCCAAACTGCCCCTCACCTACCACTTTTTCAGCAGCGAAGCGTTAGGATAATAGAACTCTAGGATATGGCCGTAGGAAGTTTTTTCCCCTAGAATGGCAGATCCCCACTGGGAATAGCCAACTCCATGCCCCCATCCACGACCATTGAATACGTAATGGCCGTTCTTCTGCTCGATCTCCAGAAGGATCTCCGGAAGTTTGAGGGCCCTTCGGAGCGTGGTCCGCGTGCGAAACACCCTGCTTTCCCCGTCAAAATTTATGCGGACCTTGACAATGCGGCCGGATGGCCCCCTCTCTTCAGGCTCAATACTCCTTAGTCCACTTATGTTGATCCCCCTGTTTCTCATGGCCGATTCTATCTCGGCGGCCGAAAATCTCCTTGTCCAGCGAGCCATCTTTCCCTTAAGGCTCTCTGGATCGGGGTGTGCCACCAAATAGGGCTTGCTGAGGCTGAAGATGGACTTGGCATCGGCGGTGTGCCCACCGCTGTTGGCGCTATACATAGCGAGTATGGGCCTTTCCTCGTGGCTGAGAATCCTGCCTGTGGTTTCTTCCACTGCGCGGGTAGAACCAGGGCGTTCTCTTTTTGCCCCCTTGTATGCCTGATCCCCCTCATCGTCAACGAGGTCATAATCCCAGTCCTTTCTATGCAGAACCTGGTAATAGGCATAGGTGCGAGCAGCAACGGCCTGGGCCTTAAGGGTCTCAAGGGGCCAAGACGAATAGGATTCGGACGGAACCACAGACTTAAGATAGTCTTCTATGTCCACATAGTTGATGATGAGAAGGCTTCCCTCCTTCGATTCTGCCAAGAGTTTCCCCCGGAGTTGCTTATTCTTCTTTTGGCAGATCATATCAAGAAGGCCCTTGCTTTCAAAAAAGATCTTCCTCTTGTCTATGGGTGTTCCGTCTATCAATATCTTCCCGTCAGCCTCCCTGACCTCAAAGCCCTCTTTGCATCCCAAATCGTCCATGCAGACCGGAGACCCCTTTATTGTTACCGTTCCGCCTGTCTTGCAGAGGCGGACGCGTACCTCGGGCCGTTTGACCTCGGGGGGTGGAGGTGGCGGCACGATCTTCTCTATCTGTTCCAACAGGGCCTCGGCCTGGAAACGAAATCTTCCAATGGGGTATTTCTTTAAATAATCTTTGAGGACCTCTTTGGCCTCCTTGGGGCGGTCAAGCTGAAAGAGGAGCAGGCCTTCTCTGTAACGGGCAATCTCCGCAGCCTGGGCGTAGTCTCTATAGACCTGACGGTAGACCTTAAGGGCCTCCTCTGGGGCATCCAGAAAGGCGGAGAGAAGCGTTGCCTTGGCGAGGAGGGCATCAATCTTTGTCTTGGGCAGTGAGGTGAGCTCGATAGCCGTTTCATAGTTCTCAAGGGCCTCCATGTATTTTCCCACCTCAATCAAATAACTAGCATAATTGATGTCGTAGCGGGCCTCGCGTTCCCTTTCCAGATCCTCCTGTGCAGGACACGTGGAGCAGTGAAATATAAGAAGAGATAGTAACGTCAAGAATAAAGCAGGATTCTTCATTTTTGCCTTTCCGGTATATCTTGGGCATCAGGCCAACTATTTCTTCATACCCTCCAGATATTCCTTAAGGAAATTCAAATTCCTGTCATCCGGTTTCATTTCAAGTCCCTTTTTCACCAGGGACATGGCCCTTTTTATCTCTCCCGTAGACGCGAGGTATCTCACGTAGACCTGATACAGTCTCACCTCCTCAGGGAATGCCTTGATCCCCCTCTCCAGGGTCTTCTCGAGCCCGGGATTATCTCCCAGGCTCATTTGGGTATAGGCCTGGTAGAGGTACACCTCCCTGTCATCTCTTATTGAAAGGGCCTCGGAGAGGTCCTTGCTTGCTTCTTTAAAATCTTTCTTCCTAAATGCATCAATGCCTTGAGATTTAAGCTCCTCAAATATCTCTTTATCCGTCTTTACTACCTGTCGTTTTTCTCGGGCAACAGTTCCAGGTTTGGGGGTCTCAACCAGGCTCGCCTTCATTATCTTAACGGTCTGGTCATCCGGATTCATTCTTGAGGCCTTCTCCAGGAGAGATAGGGCCTCTTTTTTCCTTCCCGTGGCCGCAAGGTGTTTGGCATAGACCTGGTAGAGTCTAATCTCATACGGGAAGACCTCTATTCCTTTTTGAAGGAGTTTTTCCAGGTTGGCCTCCTCTCCCAGGATCATCTGGGTGTATGCCATGTAAAGAAAAACGTCCCTATCGTCCTTCAATTGCATGGCCTTGCTGAGGGCTTGATGGGCATCGCCAAATTTCCTGTTTGTAAAGGCCTGTATGCCCTGTTCCTTATATTTTTGAAAACGGGCCTGAATCACCTCAGGGGTGATTTCCTTTTCGTCTACCAGGACCACCTTCCGGCCATGGGGGTAAGGGGCGTCAAGCAGGCTCTTTACCAGTATGTCACCTTCCAGTTTAAGATCCTTCACGTTCGCGGCCCCCAGATAGTTACCATAAAGGATCAGCTTTCCGCGAGAGACGACCTCTTTGTCCTTATTCTCTAGGATATTGTTGTTTACCAGCTCAATATTGCCGCTGATGAATTCTACGCCGATCTTGTTCCTGGTAAATGTGCCTCCCTGGATCTTTCCTTTTCCTCCATCGAGAACAAGCCCTTTCTGACACCCGCTCACCTGAATATCCGAGACCTCAAATACACTGTTTGGCCCTATTTTGACTCCGTCCCCCTCCCTTCCGTGAACCGAAACCGATTGGATGTCAAGATAGCCGCCATCATCCACGATGCAGGGCGCGCATCCCCTTATGCTGGTGTTCGAGAGCTCGGCGCGACCCTCTGCGGCCACATGGACCCCTTGCCATCCATCACCTTCAAACACGGCAGAGCGTTCCTGCGATCCATTGACCTTCAACACACCGTTTACCGCCAGCTTTCCTCCGGGAGAGAACTTGAGTTTTGATGCAGGGCCTATTTTGAGAACCTCTCCCTTGTGGACGACAGTCTCCCCTTCCAGGAGATATACACCAGGGACCAGGACCCCCTTTACCTCTCTGGACAGTTTGATCTCTTTAAAGAAAGGCATGGTAACATCTGCAATCTTTGTGGGTGAGGACTGATTGCCTATGCTATCCACAGAGCGGACCCTGTAATAGTAAGTCACGCCCTGGGTGATCTCCTGGTCCAGGTAAGTCAAATCTTTGGTCCTGGTCAAGGGCGTGAAATCCCCAACAGGCTTATCGCTCCTTTCCACCACAAACTCGTTTAGGTCCTCGGTCTGCGGAAGGATCCAGGAAAGAGAAATCCCTTGCTTACTCGAGACGGCTTTCAGTTCGCCGGGGGGAGGCGGGGCAACGGCATCGATGGTTACAGTGCCGCCGGTCTCTATCCAGAGCCTTTCCACTCCATTGGGCTTCACGAGCCGGATCTGGACAGGCACCATGGATGCCTTGTCGCCCTCACGCACAAAATAGAGCCCCTTGTAGTTTCCGCCTTCCTTGGCAGCCATTGGGATTCCTTTCTTGAAATCTCCCAGATCAAAGGTGCAGGTAAGATCCTCCTCAGCAGTCACCTCAACTTCGACCTGCTCCCCTGCTGCAAAGGTGCCTTTGTCTACATTTGTAAGTACAGACATTAGCTGCGGGAGGGCCTTCTCCTGAGGGTTTTCGGGGATAAACTCACTGATCTTATAGCCCAAATCATAGACAACGAGTCTCATGTGTTTTCTCTCTGACTCATCCAAAGCCGCCCCGAGCAAGGTAGCTGCCACCCCTAATACGCCAGTGGGGGTCGCTATTTTTCTCTTTGAGGCAGAATCCTTCCACGTCCCCAGGTTCTCTCCCCGGCTATTGACCATCTTCAGCTGCGCCTCGATGGAATATTCGTCATAGGCGATCAACTTGATCATGGTAGCTGAACTGATCTCCGGATAGATGAGTGCGTTCACCCCCAGAGCCTTGCAAAGACTCTTAGGAGATACAGATTGCCAGTCCTTGACCTCCTTGGATGCCTCCAACTTTTGGTCAACCTTTTCCATTGGCAGGGTTACATACCCCTTTCCTGCGAGCTGGTTTTGAAAAACGCCCCTCACCAGGTCTGCTATGAATTTTCCCTTTTCGCTATCAGGTGCCACCTCCAGGTCAATTGTCTTCTTTTCCTTTTTCGGGATATATCTGACCGGAAGCACAGCTATCTTTCGAGGAATGTTTTTTTTCTCTATGTAGACTATTGGCTTAGGTTCTTTGATAGGACCACAGGAGCTAAACAAGAATATCAGAAGAGGTAACACGAAAATCCATGGCATCCAGAGACTGTAATTAGTATGTCGTCCCGTGGTCATATCTGCCTCCTGTCAAGGACCCTGTCGATGTCCAGATCTTTGGTGATCCCAAGGGCCGTTCGGACTTGTCCAGAGAGCCTCAGGCGCTTTTCCTTTAGCGAGAATTCCCCTTTCCCCCACGCATCCACTACGGGACCAGCGAGAAAGAATTTATCGAGGATTACCTTGCCCTTCTGAAAATTCGCCGTGGCGATGGCCTTGCTGAAGTCGATTGAATCCAGGGAGGCAGGGTTGAGGCCGGCCACTGCCAACATGTCCAGGATGAAGGCCAAGCGGTAATCCAGGTTCGAAAGCCTGTACACCGAGCACTTTGTCAGGCTGACCATAACCTCACCCTCAGCCGCATCGAGCAAGGCCTTGGGGTTGATCCCAGTAGTAGAAAGCCTTGCGGAAATAGAGAGCTTGCCGGCCAGGAAAACAGGGAGTTCTTTGGAAAAACAGGCAATAAAGGAGGTAAGGTCCAGGCTTACCCCTTTCCCTTCTATCTGTGCCGTGACCCCGCTTGGGGGTATCAGGACGGCGTTCAGGCGAAAGTTGGTGTCGCAGAGTCTAATGCCTCCCTCGACAAAGGCCTTGTTATCCTGACACCGCAAGAGAAAGCTGACATCTCGCAGTTCGGGCAAGGTGTTAAACTGAAAGTTTTTGACTGATGCCTCCGCCGAGATCGTCCTCCCCTTTATGAATGTAAGATCGAAATCCTTCGGTTTTGACTCTTCGGGCTTGGAGGAGGGCTGCTTGCTTTCGGATGAAACAGCCCTTGAAACCCGAAAATCCTCCAGGCGTGCTATAAAATCGTTCTTTTTATGCGCCGGTAAAAACACCAACCCCTTTGCCAGTACCCCTAGCGACGGGGAGACCAGGTCCAAATCGAACGTCAGCCTGCCCTCCTTTGGCTTTTGAGCCTTCAAATTGACCGTGGCGTCAAAGACCTTAAAAGACTCCACCGAGGTCCTGAATTCAATCTCCTTTAAGTTCAGAGGAAGGGTGAACGATCCGCTGATACCCCCGGTTCCGCCCGCTGATGAGCTCAATTGGAGCTTACTGACCTTGACGGAAGGCCTTCCCTTTTCTATGGTCACCTTGGAGTCCAACTGGGTCACAGTAAAACTCTGCTGCTCTCCAGTCTCTGAGACCAGATTAATCTTGAGTCCGTCTGCCTTGAGGTCTAAGGAACCGCTGATATCTGCCGGCTTCTCCTGACTCCCTTTGATATCCAGAGAGGACACTTGGAGCCTTCCCTCAGTGGCCAGGGACTTGAGCTTGGCCTTGACAAGGATATTATCCAGGGCCTCTTTTCCCTTCGGGTTCTTCATCAACCAGCCCTGAATGACTCCCATGTCAAGAACAATCTGGGCACATTTGAGCTCAAAGGCGCCCCCTTTAACGAGACTGAGGGAAGTATCTTTGATCTCGTTTTGATCGATGGTCAGGGCTGCTGAAGAGACGAAGAACTTTCCAGCCTCAGAGTCCACTTCCAGCTTCAAACCCTTCGCCCCAACGCTCTTAATCTCGGGTATCTGTTCCCCTATATCTTGCTTGACAAACCCAAACTTCATGAGAAAATCCTTGACAGCCGATGGATTCAAAGTGGCCTCACGTGCATCTATCTTCAACTTCAGAGGTTCGAATGAGGAGATAGTAATATCCCCGGCAAACTTGAGACCCAATTCCTCCACAGAGAACTGCTTGAGCTGGACGGAAATAGCCTGATCCTTCTTTTCTATGTTTTCCATAGCAACTGTAAATGAAATTGGCTGGGACTCGGTACCTGGGCTATTTAGAAGCAGCTTTCCTTTGTTGATCATTATGCCTCCCAGTCTTTCGGCCGGGATAGCTGCTGCGGTTAATTGTATAGATTCAGCAGTCATCCCCTTTTCCAGTCCCTTGGCATTTATGAGCTCTGCAAGGACAAACGGTTCTTCCAAGACCGCCTTTTTCAAGGAGAGTCGACCCTTCATCAGATCCACCAGATTGGGATATAACGCAAGGGAAGGGATCTTGGCCTTATTGTTCTTGTGCTCAACCTCTAGGTCAGTGAAGACCACCGTGGGCATGGGTGAGTATCGAAAATTCACCCGCTCAAAATTTATTTTTGCCCCCAGGTGTCTGCGCGTTATCTCCTCGATGTTTGCATTGATATAGAGTCCTGCTCCAAAGAGAAAAATGATTATGCCAAGGAGACATGCCGAAACGATTATCAACGGCTTTTTCATATTGATACCCCCCTTTTTGACTTACGCCCGCCCTGGTACCGCAGGCTCTGATCGCTCCATTCTCATGCCTTCTCCACTTAGAACTCACGCATCAACGGCATAGATTTTCGCTGGACCCTGAACCCGTGAACCCACCTTTCCCCATCCAGGCCTCAGGAGGGCTCGAAAGGTGGTGACCCCATTGGCAACAGACGACTGACAACTGGATCTTGGCATTTCTTACTTCAAGAGGAACACTACCTTTGCCTGGGCCAGGATGTTGCTTTTCTTGTCGTGCACATATACCGCTGCAGCGTCGTCGGCAGAGATCTTGGCGTTGGTGCTCTTTACCACACCGATGCTCTTTAGCGTCATAGGACTTTTGCTACCCCAGCTTTCCAACAAGGCCTTTGCCTTATTTTCATCGGTTGTGAAGCCACCACACCCCCTCTCCACCAGGACACTGCTAAGTATTTTTGAAGGATCAAAGACTATTTCATCCTTCTCTGTTATGACAGTATTTACAAGGGCCGGTTTAAATTCGAATTCGCGCACGTCAACGATCAATCCATCATATGATGTTGCCAATTCAGAGGGACGGGCTACCTCCGGCTTGGCCTCGGGTGGGGCCCCGGCGGCCGGTTTTTCAACTGAGGCGGAAGGGGTTGTCATTACCTTTGGAATCAATTGGGGCTTGTAATAAGCCCCCTGCTCAGGCATCAAGTTACTGGCCTTCATGAGCGGCAGAATGATGTCATAGAGGCCACCTTTGCCGCGGATGTAAAGCCTTATGCAGACCTCGGCATACCCTTTACCCTCGTAAAATTTATCACCACACTTTGTCGCCCCACGCAGGAAACCGTTGAGGGTAGTCCGAATCTGATCGGACTGCAGCGTACCGTCTTTCACTGTAGTCTGGCCGAAAAGGCGAAGCCCCTCTAGGATCTCTAACAGATCACGCTGAGCCACAACCGTTGCGGCTCTCACGGCCGCATAGCGACTCTGCCCTGCCTCGGATATTCCGACCACCTGGATATAGCCTTCCTCGAAGATCTTCGCTGGATCCTTAACGTTCTGCCAACCTTCCTGTGCGCACACCCCGGCAGTCAGGGCAAACACCCCTAAAAAAACAATTATGATTCCTAAAGTCCTATTCATTGTAAGCCTCCTTCCCTTAGTGGACGTTCATAACGTTTCTAAGACGCATGACGGCGAGAATCAGCTCCGCACCATCCGCATTGTCATCGGGTCTGAATGCCCCCGAGAGATCTGGTTCCATTAATCCCCTGGTCACTGCATTCATGACGGCATTATAAGATGAAGAACTGACAGGGACATCTGGATACGGGGAATTTTTCTGACCAAAGTACTTGGTGGCCAAGGACTTATCCCCGGTTATCTTCATCAAAATGTCTTCAAGGATGAAGGCCAGCTCTTTTCGAGTCACCGATCTTTCAGGGTAAAACAGGTAGGCCTTTGATGTCGTGTCATAAAGGGGTTCAAGCCCGCGCAGCCCCCACTTCGTGACGATCAGGATTTCGGACTTAAACAGATTGTTAATTACGTCCGCAGGGATAAACGTCTCCTTGGATTGTTTTTCGGGGGTCGGAATTCGGCCTGCCAAGAAACGGTCCAGGTGAATTTCATCCACAAGCAGGGCTGCCACGTCTGCGCGGACCACACCCTCCTTTACCGCAATACCCTTTGCCACATCGCTCAGGGTAAAGTTGGCGGCGGCCCTGGTAATTTTCTGGACCCTCATGTAGAGCTTGTTGGCAGGATCGTGCCACCGCCCCGGCGAGGTGCTCAGGACCTTTCCCAGGGTCTCTTCGGCATTTTTGAACTCTAACGCCTTGAAATAGGCAAGACCCATGAAATAGTCGGCAGCCCCCCTCGTCTTATAATAAGGCAATTCCTCGGGCCTGATATCACGAAGTTTCAGGGCCTTGTCGTATTCTTTCTTTGCCTTGTTAAGCCATTTCTCAGGTGTGGCGTGCAGATATACGCGAATGCGGGTTACCCTCACTGCGAATTCCTGAGAATCGCCCTTGGCTTCATCTTCCGCATCATCCAATAGGTCCAGGGCCTTCTTCACTTCCACTGACTTATGCCCCTTGTCCTGCTCTACTTGAGCCCTCAAGGACGCAACAAGTGCCTGTCCAGCAATTGAAGGGGCATATTTTGGCTCTAGCTTTAGCGACCTATCAAATCGCGCAGAGGCCTGTGTCATGTCGTTCTTGTCGATAAGCTCCATTCCCATAAGGTAATGATGGGCGGAGTTGTCTTCCTCTGAAACAGGGACGACATGCTTTGGTGCGCACCCTCCTATTACCCAAACGAGCCCCAAGATAACTACCCATATCAGATTTTTCCTCATTGTTCTCCCCCCTCTTTTCATCGAGTCACGGTTTATGATCTTCCTTTATAGTTGCCTTATCTTGCTTCCCATCTTTACCAACGCCTCCAGATAGCCCACATGGAGGGATGCCTGATATCTTTGTGAAATGGTATAACCCCAGACCTGGGCATAGTTCACGGGTAGATAGCTCTCCTACTTTGCCAATATATTTTCAAATATTGCGCTAAAGTTGTTAGGATTACTATGCCCAATAGATACAGTGAAAACCGTGCCCTTTGTATTATCGCCTTGTGGAACGAATAGTATTTTACTCTGTAATTTTGCATGTGGATACACTGCAATATAAGATTTTGTAGGAATCCCAGAACTATTATTGTATAGCCATATTTTACCATTCTCATCAGTCAAATATGTATTTGTCGAAGTGATAGTGAAGGGCAGCGGATTTTGATAGATATTTTCATACGTAACAATTGCTGTAATGGCATCACCTTTCTTGGATTTTTTTAACAAATCCAAAGTGATAATAACAAGATCAGTTTTGAAAACCGGTTTCTCATAGGTCTTCTTACGCCCGGGTGTCGTTGTGGCCTGCTCTGTTCTTGATTCAGATGGGGCTGCCGCTGCCTCAATCCCCCTTTCGAGGAGTTCATTTATGGCAGCGGTTCTGGCAATGTTCCCACTGGAGGCCGCGATTATCATTGCAGTTTCTGTATCTAAGACTTTGAAAGAGACCCTTATGTTATCTCCAAAGGGCGTGATGCTGCCGGTTACAATGGCATCCACACCTGCTATTTTCCCCAACTCCCTTGCTGTTCTAGGATCTATAACACCTGTTAAGGCAAGCTTATGCTCTGCAAGAATGCTCTTTAAATGGACTCTGTCTATGACCTCGAACCCCTTACCAGCGCCAACAAGGGCTACTGAGAATTCCTCTGCCAGAAACCGGCCAAGTTCGGTAACATTACCCTGGAGGTCTGTGAAATCCACGACTGCGATCCTCTTTTTCCCCACCTGGGCAATGCGGTCTGCGAGATTGGCAAGCTGCTGCTGGTCAAGCATGCCCTCTATCTGTGCAAAGCCATGGATTGGGAAAACCAGGAAAATGATGCCAAGACACATGTAGAATACGATTTTTTTCATGACTCTATCCCTCCCAAAATAAGTGGTTGCAACATGGGATTTGCAGCATGCCTGCTTTCATCGACTCCTTATGCTTCAATCTCACCGGATGAAAACAGCGCCGATCCGCAAGAGAAGAACACTATTTTGATGGGGTTGCGTCCCTAATTTGCTGCCCGTGGATAGTTACCCTTTTATTTTTCAATGGTGTCCTTGTAATCTTCAATTCTACACGAAAACAGTCAACAGTACGTCTGGCCCCTATTTTTATTCTGACCAAACGCCAGACCAGGCCTGCCACATAGTCCTTATACCGCTCATAAGGCTGCCGGTAGTGTTCCCGATTCCCTACCACACACGACTCAATCAGTTTTCCGTCGGGAAGGGAGGACAAAACATTCCTCTGCTCTTTAATTTAGACGCAAAAAGAAGACAAATATTCAAGTAACATAAGTACTTATCCTGAAGGACATTGCTTTTCACGAAGGGAATTGTAGGTGCCGCATTTACTCAACGGGGTCAACCCCACCTTTGTAAGGAGGGCGGCACCTCAGAATACGGCGAATAGCTAACATCGTTCCTTTACGGGTTCCGTGCCTCTGCATTGCCTCAATTGCATATCTAGAGCAAGATGGGGTGTAGATGCAGGAGCCCCTAAAAACCCTGGAGATATACTTTTGATACGCCCGAATGGCACATATCAAGATACCAGTCAGATGAGCCTTAAACATACTGGGATGCCAACCTCCCTTCAATAGTCATAGTTTCTTTGTGATTAGCCCGCAATTTCCCTGCGATGAATCCCACAATTGACATCTGGAAGTCATGCAAGTTTGCGGCTCAGAAACTATTTTCGTCTTTCCGCCAAACAAAGAGGATAAACATCCCGCTGGCTTTGTGACCTCGATCCATGAGAATGGGCACAAACCCCCTCCACCTGATAATCCTTTCTCTTTCTCGACCATTGTGACACCTCCTTCCCGGTTTTTGCGTTTCGCCTGATATAGAAACTCTCATTCATAGCTTTTCTCATTTCGTAATGATATCGCTACATCTCCAATCTTTACAAAAGTGCACACCAACGAATTCTAAATGGGGAACTAGTACCGGACCTATTAAGGGCATTTTAAATTCTGTTTTTCCGATCACACGGGTAGCTAATACCACCCTTATGTCTTTTGATGTGAATAGTCCTTTTGGAATTTTTGAAACTATCACAGGATCGCCACCCATCTTGAATGAACCTTGCGTAGATGACAACATCGTGTCAAAGGAAGATACGATTGCTATCGTTTTACCTTCGTAAACAAAAGGATTAGCAAATAAGACATCTTTTGAAACCCAAGCTTTGACCGCATATTCCTTTACAAATTCATCAAAGCGTTTACGTGCTTCCGCTCTTTCTCGTTCTTCTTTGGCTTCACGAGCGGCCTTTTCTCGTTCTTTTTTGGCTTCACGGGCTGCTTTTTTTTCTTCTTCAATTTTTTTGGCTTCTGCCTTTCGCAGTTTGTCAAGAGCATAATTGCTATAGTGTCCCCATACAACATCTTTGGTGCTACCATAATAACCCGATTTTGCCGATACTTCGACAGAATGCCGTTCATATTCTCGGCCTTTAAACCGAAGACACACTTTAAGAAGGTTAGATTTACCGGGGTAAGGGTTAGGACATTCCTTTTGCTTAAGTGAGAATTGAACTGCCTCCTCAAGAACTAGCATTACTAATTCGTCATCAGACAAGTTAATATCGGAAGGAACATAACCAAGAACTTCTCTAACGATAAAGATTGTATGCGGAGTGAAGCAGATTTTTCCACATAATTTGGCAG
>CAYVMN010000088.1:0-18066 GCA_964452575.1 uncultured Desulfobacteraceae bacterium | reverse complement strand
GGGCCTGCGAATTCTGTCCGGGTCCTTGTATTCCTGGGGAAGTGAATGGCAATCCACCGGTCGTTTCGCCTGCGCCCAGAAGGCCCAAAGGGCAGAAGGCCGCTGTAAGACCGAGCAGAATTCCGATTCCTATACGTAGTTCCTTCATCGATTGTCTCCTAACATGAAATGCCTAAAGCAGGCCTACGGCCGCAACCGAAATAGTGTCCAGTGGGCACATTCCAGAGGCGCCTGTCTTTAAATTCCAAATCTCAAGCACCAAATTACAAACAAATTCCAAGCACCAAGCACCAAATTACAAACAAATTCCAAATCCCAAACACCAAACATAAAACACCACACCCTGAACCTCTGAACCTTTGAACCTCTCAACCCCTATATGTGTTTGTTATTTTGAATTTTTGTCATTGGAATTTACTTGTTATTTGAGATTTGTAATTTGGAGTTTCCCCAACAAATATCTTCGCTTCTTGCATAGAAGCTCCAAATTAAGACTCTAACACGCAAGGCTCCCACTATCAAATATCGTGTAGGTGGTGCTTACTGTGCATATTCCCCGATCTTACCGGCTTCGAGAAATGCCTGGAGTTCTTTTTCGGTAACACTCATGGCAAAAACTCGATCAAGGGCCTTTCCGTAAGCGGCGGGCGTCCCTCGCAACCTGGCGTACTGTTCCGTCTCTCTGGAAAGTCCTCGAATGCTGCGGGCCGTAACTGCCTCATTGGCCTGTATTTTGCTTCCTCCTATAGCAGCGAAGAGATTCCCTGTTTCATCTTTGGATTCTTTTGGCGGAGGAGTCTCTGAGAGACGGCCCCGATACATCCACCCCTCCTGTCCCGAGGGAATGTGGATCTTGTGCCATCGCCCTTCAGTGGATAGAACAGTCACTTCGGTGCCAATGGAAACAGTGGCAATCGTCTCAGATGAGGCCATGTTCTCGCTCTTAAGCTCGGCCTGTTCAGAGGCGACCCAGAGGATATCCTGCGCAAGGGCTGTCCGGATCAAAAGGCACAGGATCAACAAGGCAAGGAAACAGCCCAAAGGCCTTGTTTTCATAATCGCACACCTCCTTTTCACAATGAGCATTCTACCTTTATTCTTACCACTTTTCCTCTCCGTTTTCAATCCTATTGCCAATCCCCCACAAGCGTGAAGGCACCCCAGTAACCCGGATGCGGGTAGCGGTGTTTCACATGCAGCATGGCCTTCTTAAGGCTCTCCGCCTTGTTCTCGGCCTTGTACGTCCTGTAGAAGTGTTTCACCAGTATCGCCGTTGAAATATCACTTACGCGCCATAGGCTTGATATTATGGCATGGGTGCCGGCATAAAGAAATGCCCGGTTCATGCCGATGACGTCATCGCCACTGGTAACCTTGCCCAGCCCTGTCTGGCATGCGCTCAATACCACCAGGTCGGCACTTATCTTGAGGCCGAAGACCTCTAATGCTTCAAGGTCACCGTCTGCGCTGAGATCCTTGACCAGTTTTACAGAGGAAAAAAGCGGGTTGATAGGATCAAACTCCCCATGGGAGGCCAGGTGAATGATGCCAAACCGATCAATATTGCGGACCACCCAACTCTCAGTGGCCTTATCCTTTGTTAATAGGGTGATATGGGGGAAATTCCAGGCGATCGTTGATACCTCTTTCTCAGCAAATGGAAGGTCCCAGGCCGGGTTCTTCAGGTCGGGATTTCCGATGGCAAGCACCTGATCGTTCCTGGGGGATTTTCGCCTCTCGGCCGTGTAGCGGAACACGCTGGCGCTGGGCAGGTAAAAGAGCGAAAAGCGATCTGCCAGATAGTTCTCCCCGTCAAAGAGGGTAGCGAAGGACAGATAATGGAGGGCGCCGTGCGGAACAATACCTATAACACTGACCTTTCCGAGCCTTGGCGCGACCTTGGAAAAGAGCAGCGAATACAATTCCTTGGACTGAATTTCAAGGGGCTCGAGGTTTTGGATCATGCGGCGGTAGTCCAGGATCAGACCACCCAGAGTCTCACGGCGAAAGGGAGTGCGGAGGAGTTCGACCGACTCACTGGTTACGAGCCAGCACAGGATTTCATCGGGGAGGAGATAATAGGCCATAAGAACCACCCCTGGATCAAGCAGGTCTTGAATCTCTGAAAGACGAAGCGGGTCTACCGAAACCAGGGACGCCAGTTCCGGGTGTTTGGCCTGGATTTCCAACATCAGATCCTTATACTCCCCCTGGAGGCGCTCAAGGGTCTTGGCATAAACAGATCGCTCAGCATCTTGGGTGGCCTGGGCCGAAAGGACCTCCTGCTCCCTGATCCTGGACCTGAGCGTCTTTTGGCGGTCGTAGAGCTCCTGGTCAACGACTCCTTTGAGGGTTAATTTTTGGTTCCCCAGCAGATCAATCAGGTTCCGGGCACGCGAACGTTCGGATATATCGAAGGCCTCATTGGGTTTTCCTAGATCCAGGAGCAGTGATACCAAGGCCTCATAGACGGCCATTTTATTGGTAATAAATCCGTCTTTGAGCTGGTCCAGTTTTATTTCTGCCCTCACACCCTCGATCACCCGGATGGAGCGGTAGAGCAACTCCATGGCCTGAGACTTTTGCCCCTGTTTTAGGGTCAAAACGGCCAGCCCGTAAAGGGCTCGCCACTCTACCTCCCGCAATGCCATGGCCTGGGAGAGTTTGAAGGCCTTTTCATATACCTCTCTTGCCTGGCCATCCTTACCAGATGACTCAAGTGCCTCTCCATACCCCAAAAGGGTCTTGGCCTCGTTGATTCGATTTCCGATTGCGGATGCAATCCCCAGGGCCTCATCAAAGAGGGGAATGGCCTTCTCAGGGCTTCCCATTCGAAGGTAGGTGAGGGCCTTGTTACGGAGGTCATAGGCGATGGCCCAGCGGGATCGTATTTTGCGGTCAATGGCGAGGGCCTGATCAAGTGCCTCGAGCGCCTTTGGAAATTGACCCATCTCCCTGTGCACGAGGCCAATATTATTCAATGTTGTAGCAACTTCGTCCTGCCGGCCTGCAAGGGTTTGAGCAATGCCCAGGGCCTCCTCGAGCCGAAGAAGGGCCCGTTTGTTATCCCCGAGGGTCCACCAGATGAGCCCCGACGTGTTGAGTGCCATGACCTTTTCCAGGGTCCAGTCGTTTTGCCGGGCCAGATCAGAGACCCTTGTCTGGAGGTCAAATGCCTCCTGGTATCGGGCCTGGTACCAGGCATTGTTGGCCTCTTCCATGAGGATGTTTGCCCTAAGGCGCAGATCGCTCCCATCTGCCTGCGTCAGGTCCATGGCCCTATGGTAATTTCCCTGGGCCTCTTCGAAATTTCCCAGCAGGCGATAGCAGCGGCCCATATCCAGGAGGGATTGGGCCATCTGCTCTTTCTCATTTAGCTCCTTATAGATAAGATAGGCCTCCTCGTAAGATTTCTTAGCGAGTGCGTACTGATTAAGACGGAGATCATAGATCCTTCCGATTCTCATTGATTGCCTGGCCAGGAGCTCTTTCTTGTTCAACGATTTACTGAGGGAGGCCGCAGATTCGAACGTAAGCAAGGCGCGGTCATACTCAGTTGCATTTTCAAGGACCACCCCAAGGTCAGCCAAGGCCGATATCTTTTCAGGGTCGAGCTCCAGATTAGCCAGGATTTCCACAGCCTTTTCCAGGGGTGGAATAGCCTGATCGAATCTTTCTGATCTCGCCATGACAATGCCCAGTTTCAGGAGGGCATCTGCATGGGCCTCGGAGTCAGGCTGCCTTTTCTCGATGATGCGCACCAGTGCCTGGGCATACTCTGCTGCCCTCTGATCCTCTCCTGAAGCGAAGGCGCTTTCACGCGCCGATTTGTAGAGATCCGGCAAATACTGCCTCAGTGATTCGGTTTCTGTGGCCACCTGAAGGGCATTTTCAAATAGGATGAGGGCCCGGTGCGCCTGGCCGGACTTGAAGGCCCCCACGGCGCTTCGAACGTACTTGGCGAAATTCCTCTGGGCATAGACACGTGATTCCTCTGAGGTCATGCCCCAGTACCCCATAAAGAGCCACTTCTGCCCACCTGCAGATCGATCCCCTTGAGGCCCTCTGCTGCTCTCGGATTTCACACTTGCTGTCTGAAAGGCCTGTTGGGCGGATGCCGAGCTATATGCCTTGAAAAATTGGTCCAGGAATGGGGAAGGGTTTTGGGGGGCTTCTGAGAGCAATATTGATGAAACCCCGAACAATGAAAACAGGTGCCCCAGGAAATAGGCATCCTTTATGGTGGCGTTTGCGAAAACGGCCAGGGAGACGTTCATCAGGCGCCCAGAGAGAAGGTCAAGGGAAAAGATCCTCCCCTGGTCGAGCTCCATACCAATGAAATTGGCAGGCCTCTCACCCGGACGGGTGGGGACGGAGGTCGCCACATGTACCGGGGCGTCCAGGACCAGTCCATTGATCCCGGGCAAGGCCTTCAGGATGTCTTGCTCTGAGGCCCCCGCGGAAAGGGAGTTCGTCTGGAAGGGTTGAGGTACAAAATCCCCGTTGGGAAGGGCCAGGATGGTTCGCCGAAACGGTTTTCGATATGTGAAGGCCCGAACCCAATGGGTTGCGCTGAGGGCCACAGGGCCAGTAATGGGGCCAGGAAGCAGGGACGGGTCTTCAAAGGCAACAATATGAGGACCGTCTTTGGGGCTTTGGGTGAGCTGGGCAGGATTGACCTCCTCGAACCGAATCTCATCTGATGTCAGAACAAAGGCCATCCATGGGGTCTTGGAATCCGGGGGGGTAAACAAACGAAAACAGGTGGCCCCCTTGGGCAATGTCTCCATCACGTCCATGGCCTCAACCGGATTCGGCATTATGAGGCCGGTGATGTCAGGGATTCCCTCCTGAAGTGCCAGTTTCCCTGTCTGAACCAGGGTATGTCGATATTGATCAACCAGGCCCTTATACTGCTGCCTCAGGGCCGCGGCCTTGGAATGCTCTTTTGCCTTGACCGCCTCGGTTGCCAGGTCTTCGGCCTGAAGGCTGATCCCGAGTAAGATCATGAGCTGGTCCTGGACCGCCTTTGAGGGCGAAAGGGCGGCAAGAGAGGGTAGCCGTTCACGATCTTTGCCCATATCAAGTTGGAGGATTTGACGTTCCTGGGCGAGGCGGGTGGCCACGTAGTTTTTCTCTGAGCCCTTGGCTTCTGAAAGCCTGGATTCCAGGTCATGTATGGCCAATAGTCTCTTATAAGCCCGACCGACCAGAATCCTTTCTCCCGGAGCCAGCGGTCTCAATACAAGAGGGGTCATTCGATTGACCCGTTCGATCTCCGATATTCGCTCGAGCAGGTTGAAGGCCTCTTCATATTTCCCTTGTGAAACCAGGTTCTTCACCAGAGGGGAGAATTTCTGCCTGATTTCGCCAGGGCCACAGCCTGCGGTAAGAATGGTAACTGACTCGATTACCTTTAGTGCCTCCTTCAAGCGGCCTAGGCCGGCCAGGGCCCGCCATTCATATTGGGGAAGGAGCCCTCTCTTTGCCAGATCAAGGGCCGCCTCCAGATGGGTCTTGGCATTCACCGGTTCTCCCAGTTCGGCGGCCAGCTCGGCCATGTTGAGATGAAGGACTGCAAAAAGGCCGATCTCCTTCCTGTCGTCGGCCTTCGCCCTTTGCCCAATGGATCTGAGTCCGGACGAAAAATGCATGCACGCGCGCCCTCGGGCCGCCATCTCCTGGGCCGCCTTTTCCAATGCACTGTCGGATGGATTGGGGCGGGTTTTCATAGTGAAGACACCCATGGCATTATGGTAGGAGGGGATGACCAACGGGTCCAGGACATTGGAAAATTGGTTAAGAAGCTGGGTCGTCTCTCGGTCCAGGGCCAAAAGAACTCGGTAGTTGGATACCATCTCGGCCTTGGCAGGAGACATGGCGGCCAGGATCTGGGCCATATTTGCTACATTGATTGCTGCGCTCACGGGGCTTTTCAGGCGGATCGCAATCCGGGCAGACTCACGGAAACGACTGAACGCCTCCGGCAGATCGTTTCGGGCATATGAGAGCTGTCCGGCTCGGTGATACAACAAGGAGACCCCATAGAGGTCTTTATCGGGCAAGGGGCCTCCAGAAGGGTAGCTGACCAATTGTTGTTGCAAGGCCTTCTGAGCGGGGACCAGGTGGCCCAATTCTATCTGTATGCGGGAGATGAAGGCCTGTGCGAGTCTCTCTTCCTGGTCAACAGAGAAGCCGTACATGGCCTTGGAGGCGGTTGTCTCGTCGAGGGATACGTCCACTGCCAGACCTATGACCGCCTTCTTGGCCTGGCCCCCTTTCTCTCGGCTACCGGCCTTTGAAGCGGCTACACCATACTTGCGGATCAACGGATCGACCTGCTGGAATCCCTTCAAGGCGATTTGGAGCAGTTGCCTCCTCTCATCGCCAGAAAGGGTCCCTGCCTCCATGTAGGCGTTAAAGGCGATGGAACGCTGATTGCCCACAAGGTTGGAGAAAAGGCCCAATGCCTCGTTCAGTGAGTGGCCTGTTCAAAGGCCTTGCGGGCCTGTTGCCATTTCTCTGCTTCCTGGAATGCAAGCCCCAGGCGGTCCAGCATTTCTGCCTTCAACTGCATCAATCTTTCGGGGAAAGCAAGGGCCTCGCGGGCCCGTACTATCATATAGGAGAGTGTCTGGAGATGATCCTCGCTTTTCTCCCGGATTAATGGGGCCAGATTGGTGATCACCTTCTGCTGTTCTTCTATAAGGGCCTCCAGGTCCTTTTTATAGGTCATCCAGGAGGGATCAGGAGGAGGACCAACTGGCCTGGCGCTCACTTCGAACATCCTGCGGTTCAATTGTCCCTGCCGTTCAGCCAGCCCTTTGGCCTCCTGAAGGGATTTCTGGTCCGGTACCCGACCGGCAATGGGGGCCTCCGTCTGGGGGGAAAGGATCGGGTGTATGATCCGATCAAACAGGTAGCTATTTATCTTGCCCAATACCTCAGAGGCTGCCCTGGGTTCAATGCGCCTTTCGATAAGGTCTAGGGCCTTGGAATATGCCTGAATAGGGCCTTCACGTTCTCTTACCTGGAAGGCCGCAGCGCCAAAACGCCTGTAAAACTGGATCTCGGCCTCCCTATTATCAAATGGCACCTTGGAGTCGAACCGTCTGGAGTAACTATCAAAGGCCTTTCCATACTGACCCAGGAGAAAATAGACGTTTCCCAGATTGAGGAGCAGGTTCGCCCTGTTGTCAGGGTCCTTTTCAGGGTTATTAAGGAAGTATGCCTTACGGTACGATTGAAGTGCCTCCTCCAGCAGGCCCGATTTACCGTGGACCGTTTCCAGGACCTCCAGTACATAGCCCATGGTCTGGTGAAAGTATTCGACCTGCCCCTGTCTGCTGATCGCCTTCTGGATTAGGGATCGGGCCTCCTCCAAGGCCTTTTTTCCACCTACATAGGTGAGGCACAGTCCCACAGTGTAAAGGGCAGTGGCGTCATTTGGATCTTGCGCGAGGCGTCCGCGATAGTGCATCAGTGCGGCCGGTATCTGTCCCTTGGCAGCGGCACATTTGATATATCCCCTGTGGGCCTGGATATTGTTGGGATCATCACGGATGAGCTCCAAAAAGATCTTCTGGGCCGAGGGGACTTCACCCAGCCGATACAGGAACTCACCTGATGCTATGGATTTTCGAATATAGGCAGCCCGGGCCAGGCGATAGAGGTGGTCTTCGTAAGGACGAGAGGCCATTTCTTTTTCATATAGATCCAGGGCCTGGCGAAATCGTTCCTCTCGATAGAGGATTTCGGCCAGGGCCAGCCTGGCCGCGGCAGTCTGGGTCGGGATTACCGGAAACCCCTGGAGGACCTCTCTGTAGGCATTCTTGGCCTGGGCCCATTCGTCGGCTGAAAAATAGAGATCGCCCATGCGATTCCATGCCCCCATGGCGAGTCTCGGAATCGTCAGGCGGTATTCCTCGGCTATTCGAGCCAATAGCTCGATCTGGGCCTTCGTATCAGATGGGTCAGGGCCTTTTACGCTGATGTCCAGGATTCGTTCGACGGCCGCATCCGCCCATTCTTCACAATCGGGGAACGCCTCGACGACCCTTGCGTAACCGGGAAATAGGCCTTCTGCCCGACCCACTCGGCCGAAGATGTCGGTACGAAGGACCATGGCCTCGGCAATGTGTGTCCTGGGCGCGGATTTGGTCTCTATGACCCGATCAAGCAGGTGAATCGCCGTCAGAAGTGATTCTGAATCCTTCCCCAGATCCATCAGGAGCCGGGCCTCTTCGATCAGGCCTTGGGCCTGGATGAGGGGGGAATCCGGGTGACTGGCGGATATGGATTGGAGTTGAAGTCGTCCCTTTGCAAGGATCTTCTGACGCTCGCTCATGAGATGGGTCTGTCTCCAATCCCGGCGGGCATCCATGCCGGCAAGCCGAAGACGCGAGAGTGCGGCCTCGGGCTGGGTGTCTCCAAAGGCCTCGCAGGCTAGCCGGAAGGCCTGTTCGGCCATGCCCGGCCTTTCCAGTCGCTCGTAAAGCCTGGCAATGGCATAGGCAGCCCTGCCGCCAAACGGTTCTTGCGCCGAGAATGCCTCAAGGACCTTAAAATAGGCGAGAACCGCCAGATCGTCGTCCCGCGGAATCTGGGCAGCAACCTGCTCGGCCAAGTCCATCTGGGATTGGCCGTCCCCGAGCAAGGGAATTTCGCCTTCTGGAGGCAGGGTCCACACATTCCCCGCACCCCGCCGGATGGAAAGGAAATAGAACCCAGAAGCGGTGGTCATGGGGCGATATGCGGAATAGGAGGCTGAGGTCAGCGGGTATGCTGCGGGGGGCGGTTTTTCTTCCGTGGCCCTGACCCTATATATCACGCTGTTATAGCCAGGCGTTACTGGGCCACCCCTCTTTGCGTCCTGAAAGAGACGAGAAAAGTAGACGTACCGGCCGTCCTGGGACCAGGCCGGAAAGAGGTCTTGATCAGGCCCCCGAGTAAGCGGGGTGGTCCTTTTGCTACCCAGAAAGGTCAGAAAGATGTCTCCGTTGGAATCGTCTCGTACAGAGACAAATGCGCACTTCTTGCCGTCCGGCGATATGGCAGGAAAGGCCCCGTCACCGTCAACTTTCAAAGGGACGGGTTGAGAAGAGGTTTTTTCGAGATTCAGAGAGACAAGCTGCCACCGGGACTGACCCTCTCCCATCTGCTGAAAATAGAGGGTCTTGCCGTCCGGGGAAAAGCAAGGGGCACCGTCAGCAGTCTCTCTCCCAGTGAGTCTTATTGGTTTAGTGTTGCCACCTTCAACTTCCAGGATATAGATGTCCCCCTTGGCATCATAATCAGTGCCCACAAAGGCCACCCGCAGTCCATCTCGAGACAAGGCAGGGGATGAAAGCTCGCCCGGGGTCTGGTAAAGCTGTCTGGGCAAGACCGGCTGGGCTGGATCGGGAGATGCAATCAAAAGGGTAGAGAAGCCCTCCTTGCGGGACGTGTAAACCATTCTTTGCCCGTCAACCGACACCGCTGCGTAGGAGACAGTGTCCGACTGAAACGTGACCTGTGTCGGCCGGTGGAGAGGCAAGGCCTTTGGGGGAGTCCGGCCCTCATTTGACGGGTAATTGCGTAATGCAGGAGATGAAACTTCCGTCGAATCTCTGGCAAAAGGCCATCTCAGACTGGGTAGACTCGAGCAGGCCAGGGTGAGCGCCAAGGGCGTGCAGAAAACAAGCGATAGAACGAAACGAAACAGGAGATTCCCAGGGATCATGGTTTTACCGTCCATGAACCATCCTCTTTTTGTATCTTTTCACCGGAAAGGGCGTTATTTTGATTAATCTTCGCAAATACCCGACGAATCTTAGGGATGTCGTCAACAGTGAAGTCCTCATTGACCTCGACCACCCTCCTCATAACAATATCCCTGGCAGAGTTGACCTGTTGGGTAACGTTATTGAATTCCTTTTCCTGATAACGTGCAACGAACTCCTTCAGATCTTCGGGGACGTTTTCTGTTTTCATGGGAAAAGTGGTCAAAAACCCCTGATTATTTTCGCCCACCCAACCCAGGCGTTTAAATGCGTCCACGTCGTCAGCATGGAAGGCCAAGGTCTGCATGGCCTCAACTGCGTCCTTGAATTCCTGACTCCTTTCGGGGGGAATCCTGATGCGTCCTGTCGGATCCACTCCCCGAACAGAGGCAACCAACAACATCTCGTCGCTCAATGAGTTATAGGAACCAAGGACCTGGTTCTCCAGTGCGGTCCTCTCGCTGACAACGTTGACACGGACCTCGGCCAATGTGCACCCCAGCAAAACCATGAGGCCCAGCCCTAGAACTGATAGCCGCTTCATGATTGTTCCTCGTAGATCTTGAAATTGCAGTGATTGGTTAAGTTACCTTTCAGTTGCATAAAATATTTTGATCAATTAGGCCATTGCACCGAAAAGCCTTGCCAGTTCTCGTTGATCCTCGATCCTGGTTTCTGGATCCTGGATGTTTCTGGTCTTCACTATTGGGAAATTCCTCAATAACCAGCATCCAGTATCTAGCATCCAGCATCTGCCCGGAAAACGCAACTGTAATAGGCATACCTGCGATGGCCGTTGACAAGATTTTATGCAACATTGGGGGTTAGTTACCCGAAGATAGAAATCGGATGGCACCGTCTTCACTTAGAATAATATCATCTGCTGAAAGGGTTTGCAACGCGTTCAAGATGGGCCCAAGGGCGGAAAGGGCTTGTCGGAGTCGTTTCTGGATGGGCAAACCGGCAATATTAAACCTTTCAATCCGTGGAAGCTCCATGCGCACGCCTTTGACCTTTACCTCCCCAGCCAATGAAAGGTTGCCATAACCAATCTGCAAGGCGATCCAGACAGGGGTCCCCATTCGCAGGAATTCCCTTTGCTTTACGATGCCTTCGTTGCTTTCGTAAGGGTCTAGGGCATAGAGGAATCGTTCAAAGGTCTGGGACCCGATATGGGTCAGGCGCAAGGTGAGACGGGTATGATAAAGGAGATCGGCGGGGTCAATGACCAGAGGCAGCTCAAGGGAAAGGGCTCCTGAAAGGTCCGCATCGTCGGGGGCCTTTGGTCTTTGGTCTGAAAGACGGGCCGTGATGCCAGGGATCAGGAGGTTTGGGTTTAGGCCGGAGAAGGAACAGTCGGTCTCTAGTTCGAAGCGTGTCTCCCTTTTCCTGAGCGATAGCCTTCCGACAACGCTCCCCCCCATCAGATCAAACTGGAAATGGTCGATCATGGGAAGAGACTTCAGCAGCCGGAATTCCACTTCAGCGTTTGAGATCTCCAGAGGGAGAGGCCCTGCATCAATTCTGGCTGAGCTGAAGCTAAAGGCGCGGCGGGAGGCCAACCTGCCTCGAAGATTATCCATAAGCCGTCGTTCAGCTGCCTCCTGGGCCTTCGAAAAGGCCAGTTGCTTGGACTCTGTCTGAAATACGTTTTTTGATAAGAGGGAGGTTGGCGGAACCTTAACAGGTTGGCCCTGGGCCTTATAACCTACACGAAATCTCTTTTCCAATTCGAGATGACTTCTCAGGTTAGTAATTCGTATCTTGTTCCCATAGCTGACATCCAGGCCCGGGCTCTCCAATCCGCACCCTACCCTGATTTCATTTTCGCCGCTGAGTGCAAGGTGTGCCTCTGATTTCAAGGATCCTTTCAAAGACACCCCTTTATCCTCCCACGAAAGTCCCCCCTGTGCATTAAGGCCGAGCCTTGTGGTGATCGAGCCCTCCCCCTTTTCAAGGAGGGCAGAGAGCAAGGGTCTGATTTCCCTCCTTAATACCCGATCGATCCGGTCAAGTGAAAGGGTAAGAGATTGGTTGACGCCGAATGGGTCCAGGTCCATGCCTTGAGAGAATCGAATTGTCCGAAGCCCCTCCTGATCGCATTCAATTGAGATTGAGGCCCGCAATGGTCGCCTGAGCTCCCCCAGTGAAGGAAGGCCTTCGATGCGTCCCAAGACTACTTTTCCTTTTAACGAGGACTTTTCAAAACCTTTTTCCAGGTTCAGAATTAATGGGGCTTCAGTGCGAACCTGAGATGCCTTGAACCACCCATTTCCAGATAAGGGCAGATGCGCCATTACATCCTTCAAGCCTATCTTAAGATAGATATGTTCGAAGGATTCGATTTTTTTCAGCCTTTCATAAATGGATAAATTGGGGTCAGAAAAGGCCTCTTCTTCCGTGGGTCCCGGCAATTTCCCCCGGAAGTTCCATTCAAGCTCAACGCCCCCATCGAGTTTCCAGTCTTTAGGCAGGCGTGTAGCCAGGAGAGGGGTAATTCCCTTTAAATAGAGTTTGGCGTTTCCATTGGTCTCCAAAGAATCCCGTCCTGAGTCCGTTAGGGATGCCTCTATCAGGGCCTTGAAAAGGCCCTTCAGGTCAAGGCGTGTTCGAAGCCTTTTCAAATCGAGACGTAGGGGATGGAAATCAACCAAATGAAGTTCGGAGAGGTCAATATCCAGATCAAGCCCGGACTTGATCGGGCCGTAGGGGGGGAGGTTCACGTAAAAGCCAGGGGCCGAGATATCTGCCTGGACCTCCTGAATGCTTACTGGCCGACCGAGACTCAGGGTACATCTCGTCTTGAATGTGTGTCGAACCCGGGGAACCTGTGCATCTCGGGCTACGGTCAGGCCTTCCATTTCGCCCGTCTCATTGAGGAAGAGATTCCCAACGAGTCCAAAAAACGACTCCCTGGACCTAGTCATGTCTTTGGCAACTACCTCTAGGGTAGGAAATGCCAATCGTCTGAGCTTCACTCCCCTTTTGCCCTTGATATGGAGATTCTGTAGCTCCAGATTGGCAAGGATGTCTGCCTGGGTAGGAAATCTGTCCTTCAGACGAATATCCGCGGTCTTCACTTGGACATTGATCGCCTCGGCGGATATGAGTCTCTCCTGGTTTTTCAGTCGGATGGCGGGAAAGAGCAAGGAAAGTGCACCCAGTTGCAGGTGGTTCGTGCCTTCGGCAATCGATCCGACGAGCCTTAATTCCTCGAGCCTCAACTCTGGGAAAGGACCTTCCTTTGCCTGCGTGTCAAAAGAGAGCCCCCGGGGCATGAAGGCCTTTCCCAGAAGAAACAATTCCTTTAGGTCCAGAAACACAGGGCCTATAGCCATATCCATTTGGAGGTTACCATGGATAATCCCATTTAATACCCCCTGAAACGAAAGCCTGCTCTTCTCTTGAATCTGAATTTCGCCCCTGCTGATTTCAAGAGACCCTCTCTTGAGGTCCATGCTCCCTTTTTCGGAAAGACTAAGATTAAGCGGCCCCACCCGGTTCGTTTCAAGGGCCCCGCCCGAGGCAATCACGTTATCTCCTTCCACAGTAACCTTGAAGTCCACCGTCTCCCTGGGATCCAGCACTGCTTCCATGCCCAGCCTAATTGTGCCCGAACTCTTCGGTGTGGAGGCCGGAAGGAACGGCTGGGCTATCTCCAAAAGGGGGGCAAGATCCAGGTCCAATTGCCCTTTCAGGCCCATCTCAGATAGGGCCCCTTTTGCGGATAACCTGAGCCCCGGCAGGCCTCCTTCAATCTTGCAGGATGCCTGTTTGAGGTTGAAAGAGGAATCAGTATCCACAAGGTCTTCGATCTGTGCTGATAGCTGGAGTGGGGCAAGGGGGGTCCCGTCCATGATTAACTCGGAGGACATACGTAATACAATCGGTTTTCTCATCAAGGACGGTATCTCAAGAAAAAGAGAGGCGTTGCGGGCGACGAGAGATCGCCCCCGTAAATGATCGTCCATGATAACAGAGATTTTATTGAGCTTGACCTCCCCTTGAAGGTCTACTGGGATAGCTAAATGAATCTTTTTCCAATCCGTGGGTGGAGGACTCGGCTTTGGTTTAGTGGGGGGGGCGAGCCGGGAAAGCATCTTCCCAATGTTGGTCTGGCCGTTTAAATTCCTGACCACATGGACTCTCAGACCTTCCACTTTCAGGTCGAGAACAGCTCGTCTCTGGAGCAACTGCTTGGGGTCCAGGACCAGTACACCCCGGTCCATTGAGACAAGAGGGTCGGCGGAGAAGGATGGATCATCTGCGATCTTTAGCCCCTCCAACATGATCCCCCTGGACCAGCTCCACTCCAAACGGTCCAGAGAAATAGGGTTTTTGAGGGTTTCGGATGCCCATTGCTCGAAATGGCCCCTAAACCACTGGGTCGAAACAATTTTTGGAAGAAATAGCAGAAGGGTTGCAAATAGGATCAGGGCCAGGAGGAAGGACCCGGAAGCCCAGAGAAGGAATCTTGCGAGCCGGCGAAATCTGGACCGAGTTTTCGGGTCAGTGGTCATGGTTACTTGAAGCTTATCCGCAGAGCCATCATCCGGTCAAGTATATTCTGCAAAGGGTATCAAGGCAAGATGAGAGGAAGGAAAACCTGCGGATTTGGGCGTAAGAATCGCTCTCGTCAGCCGTGTGGATACAGGAGCTGAGCAGCAAAGGCGCGATTAGGATATGAGATTTCACTTGACAAGGGCTGAAGATCGGATAATATGCCTATCTCATTGTTTGATATTTCGGTCTGCGACCCCATAAATTTGTCCTCCGGAGCAAATCATGGGTATGGGTTACTTAAAGGTTCCCATAATAAGGCCTCCAAGGATCGTATGATCTCTTTGGGGGCTTTTGCGTCTATTTAGTAAGAAATGGCAGTTAGGTTAAGGCAGGCAAACGGAAGATAACCATTTAGGTAAACAGGGCTCGTTGGCTGGTTAACCCATCATCATTAAGACTATATTCAATTGGTCTCTAACCAAGAAAAAGGAGGAGTCAAGATGAAGATCAAAAAAGCCTCGTTGTGCGTAGGGATTGCCTTGATGGTTGTGGCGCTAGGACTGTTTTTGATTCAGCCCCAACAGGTGCTGGCCAAGACTTACAAGCTCAAATTCGAGGCCACATGGCCAGCGGGATCAACCCTGTATGACAATTTCAAGATGTTCGCCGAGCAGGTGAAGGAGATGTCCGGTGGAAGGCTTATTATTGAGACCCTTCCGGCAGGCGCGGTAGTTCCTGCCTTTGAGATCCTTGATGCCGTATCCAGGGGCGTCATCGACGGAGGGCATGCCTGGGCGTCTTACTGGTTCGGCAAGAACAAGACCGCAGCCCTCTTTACCGGTGGACCGGGCGGAACATTCGGGATGGACTTCACGGACTATCTTGGGTGGATGTATGTAGGTGGGGGGCTTAAGCTGTATAATGAGTTCTATCAGGATGTATTGAAACTGAATGTGGTCGTCTTTCCGATCCTGCCTGCCGGTCCCCAGTCCTTCGGCTGGTTCAAAAAACCTATCAAGAGTTTTGAAGACATGAAGGGCATGAAGATGCGTGTCGGCGGTCTGGCCGGAATCATCTTCCAAAAGTCTGGTGTGACTACCGTGAATATCCCCGGCGGCGAGATCCTTCCTGCGGCCGAGCGGGGCGTCATCGACGCGGCCGAATGGGTGACCCCTGGCGAAGATATGAAGATGGGCTTCCATGAAATCTGGAAAAACTATTACCTCCCTGGCATGCATGAGAACACGACCGTGGGGGAATTGCTGATCAACAAGGATGTGTGGGACAAGCTTCCCGCGGATCTCCAGGCCATTGTCAGATACGGAACCCTCAGTACCTGGGTCCTCTGGTGGAGCTCATTTAACAAGTACAATGCCCAGGCCCTGAAGGAGCTCAAGGAAAAGTACGGGGTCAACATCCAGAGGACCCCGGACGATGTCCTGATCACCTTCTTAAAAAACTGGGACGAGTACGCCGCGGAGGAGGCAGCCAAGAACCCCTTCTTCAAAAAGGTATGGGACTCCCAGCGGGCCTATGCATCGGTCCTGGTTCCGGCGCGGATGTTTATGTTTCCTCCCTATAGTTTTGCCGGCGAATACTACTGGGGTAAGAGTAAGTAGTAGGCAGAGCCCGAAACAGGGCTGGTTCAGGAGAGGGGCCGGCTCCCGTGCCGGCCCTTATTTACACACTAAGTCGGAGTTCGCAAAATGGGAGAACCAATAAAAGAGCCAGAGCCCCCCAAGGCACTGCTGAAAATCATACGAATCATTGACACCTACGTGGGGGAGTGGTCGGGAAAGATCTTTATGGTGCTGATCTTTCCTTTGGTGGGCGGGTTGACCTATGAGGTCGTTTCCCGTTATTTGTTTAACGCCCCCACCATTTGGGCCTTCGACCTCTCATATATGCTTTACGGCAGCCACTTTATGCTGGGGGCGACCTATTGCCTTTTAAAGAAGGGGCACATCCGCACCGACCTCCTTTATGAGCTGTTCCCTGTCAAATGGCAGGGGCGGGTCGATGCGGTGCTTTACCTATTCTTCTTTTTCCCCGGGATGATCTATTTTTTTGGAGCCGGGTGGGAAGAGGCCCTTCATTCCTGGCATATCTTGGAGCATTCGGAGCAGAGCCCCTGGCAGCCTCCATTGTATCCTTTCAAAGCAGTTGTCCCTGTTTCCGCGATGTTGCTCATGATCCAGGGGGTCTCCGAGCTTCTGAAGAGCGCATATGCAGGGCTTAGGGGGAAGTGGTTATGAGTCCGGAAATACTTGGTCTTGTCCTCCTGGGGGGCCTCCTCGTCGGCATTTTCATCGGGTTCCCTATTGCCTTCACGCTGATCATCCTGGCCATCGTCTTTGGATACATCGGCATCGGCAAAACCGTCTTTTACCTCATGTACTTTCAGACCATCGGGTTGATGAAGGAGGAGACCCTGGCCGCGGTGCCCTTGTTCGTCTTTATGGGGCACATGCTTGAACAGGCGGGTCTCATGGAGCGCCTGTTCAGGTCATTCCAGTTTATTTTTGCACGTGTGAGGGGCTCTCTATACATTGGTGTCCTCCTGACCGCAACGGTCTTTGCCACGGCCACCGGCATCATCGGGGCCTCGGTTACGGTAATCGGGCTCCTGGCAGCCCCTGCTATGATGAAGGCCCGTTACGATACGGCCCTCTCTGCTGGCGTCATCACGGCAGGCGGGTGTCTCGGCATCCTGATCCCGCCGAGCGTGATGCTGGTGCTCCTCGGGCCGGTCCTGGGTGTATCGGTCGTCCAGCTCTTCCTGGCGGCCATTATCCCTGGGCTCATCCTATCGGGCTTATTCTTGGGTTATACACTGGCGAGATGCTATATCAATCCCAAGCTGGGACCCCGGCTGCCCAAGGAGGAGCGGCCCACTGCAATGTCCCAGATACTCCGGGAGTTCCTTTCAGGCATAGTACCTTTGGGGTTTGTTATCTTCGCTTCACTGGGCAGCATTATTGCGGGGCTGGCGACGCCCACGGAGGGGGCTGCAATGGCTGCTACAGGGGCAATTCTGCTTACAGCCCTTTATAGGAAGCTGAATTGGGCCAACATGAAGGCCGCAGCCATGAAGACGCTGCAGACCTCTAGTATGATCCTGTTTCTGGCCGTTGCCTCCAATATCTATGGGTCGGTCTTTGCCAGATTGGGGACGGCAAATCTGATGACAGATACCATGCTCGGGCTCCATGTTCCCCCGATGGTGATGATCGTTATCTTGATGGCGGTGATCTTTATTCTGGGTTGGCCCCTGGAGTGGCCGGCCATCATCCTGATCTTCGTCCCTATCTTTTATCCGGTGGTTGAGCAACTGGGCTTCAATCTGGTGTGGTTCGCCACCCTGGTGGCGGTAAACCTGCAAACCGCCTTCCTTTCCCCGCCGGTGGCCATGGCCGCCTACTACCTGAAAGGGGTTGCCCCGGACTGGGATCTCGGAAAGATCTACCGGGGCATGATGGAGTTCATGGTCCTTCAGTGTGCTGGCCTGACTATCGTTCTGTTCTTCCCACAGACTGCCCTATGGTTGCCGAAATTGTTCATTAGGTAAGTTCTTTTACCTTGTCTTTAGCGGAGCGCTGAGCTTTTTCTCAGCGCCCGGCACATGAGCCTCTTCCCTTATAAAAGAGATGAAGACGACCATACCATATCTTCTGAAAAGGGCCGTTTTCAAGCATCCCGAAAGAGAGGCAATTGTCTCGGAGAAGGGCAGATGGACCTATGCCCAGTGGAATGCCAATGCCAACAGGAGGGCAAAGGCCTTTGCAAGACAGGGGATCAAGAA
>CAYVMN010000087.1:0-18322 GCA_964452575.1 uncultured Desulfobacteraceae bacterium | reverse complement strand
GATGAGTTGCATGGCATGTCACTCCCGGCCCCAGAGGGCCATCTTGGGTTATACAGTGGCCAAAACCATCACACCGTTTGCCCTGGCCTTGGACCGAGCAAATATACCGACAGTTCTATGGTATATCCACTTCCTGGCCTGTTGGATCGGGCTTGCCTATCTTCCTTTCAGCAAGATGTTTCACATCATTGCCAGCCCGCTCAGCTTGCTGGCCAATGCTGTCATGGAAAAGGGAAAATCAGCCCCTGCAAATATCGCCACCAGGCAGGCCATGGAACTGGATGCCTGTACCCATTGCTGTACGTGTGCCCTAAATTGCTCAGCAGGGGTGTTTTTTGAGCATTTTCCTAACATCAATATCTTTCCTTCCGAGAAGATTATCGCCATCAAAGCCCTTGCCACCGGCAAGAAACTGGGGGAACAAGAGCTCAGACACATTCAAGAAGGAGTCTATCTCTGCACCAACTGCAAACGATGCACCGTGGTCTGTCCAGCCGGGATCAACCTGCAAGATTTGTGGTTCAATGTCAGGGAGTTACTACTGGAAAAAGGTTACCCGGAGTTTCTTGCACTTTCACCATTCTCTTACTACCGCGGGCTCATGAGAGATGATCTGGTAATGGAGAAATACCGCGAGCCTTTGGATCGGGTCAAAGAGGCTATCGCAGAGAAGTGTGATTTGATAAGGATGCGGGATAGGGTCCTACCCCTGACCGATACCGGAAATGGTTTCAAGAGGGGCTTGAGGCTTTCAGCTCAGGCAAATACGTTCAAGGTTTGCTTTGGCTGCGAAACTTGCACCACCGTATGTCCTGTGGTGGCCAACTATGAACATCCGCAGGAGGTCTTGGGTCTTCTGCCTCACCAGATCATGCATTCATGTGGACTGGGACTAAGGGATCTGGCGTTGGGCTCAACTATGCTGTGGTATTGCCTTACCTGTTATCAGTGCCAGGAACTGTGTCCCCAGAATGTATGCGTGACTGACGTTCTATACGAACTCAAAAATATGGCGGTGAAACAAGGGAAAGAAAAACCATGACAGCGAATGAGAAGATTTTGAAATATGCCCTGTTTCTCGGTTGCAACATTCCAGCCCGTCTTACCCAATACGAATCCTCAGCAAGGGTGGTATTGGGAAAACTTGGAGTGGAACTGGTGGAGATAGGGGAGTTCAATTGTTGCGGATATCCCATAAGAAACGTTAATTTTAGGAGTTTTGTTCTCTCTTCGGCCCGAAACCTGGCCCTGGCCGCAAAAGAGAACCTGAACGTGATCAGCTTATGCAAATGCTGCTTCGGTAGTCTCAAAAAGGCAGTCCATCTCTTAAAGGAAGATGATCTATTGAGGGAAGAAATAAATGGAACTTTGGAGAAAGAAGGGCTGAAGTATGAGGGAGTGACTGAGGTGAAACACCTCCTTTCCGTTCTCTTCCATGAAGTGGGTATTGAGGCTATCAAAGAAGAGATAGAGAAGCCCTTTGCAGGACTTAAGATTGCTGCCCAATATGGCTGCCATGCGCTTCGCCCTAGCAAGATCCTTCAATTTGATGATCCGGTGGCACCCTCCATATTTGATCAACTTGTGGAGGTCACCGGTGCTCAGAGTATTTATTGGCAAAGGAAGCTCGAATGTTGCGGTGCACCCTCTTTGGGAATAAATGATGATCTATCAATGAATCTAACTGAAAAGAAACTGACGGACGCCAAGAAGCACGGTGCAGAGTATGTCTGCACTGCCTGTACATACTGTCAGATCCAGTTCGATACTGTACAAAAGATGATACTGGGTGCGCGGGGCACAGACCATTACCTTCCTTCCCTTCTCTACCCGCAACTCCTTGGGCTGAGCATGGGAATTGATCGGGGGTCCCTGGGGTTGGCGATACATCAGTTGCCTGTCGGTAGCATTGAGGCCTTTTTTTGCCAATAACACAGACCTTTCTATGGGAACATCAGGTAAGAAAGATGACACATAACAGAATTGGATCAGCAATGGTCATCGGTGGGGGTATTGCCGGTATGCAGGCTGCCCTGGATTTGGCGGAGTCCGGCTTTTATGTCCATCTCGTGGAAAAATCACCTGCAATCGGCGGGGCAATGTCCCAATTGGACAAGACTTTTCCCACCAATGATTGCGCCATGTGAGTTATCTCCCCCAAACTGGTCGAGGTCGGCCGGCATATCAACATTGAGCTCCATACCTGCTCGATCGTTGAAAAGGTGGAGGGAAAGCTGGGGGATTTTAGGGTCACCCTAAAAAAAATGTCGCGCCATATTGATCCTGACGCGTGCACTGCCTGTGGTGATTGTGCGGAGGTGTGCCCTGTTGTTCGACCCAGTGAATATGACGCGAATCTGGCAACCCGTAAGGCGACGTACAAACGGTACGCACAGGCGATTCCCAGCGGCTTTGCAATAGAGAAACTGGATACAGCCCCCTGTAGGATGGCATGCCCGACTCGCCTGAATGTGCAAGGGTATGTCCAGATGGTGAAGGAGGGGAAATATAAGGAAGCCATCGAAATCATAATGAAAGATCTCCCTTTCCCTGGCGTTCTGGGCCGCATATGCACCCATCGCTGTGAGAAGAGTTGCCGCAGGCTTGAAGTCGATGAAGCCATTTCTATTATGGAACTAAAAAGGGTGGCCGCAGATCATGTGCACCTAAGCGACATTCCCGTCCCTGAAATAAGGCCCCGCAAGGAAAGGGTTGCTGTCATCGGGGCAGGTCCTGCCGGTTTGACGGCGGCCTATTTTCTGGCCCTTGACGGGTATAAGGTCAGTGTCTATGAGGGCATGCCAGAACCCGGCGGCATGCTGCGTTACGGTATCCCCGCACACCGGCTTCCCCGCTCAGTGCTGGATGCCGAGATCAATAACCTGAAACGATATGGCATTGAGATCCATACAAGCACGATTATAGGTAAAGATATCACCATCAAGGAACTCCAGGAACACGGGGCAAAGGCGATTTTTATCGCCACCGGGGCCTGGAGGGGGATAAGACTGAACTTGCCAGGTGAAGAGCATCCTGATGTCGTCCACGTGTCTACCCTTGTAAGGGAAGTAGAGCTGGGCGAGAGGAGGCGCATCGACGGGAGGGCCATCGTGTTTGGAGCGGGTCACTCAGGTATAGATGCCAGCCGTGTCGCCCTGCGGCTTGGCACAGAAGTCGTTCGCGTGGTGGAGCCATTCTCCCTTGAGCAGATGCCGGCCGGTCCAGAGGAATTCGCTGATATTGAAGCCGAGGGAGCCAAGTTTCATTTCCAGGCCCTTCCCAAGCGGATCGTCATTGAAAAGGACAAGATCGTAGGTGTCGAGTGTATTCGAACTCGTCTTACAGAACCCGATACCACGGGAAGAGGGAAGTTTATCCCTGTGGAGGGCTCGGAATTCTTTATCGAGGCGGATTTTGTGATCTCAGCGGTCGGACAGGAACCGGATCTCGACTTCTTGGGGATAGATCATGGAGGACTTGAGGTGTCAAAGTGGAATCTCCTTGCGGTCAACCCTGAGACACTGCAGACCAATAGACCGGAAATCTTTGCCGGCGGTGACGTGATTACAGGGTCAGCCACGGTCATTGAGGCGGTGGAGGCCGGCAAAAGGGCAGCACGATATATGGGGATGTATCTTCGGGGGGAAGAGCTCCCAACCGAGTGGCAGGAAGAGACACCCATTGGAGAGAACTGGGTACAGATTCCGGGAAATGAGGCCAACAGGAGCCGTCTGGAAGTTCCGACCCTGCCCGTCGACAGGAGGCTTTCCGGATTTGAGGAAGTCAAGCTGCCGGTCAGTGAAGAGGCCGCCCAGGAGGAGGCAGACCGATGCCTCAACTGCGGTGTCTGTTGTGAATGTTACCAATGCATAGAGGCCTGTAAGGCCCATGCCGTAACCCTTGAGACACATGCCCAGCAGGAACAAATCCTGTCTATTGATGTGGGTTCTGTCGTACTTGCGCCAGGCTTCCAACCCTTTGATCCTTCAAGATTTGAAACCTATAATTATGCAAGCCATCCCAATGTGCTCACCAGCTTGGAGTTCGAGCGTATCCTGAGCGCCACAGGCCCGTATCAGGGGCACCTTTTGCGGCCCTCTGATAAGGAGGAACCGAAAAAAATTGCCTGGGTGCAGTGCGTTGGTTCCAGAAATATTAACCAGTGCGATAAGACATATTGCTCATCTGTTTGCTGTATGTATGCCATAAAAGAGGCGATTGTTGCCAAAGAGCATACAAAGGAGCCGTTAGATACGGCTATATTCTACATTGATATACGGACCCATGGGAAAGATTTTGAGAGATACTACAATCGGGCCAAGGACCAAGGGGTCCGTTTTATCAAGTCCAGAATTGCCAATATTGTGCCGCTGGGTGATACGGGAAATCTATTTATCCGCTATACGGACGAGGCAGGGAAGCGGGTAGAAGAAGAGTTTGATATGGTGGTCTTATCCGTGGGGCTTGAGGCATCCAGGGAAGCCTTGGATCTGGCAGCCAGGTTGGGTATCAGACTTTCGCCGCATGGTTTTTCCATCGCAAGTAGCTTTGAACCCGTTTGGACCTCCGAAGCCGGCATCTTTGCCTGCGGTGTCTTTCAAGGGCCCAAGGACATTCCCCAGTCGGTCGTGGAATCGAGCGCCTGTGCGGCAGTAGTAGAGAGTACCTTAGCTAAGGCCCGCTGGACTCTGACACGGACAAAAGAAGTGCCAATAGAGATTGATCTACGGGGCGCCCCCCCCCGCATAGGGTTATTTATCTGCAACTGCGGGGTCAATATTGGCGGTATCGTGGATGTTCATGCCCTCGTAGAATATGGCCGAAACTTGCCCGGGGTCGTCTTTGTGGAGGAAAATCTCTTTACCTGCTCCCAGGACACTCAAGAGAAAATCACTCGGGTTATCAAGGAGCAGCGGCTAAACCGGGTTGTTGTGGCCGCCTGTAGCCCACGCACCCACGAAGAGCTCTTTCAGGAAACGGTGGTCAATGCGGGCATAAATAAATATCTTTTTGAAATGGCTAATATACGGAATCAATGTTCGTGGGTGCATAGCGGGGATCATGAGGCAGCCACAAAAAAGGCCAAAGATCTGGTGCGGATGGCTGTATCCAAAGTGGCCCTATTGGAGCCTTTGTCTCAGCCTGTGATAGAAATGAATCAGTCTGCCATGGTAATAGGCGGTGGACTTTCCGGAATAACTGCAGCAAAGAATCTTGCAGAACAAGGATACCAGACCTACTTGATTGAAAAGGGCGATGCCTTGGGCGGACAGGCCATGAACCTCTATGAAACCTGGCGAGGGGAGAATGTCAGGGAAAACCTGGCTAGGCTCATTCAAGATATTAGATCCAATGAAAACATCAATATCTTCCTCAACACTGAATTAAAAAACGTAGATGGCTTTCTGGGTAATTTCAAGTCCACCATCGAAACAGCCGGAAAAGAGAGGATAATAGAGCATGGTGTGGCCATTATTGCTACAGGGGCCTCGGAGTTCAAACCCGATCAATATCTCTATGGTGAGGATCCTCGCGTCCTGACGGGGCTAGAGTTGGATCGAAAGTTCATTGATGATAACCTGCCCTTAGGAGAGATCAATTCGGCGGTGTTCATCCAATGTGTCGGCTCGCGGATTAAGGAAAGGCCTTACTGTTCTAAGGTGTGCTGCACTCACTCAGTCAAGGGTGCCCTGAAATTAAAGGAACTCAAGCCTGAGATGGAGGTCTTTATTGTTTACAGGGACATGCGCACCTATGGGCTACGTGAGGACCTATACCGTGAGGCAAGAGATAAAGGGGTCATGTTTATCCGTTATGATCATGACAAGGAATTGAAAGTAACCCGTGGTCAATCCAATCTTCAGGTTCGATTCACCAACTATATCCTTCAACGAGAGGTGGAAATTAGCCCGGACCTGTTGGTCCTTGCCGCAGCTATTGTCTCGCCCAGGGAAAATCCCATAGCCCAGTTATTCAAGGTGCCAGTAAATGAAGATGGCTTTTTTGTCGAGGCACATGTCAAACTCCGGCCCATGGATTTTTCTACGGACGGGGTGTTTGTTTGCGGTCTGGCCCACTCTCCCAAGCCGGTCGATGAGGCTGTCGCCCAAGGCCTGGGAGCGGCTTCCAGGGCCGCTACACTGCTATCCAAGGAGAAGGTGTTTGGAAATGCAATTGTCTCCCAGATCGACCAACAATTATGCAGGGGTTGCCAACAATGCCTGGAGGTCTGCCCGTATCAGGCGATCAGGTATCTGAGCGACCGTGTCATCTGTGAGGTAAATCAGGTGGTATGCAAGGGGTGTGGTGCCTGTTCTGCAATCTGTCCGACCGGGGCCGCGGCCATTGGCCATTTCACTGACAACGAGCTGCTGACGATGGTGCAGGCAGCGCTTTTGGGTTCGTAACTGGTCAAAAGGAGTAAGACCTTATGGCTGAAGAGTTCAATCCGAAGATCGTAGCGTTTGCGTGCAATTGGTGCGCCTATTCTGCTGCGGATCTGGCAGGGGTAAGCCGTTTTCAGTATCCGCCCAATATGCGGATTATCAGGGTCATGTGCTCTGGCCGTATAAACCCCAATTTCATCCTCAAGGCCTTTGAACTGGGTGCCGACGGGGTGCTGGTGGCCGGATGACGCATCGGGGACTGTCATTACCTGGATGGTAATCTAAAGGCTGAGAAGATGTTCAACATAACCAGGGAGCTGGCAGAATTGCTGGGGATAGAAGCTTCAAGGCTCCGCCTGGAATGGATCTCTTCCGCAGAAGGTATAAGGTTTGCCGAGGTCGCCAGAGAGTTTACTGACAGGCTCAAGACCCTGGGATCGTCCCCCGTCAATATGGCGGCCTGAGGGACAAGTGGAAGGAAATGACAACTGATGATGGACAATGGGGATAGGAAAACAACCGTGAATAAGGAGATACTTGTCATTGGCGGAGGTATCGCAGGGATGCAGGCCTCATTGGACCTGGCCGAGATGGGATTCAAGGTCTATATGGTTGAACGGCTCCCCAGTATCGGCGGGAAGATGGCGCAACTGGATAAGACATTTCCCACCAATGACTGCGCCATCTGAATCCTTTCGCCTAAGATGCTGGATGTCGGTCGGCATCCCAACATTGAGCTCATGACCTACAGCGAAGTCCAAGGTGTTGAGGGGCAGTCAGGTGATTTCAGCGTAACGATCCGAAGGAAGGCCCGGTACGTTGAGGAAGATCGGTGTACCGGGTGCGGGGCGTGTGCTGAAAAATGTCCAACCGTTGTTCCGGACGCCTTTAACATGGGCCTTCGCATGCGTAAGGCCATATATAACTGGTTTGCCCAAGGTATACCTTCCACACATACCATTGATCCAGACTGCTGCCGTCAGCTGAATGGCAAGAAGTGTGGGATCTGCAAGAAGACGTGCCAGGCAGATGCCGTCAACTTTGATCAGAAGGAAAGGGTGGTAAAACTCCAGGTCGGAGCCATTATCGTTGCCATCGGGTACGAGGTGTTTGATCCTAGTAAAATCCCCGAATACCAATACAGGGAAATCCCCAATGTGGTGACGGCCCTAGAGTTTGAAAGGCTCCTGAGCGCGAGCGGGCCAACGGCCGGGCACCTGGACCGTCCCTCTGACAGGGCGGTATGGGGGGAAATTGAAGATCTTGAGAAAAACTTGAGAAAATCTGCAAAAGCCCTTGAAAAATATGAACAAAAATACTCCGAAGGCTCCAGTGAATTTTACGAGAACTTCAGAAAGGGCGAATACGGAGATGATGAAGATCGGAGGAATTGGGCATCCAAATATGAGGCCCACCTTGCAATCGCTGAGCCCCTCCAATCCCTGAAAAAGATGGCCGATGGATTTAAGGTTGCTAAGAGGCTGGCCTTTATCCAGTGCGTTGGCTCAAGGGATTTCAGGTTCTACCCCTTCTGCTCAGGCTTTTGTTGCATGCACTCTATCAAGGAGGCCATAATCGCACATGAGCATGAGCCGGAAACTACCTCTACGATCTTTGGTATGGATATTCGAGCCGTCGGCAAGGGGTTTGAAGAATACAAGATAAGGGGTGGAAATCAGTCTGGAATCACATATGTCCGCGGACGGGTGGCAGAGATAAATGAGGGCCCCCACCACAATCCGGTGGTCTGGTATGAAGATACCTGTGAGAGGAGAGTCAGGAGTCAAGAATTTGACATGGTGATTCTGGCTACCGCATGCGCACCCGCAAGGGGGATAAAGGAACTGGCAGGAGTCTTGGGAATTGAAATCAACGAGTTTGGGTTCTTAAAGACGCATCCGTCTCAACCTATGGATACAACCCGGCCCGGGATTTTCACGTGTGGTTGTGCCTATGGCCCTATGGACATCCCCGAGTCTGTTGCCCAGGCCAGTGGCGCGGCGGCCCGGGTTGCGCAGATTCTATCCGAATTTGAAATGCGTAAGGCATCGTGAGGGAGTTTGCCAGCATGAGCAAGAAGATTGAAGGGAATCCAAAAAAATCAGAAGAGATCCGGATAGGGGTATTCATTTGCGATTGTGGCTCTAACATAGCCGGGCACATAGGTTGCAAGGCCGTGACCGAATATGCGTCCACGCTCCCGGACGTTGTCTATGCCAAAGAAAATCTATACACCTGCTCTGAGGCAGGAATTGGTGAGATTCAGGATGCCATCAAGAAATACAGGCTGAACCGGGTGGTGGTGGCCTCCTGTTCCCCACGGACCCACCAGCCCCTGTTTCAGAGTTCCTGTGCCCGTGCAGGGCTGAATCCCTATCTCTTTGAGATGGCCAATATCCGGGATCAGTGTTCATGGGTCCACATGGAAGAAGGAGATGTGGCCACCCAGAAGGCAAAGGATCTGGTGCGAATGGGTGTGGCAAAGGCCAGATCCCTGGAGCCGCAGGAGGACATCGAGTCACCTCTGACGCCCCGTGTGCTTGTGATAGGGGCCGGGGTGGCAGGCCTTTCAGCCACCGAGACCCTGGCAGACATGGGCCTGGATGTGGTGCTGGTTGAAAAGGAATTGGAGCTTGGAGGGCTTTTGAGAGGGCTTTACCGCATTGCGCCAGAATGCGATACGGCCTCCGAATACCTGGCCGACCTCATTGAAAGGGCTACAACAAAATCCAATGTAACGGTATATCTGGGCTCTCGGCTGGAGGCCGTAGAGGGGTATATCGGGAATTTTGAAATTACCATCCGTCCGGATCAGGGGGAGCTGGTTCAAGAGGCCGTGGGCTGCATTGTAGTTGCCACGGGCGCCGTACCCTTGAGGCCCGACGGCCTTTATAAATACGATGGCAAGATGGTCATTACCCAGATGGAGCTGGAAGAACGTCTACGCGGGGGTGGAGCAATCCCCGATCGGGTGGTGATGATCCAGTGCGTTGGGGCACGTTCTTCCGAGAGGCAATACTGCTCGAGGATCTGTTGTATGACTGCCGTCAAGAATGCCCTATATATTAAAGAGCATAATCCTGATGCCCAGGTGGAGGTCCTCTATAGGGATATACAGATGTACGGGGCCGAAAAGGAACGGATGTTGAGTGATGCCCGGGGCAGTGAGATCAGGTTTGATGTGTTCGACCCTGGAAATCCCCCCGTGGTTGAGGGCGGTAAGGTGTGCTTTTACCAACCCCTCATGGGTGAATCGCGAGAACTTCCCTGTGACCTGGTGGTCTTATCAACCCCACTGGTAGCCCGCGAGGATGTAGCCGAACTCTGCCAACTCATGCGCATACCGGTTGATCAGAACGATTTTTTCCTGGAGGCCCATGCCAAATTGAGGCCTCTGGACTTTGCAAGCGATGGAGTTTTTGTATGCGGGTCGGCCCGCTACCCCGCTACCGTGGTGGAGGCCCGGTCTCAAGGGTTGGGGGTGGCATCAAGGGTGGCAACCATCCTTTTTAAGGACGAGCTAATAACAAGCGGCCTCGTTGCTGAAATCAATCCGGATACATGTGTGGGATGCCTGGGGTGTCTAGATATGTGTCCCTATGGGGCCATTGAGTATTTGCCTGAGAAGGGGATCTGTCAGGTAAATACGATCCTCTGCAAGGGCTGCGGTTGTTGCGCGGCGACATGTCCTTCCCAGAGTGCCTTGCTAAGAGGTTTCAAGCCTCAGCAACTCCTGGCACAGCTCAGGGCGGTGTGAGCTGGTTGCTGGCAACTGGATGCCGGATGTGTGAGAAACGTGCTATCAAGTTTCCAGTTTCATATTTCACTATTGAGGGATAGACAATGAGTCATGATGATATGGGTTTCGAGCCTAGGGTTATCTGCTTTCTTTGCACGTGGTGAGCCTATGCGGCTGCTGACCTGGCTGGGGTCAGTCGGTTGCAATACCCCCCAAATATCAGGGTTGTACGGGTGATGTGTTCAGCAAGTGTGTCGCCTCACCATATCCTTTTGGCCTTTCAACAGGGAGTTGACGGTGTCTTTGTGGGCGGGTGACACCTGGGTGACTGCCATTACCTGTATGGTAATTACGCTACAGACAAACGCCTCCGGTTTCTCAGGCACCTGCTCGCCTTTAGTGGCATTGAAGGGGATCGTCTGCGCTCCAAGTGGGTCTCGTCCGCCGAAGGCCCGGAGTTTGCTGCAGAGATGAGGGACTTCATTCAAGATCTCAGGGCATTAGGTCCCTCTCCGCTAAAAAAGATAGAACCAGGGCAGATGGCTGCATAATGCGCTAAGGTGTCAAATGATCGAAGAAATAAGAATGAGAGTTAAGGAGCTCTTGGACTCCCGAAGTATTAAAGGCTTTCTGGGGCTTGGAGATATGAACGGCCATGTGGGCCCCCGCCTCTTCTGTGCAGGGGATGATCTGGAAGCCATGGTCTTGGGAGACCTTAATCAAGCGGGCGACAGCCGGTATCCCTTAAACAAGCAACTAATACACCTGGCGCGCTCCTATCCTGATGATATCTTCGGGGTGCTTGTGCGGGGGTGTGATGAGCGGGGCCTCAAGACCCTTTATACGTGGAATCAACTGGACCCTGGAAGGGTAGTTCCAGTAGGCATTGCTTGTCCTCGAGAACTGGCAGAGGCCTGTGAGTGCCTTCGGCCTTACCCGGATGAATTTGTCGGTGCTGAGAAAGTTGACGGGTGTTCCTATGAATCTGTGGCCCATTTGGATGGCCTTGAGCTCAAGGGGCGCTTTGGTTACTGGATGAAAGAATTCACAAAGTGCATAAAATGTTACGGATGCAGAGACATCTGTCCCATGTGCTTTTGCAAGGAGTGCAGTCTGGAGACGGATGAACTGATACGTACAGGTGAAATTCCCCCTGAGATTCCGTTGTTCCATCTGACCCGGGCAGTTCACATGGCAGGCCGATGCATCGACTGCGGGCTTTGTAACGAGGCCTGCCCCGCGGATATCCCTTTGAGAACGCTGTATAAGAAGGTAGCCGATATCGTTGACGAAGAATTTGATTACCGGCCGGGATATCTCGCCGACCAGAAATCACCCCTGAACGTCCTGAGAAGGCCGGAAGAAAAATAGACAGAACAAAGGAGAACCGTTTCCATGGATTATAGGACTGTGCTGACCACCTGCACTTACTGCGGCTGTGGGTGCAACTTCTACCTTGAGGTACTGGACGGCCGAATCATAGGCACTATACCCTGTAAGACCAGCCCAGTAAATGAAGGGAAGCTTTGCATCAAAGGCTGGAATGTCCATGAATTCATACAGAGCCCCAATCGCCTTACCCGGCCGCTAATCAGAAAAAACGGTACCCATGTGCAGGTATCCTGGGATGAGGCCTTGGACTTTACGGCCTCAAGACTGAGAGATATTAGGAAGGATCATGGTCCTGACAGCATTGCCTTCCTGACCTCTGCAAAGGCCACCAATGAAGAGAATTACCTGATCCAGAAATTTGCAAGGGCAGCGGTCGGCACCAACAATGTTGATCACTGTGCTCGCCTCTGACACTCATCTACGGTGGCAGGTCTTGCCGCCGCCTTTGGAAGCGGAGCCATGACCAACTCGATTGTGGAACTTGAAAACTCCAACTGCATCTTCGTAATAGGCTCAAACACCACATCGTCTCATCCGCTAGTGGCCACGCGGATCTTCAGGGCCAAACAGAAAGGTGCCAAGTTGATCGTGGCAGACCCGCGTAAGATCCATCTCGCCCTGATTGCCGACCTGCATGTACGTCAGAAACTGGGTACAGATGTCGCCCTAATAAACGGTATAATGCATGTGATCGTGGAACGGGGCTGGCAGGATGGAGGCTTTATTGAAGAAAGGACCGAGGGCTTCGAAGGACTAGAAAAGACAATCAAGGCCTATACCCCTGAGAGGGTCTCGCAGATCACGGGCGTTTCGGTGGACGATATCATCAGGATTGGGCAACACTTCGCAAACGCCGATGCAGCCTCCATAGTTTACTGCATGGGGATAACCCAGCACATCACAGGCGTAGACAATGTCAAGACCCTGGCCAATCTGGCCATGCTTACGGGTAATGTTGGCAAGGAATCTTCCGGGGTCAACCCCCTTAGAGGCCAGAATAATGTGCAGGGTGCCTGTGACATGGGTGGCCTCCCTAACGTCTATCCCGGCTATCAGGCGGTCAACGTACCGGACAATCAGAAAAAGTTCGAGTCAGCCTGGAATGCTACACTCTCGGAAAAGGTGGGGCTAACAGTGTCAGAGATGCTCTCCTCACTCTCCAGTGGGTCGATAAAGGCCCTTTATGTGGTAGGAGAGAATCCCATGTTGAGCGATCCTGATACCGCCCATGTTGAAGAGGCCCTCCGGGCTGCAGAACTGCTTGTGGTTCAGGACATCTTTTTCACCCCAACCGCGGAACTAGCACACGTGATCCTCCCCGGAAGTTCCTTTGCTGAAAAAGACGGGACGTTCACGAATACGGAAAGACGGGTGATGAGGGTGCGAAAGGCCATAGAGCCGGTTGAGGATTCGCGTCCGGACTGGCAGATTATCCAGGAGATTTCAAACCGCTTCGGCTATCCCATGACCCACGAATCACCCGAGGAAATCATGAAGGAGATTGCTGCGCTGACGCCATCCTACGGGGGCATCTCGTATGACCGTTTGGAGGGTATCGGGCTTCAGTGGCCCTGTCCGGACAAGGATCATCCAGGCACGAAATTCCTTCACAAAGGCGCCTTTGCCCGTGGAAAAGGCCTCTTTCACGCCATAGAATTTGCGCCACCTGCCGAGACAGTGGATTCCGAATTTCCCTTCTGGCTAACCACCGGTCGGATACATGTCCATTACCACACCGGCACAATGACTCGTAATTCCCCTACCCTGAATGCAGAGGTATCAGAGGGTGCCCTGGAGATAAACCCGGAGGACGCCAGTCACCTAGGGATTCGAGAGGGGGATGAGGTTATCGTGACATCCCGGCGCGGTCAAGTTAGGTCCAAGACCGTTCTGACCGATAGGGTAGCGAAGGGCCTTGTTTTCATGACCTTCCACTTTATAGAGAGTAATGCCAATGCCCTTACAAACCAGGCCCTTGATCCCATTGCGAAGATTCCAGAGTTTAAGGTCTGCGCTGTAAAGGTGGAAAGGGCTGACGGACTAAACCAACCGGCCTAGGTGATGAAGGTACTGATAACAGAGGAAGAGATACGAGAGAAGGTATCGGAACTGGCCGAGGAGATAGCAAAGGACCATAGTTGTGGACATCTCCATGCCGTCTTTGTCCTCAAGGGCGCATTCATCTTTTGCGCAGACCTGGTGCGGGCCCTCAGCGACCAAAATGTGGATGTGACGGTGGACTATGCCATTGCCAAGAGCTATATCGGAACAGAGTCGAGTGGCCAGGTGAAATCCTCCGTCGAAGTGGATGTGGAAGGGAAGGAGGTCCTGCTGGTAGAGGACATTCTCGACACTGGCAGGACACTGGAGAAGCTCAAAGAAGAGCTGAAGAAGAGGAGGGCCAAGAGGGTCAAGACTGTATGCCTTCTTGATAAGCCTTCCAGGAGGGAAGTTGATATAAAAGCAGATTATGTGGGATTTGAGATTCCTGACAGATTCGTGGTGGGCTATGGCCTTGACCGTGATGAGAGATACAGGCACCTGCGGTACGTAGGGGTTATTGATTGACAAGGTACCAACATCTAATTCGAGTTCCCCCGGTCATATATTTTCCCACAAGAGTAAATTGCCCCTTTCCCGAGCCTTCAAATTTCCAGAAAAGTTTATTTTCTTGACAAAATAAAGGGCGTTTATATACTTATCGCTTTAATTATTGGCAGGTTGAGCGCTGGCTCTTGGCCCTTTCAGAGAAGGTTTACTCCTGATGATTGTTGATCTGAGGTCTGTGTTAGAAGGCCCTCGCTACTTTAATCTTACCCTTGACAATGATTGGTGGGAAGGTGAAAGGGAGGACGATCAGATTCAGGGCCTGGATGGACCCCTAGACGTATCTTTGAGCATATCCAGGGCAGGGGTCAGGTATTTGCTTGATGGCCGCTTGAGGGGACGATTGTGCCTCAGATGTGACAGATGCCTGGGGCCTTACCTCCATGATCTAAGATCTGATTTTAGACTGTTCTTTGCCCAAGGCCCGGCCAGTAGTAGCGGGCCAAGTGAAGTCGAACTCATGGAACAAGACCTCTCCACTGACTTTGTTACAGAGGAGCGAGTCGATCTGGACGAGATAATCAGGGAGCAGATCTATCTGTCGCTACCCATGAAGTCACTTTGCCGGGAGGATTGCTTAGGGCTCTGCCCACTGTGTGGTATTGACCTGAACAATGAAAAATGCCGATGTCGGCCAGAAAAAGGAAGCCCATATTTTTCTAAACTAAAAGACCTTAAACTCAAAGGAGAATGAATTCATAGAATGGCTCTACCAAAGAAAAAAATATCAAGGTCCAGGCGAGATTCTAGACGTTCCCATCATAGCCTAAAAATGTCCAATGTCGTCACTTGCCCCCACTGCCACGAACCCGTACTACCCCATCACCTGTGTCCCCACTGCGGGACCTACAAGGGCAGAACAATAATTAAGAAAGAAGAGAGCTGATATGAAGGTGGCCGTGGACGCCATGGGAGGGGATAAGGCTCCGGAAGTGGTTGTTCAGGGCGCGGTTGAATCTGCAGAAGAACTGGGGGTGGATATTACCCTCGTGGGGGACGGAGATGTCATAACAGGGATTTTGGGTCCTCGATGCCCCAATGACCACATCACGGTACACCACTGCCATGAGATGGTAGGGATGAGCGAAGCCCCGCTGATGGCGGTGCGCAAGAAGAGAAACTCCTCCATAAGCGTGGCCTTTGACCTGGTAAAAAGGGGGGAAGCGGATGCCGTTGTCAGTGCGGGCAATTCGGGTGCTACCTTGGCGGCGGGGCTCCTGACCCTGGGCAGGCTGGATGGGGTCGATAGACCCGCCATTGCAGGCATTATTCCTGCTGAGAGGGGGTCTGTGGTCCTTATCGACGTGGGGGCCAATGTGGATTGCAGGCCTGCACATCTCTTTCAATTTGGCATAATGGCCCAGGCCTTTGCCAGCGCTTGCCTCCAGATGGAAGATCCCAAGGTGGCCCTGCTGAGTATCGGCGAGGAGGGGGGTAAGGGAAACGAGCAGGTGCGATTAGCCCGCCCATTGTTCGAGGGGAGCAAACTCAATTTTGTCGGCAACGTTGAGGGTCGCCATATCTCCACTGGAGAAGTGGAGGTCATTGTGTGCGACGGTTTTGTGGGGAATGTTGCCCTGAAGCTGGCAGAAGGGTTGGGCGGATCATTGAGCAGGCTGGTAGAAAACGAGCTTAACACCTCCTTTTTATGGAGGGTGGGACGCCGGCTTGGCCTCGGCTCCCTTGAGCGCCTAAAAGGGAAATTAGATTATGAAGAGTATGGGGGGGCACCCCTTCTGGGCATCAATGGGGTTGGGATCGTATGCCACGGTGAGTCTTCGGCCAAGTCCCTAAAGAATGCAATAAGACTGGCGGTCTCTTATGTGAATAACCACGTCCTGGAAAAGATGACGCTCAGACTAAAGGCCCGTAATAGCACTTCTTCCCGGTGTGGATAGGAAAGGATCGTGAGCAACAAGAATTCAAGGGTGGTGATCGTTACTGGAGGTTCGAAGGGTATAGGACGTTCAGTCGCCTTCAAGTTCGGAGAGGAGAAGGCAAGAATCGTTATTCTCCATTATGACCCGGATGAAACTGCATCTGGAGAGACCCTCAATACTTTGGCTCAAATGGGAGTGGAGGCCGAGAGCTACAGGATTGACGTATCATCTTTTGAGGCGGTGAGTATTTTATTCAAGGAAATCATCTCAAGGTTTGAAAGGGTCGATGTCCTGATTAATAATGCAGGCATAACCAGAGATACCCTTTTGATGAGAATGAGTGAGGATGCATGGGATAGCGTTATCAGGGTCAATCTGAAGAGTGCCTTTAACTGTACCCAGGCCGTCATGAGGACAATGGTGAAACAGAGAGGCGGGTGGATCGTAAACGTATCTTCAGTGGTAGGGCAGATCGGCAATTTCGGCCAGTCAAACTATGCAGCTTCCAAGGCCGGGATCATGGGTTTTACAAAGAGCATTGCCAGGGAGGTGGCTGGGAGAGGGATCACAGTCAACGCGGTTGCCCCGGGTTTTATTGACACAGAAATGACCGCGGCCCTTCCGGAAAAGGCCAGAGAGGATTTCTTGCAGCAGATACCACTGGGTAGAATCGGCAAACCCGAGGATGTTGCCGAAGCGATCTATTGGCTTTGCTCCGAAGGGGCAAGGTACATAACCGGCCAAATACTTCATGTAAACGGGGGCTTGTATATGTAAACTGGAGTTTTGGTCTTACCTTAACACAACTTGATCAGCTTTGGGAGAAAAACTCAATCAGGAGGTAATGGTAGATGTCAGAGATAGAGAAAAAGGTAATAGCGATCATCTGCGAGCAGTTAGATGTGGCCGAAGAGGACGTGGTCCCTGAGGCCTCATTTGTTGACGATCTGGGTGCGGATTCGTTAGATCAGGTGGAACTAATCATGGCAATGGAAGAGGAATTTGACGTATCGATTCCTGATGAAGACGCTGAGAAGATAGGGACCGTTAAGGACGCGATAGAGTATATTAGGAATGCCATTGAAAAACAATAGGTGCCTGGACAGGGAATGCCGCCGGTTCAGGGTAACCGTACGAGGTCAGACAGAGGTAAGGCGAGGGGATGTGTGAGTGGACTTCCTTTCAAGGCAGGAGCAAGAAGATGAGCAGGAGGGTTGTGGTTACGGGCTTAGGTATGACCACGCCGTTGGGAACCGGCGTAGAGAAGAATTGGGAGGCCGCATGTGCGGGAAAATCCGGTATAGGACCCATTACAAAATTTGACCCGTCCCCTTTTGCGGCTCAGATTGCTGGAGAGGTTACCGACTTCAGATCCGAAGACTTTATGGACAAGCAGCAGATCCGCCGATTCGACATCTTCATTCACTATGCTGTGGCCTCCGCCAGAATGGCCCTGGAGGATTCCGGCCTAAAGATCGATTCCTCGAATGCCCATAGGGTGGGAAGTATAACCGGATCAGGACTGGGGGGTCTGACCATGCTCGAGTTTTTTCACAAGGTCCTTCTGGAAAAAGGCCCTCGCCGCATCAGCCCCTTCTTTATTCCGGGTATGATTGCCAACATGGCCCCCGGCCAGATCGCTATAGAGTTTGGGGCCAAGGGGCCCAATATATCAATTGAGACCGCGTGTGCGGCCAGTTGTCACGCCGTTGGAGAGGCCTTCCGGCTGATCAGAGAAGGCATCTCGGATGCTATGATCGCCGGGGGATCAGAGGCAGTGGTCACTCCACTGGCACTTGGGGGGTTCTGTTCCATGCGGGCGCTTTCGACTAGAAATGACGAACCAGAGAAGGCCTCGCGTCCCTTTGACCTGGACCGAGATGGCTTTGTTATGGGCGAAGGCGCGGGGATGCTCATTCTGGAAGATCTTGAACTGGCCCTTGAAAGGGGAGCCGATATCTATGCGGAGGTAGTGGGGTACGGATTAACCGCGGATGCCTATCACGTATCTGCTCCCGAACCTGAGGGCGAAGGAGCCATTAGCTGTATGAAGATGGCCCTCAATTATGCAGGTCTGCGGCCGGATCAAATTGATTACATTAATGCCCATGGCACCTCTACCAAACTGAATGACATATCAGAAAATAAGGCCATAAAGGCCGTATTCGGGGAACATGCCCACAGACTCGCAATTAGCTCCACCAAATCCATGACAGGCCATCTTCTCGGGGGTGCTGGTGGGATTGAGGCCATATTTACGGCCCTCACAATCAAGCATGGCATCATCCCGCCCACAATTAATTATGAGACCCCTGATC
>CAYVMN010000086.1:11569-18353 GCA_964452575.1 uncultured Desulfobacteraceae bacterium | reverse complement strand
CTTCCTCTCCTTTAATATTTTCAAACAGGCATCCACCACATCAGGATCATAAAGGAATAGGGTCAGGCTTAACTAAATGAGTATTGATGAATTCGTAAAAAGTCGCCACTCCGGTGAAAACCGGAGTCAAGACCCTCTGTAACCAATTGAAAAGACCGAATTCCGGCGCCTGCCCCCATACTCATACTCTTATACCCCGCCTCACCCCCCTATTCCCCCCTGATTTTCAACATCAGGATATTCTTCCCGTTCTCATACCGGTAATCCACGCTCCTGCATCTGGCCTTGATCAGTTTAATCCCAATATCATCTTCTGCAACACCCTCCTCAAGAGGATTAATCGGTGTTCCGCAGCTCATGCAGACCAGCTCAACACTCCCGTCCTTTTCGGAATAGGAGAGGCTGAGCTGGATATCGGAAAAGTCCTTCTGCAGGCATAAAACCTCTTCCGCCATATGCAGCACATAACCGGTGACCTTCCTTGGGAGTATATGCTTGTCGCAGAATGCCTCCATTTCAGCCTGCATTGCGTACAGGTCATAATCCCTGCTGGTAATCCGGTAATGAAAACTGCGTATCCGTTTAATGAATGCCTTTGTTTTTTCTTTTTGCGGATGGTCAAATATCTGCTGAGGGGTTCCCTCTTCATAGATCAGCCCTTCATCCATATAAAAGACGCGGCTAGACAGGTTGCGGGCAAATTCCATCTCGTGTGTTACGATCACCATGGTCATGCCTTCCCTGGCCAGGCTGCGGATCACGGCAAGCACTTCGCTGACCATGGTCGGGTCGAGCGCGGAAGTGGGTTCATCAAAGAGCAGAATCTCAGGCTCCATGGCCATACAGCGGGCAATGGCCACCCGCTGTTTCTGCCCGCCGGAAAGTTCATCCGGGAAGGAGTGCGCCTTTTCGGCAAGGCCCACCAGTTTAAGCAGTTTGATGGCCTTTTGGTTGGCTTCGGCCGTTTTCTTTCCAAGGAGTTTGACCGGCCCCAGCGTGAGGTTTTCCATTACGGAAAGGTGAGCGTAGAGATTAAACGACTGAAAGACCATCCCCATTTTCTGGCGAACTTTCGGAACACTCGTGCCTTTATTCAGCAGAGGGATGCCGTCGATATGAATGGTGCCGGCGGTCGGGGTATCCAGGAGGTTGAGGCAGCGGAGAAAGGTGCTTTTCCCGGTTCCCGAAGGACCGATGATGGAAATGATCTCTCCTTTCTTGATATCCACGCTGATATCCCTAAGGACCACGAGGTCCCCGAAATGTTTCGAAAGATTTCTTACCTGTATCATCTGTCTGCCGCCACCTCTTTGATCACGCGTTTTCTTTTTGGATCCACCGAAATCTCAATATGGCCCAAGGCCCGGGTCAGCAGCCACGTGATCACCAAATAGATTACGGCCGCCATGATCAGCGGGAAAAAGGCGTCGAACGTGCGGCTGCGGATGATATCACTGGCTTTGGTCAGATCCTGCACGGCTATATAACCGACAATGGAGGTCATTTTGACCAGGGAAATAAATTCTCCTTTGTAAACAGGAAGGAGGTGGCGCAAGGCCTGGGGGGCAATAATATGGACAAATGTCTGGATTTTGGTAAAGCCACCCGCGATGGCTGCCTCCTTCTGCCCTTTGTCGATGCTTTGGATGGAGGTCCGGAACATCTCAGATACATAAGCGCCGAAGTTCAGGCCGAACGCAAAAATGGAAACCAATACCGGATTGATGTTTACCGAAGCGAAGACCATATAGTAGATGATCATGAGCAATACCAGCACTGGGGTTCCCCGGAGAAGGGAGATGTACAGGCTGGCAGTCACGGAAAGGATTTTCCGGCTTGACATTTTCATAAAGCAGATCAGCCCGCCGAGCATGGTGCCCAGGATGGCTGCAAAAATGGAGATGACAATGGTGACCAGCAACCCGTCAAGGATCAGCTGATACCTCTTTTCCAAAATAATATTGCTGTAAAAGCTGTCGGACACCCTTTTCAGGAAGGGTTTACGGAGGGCCGGGCCTCCGGCCGCACCGGCGACCGACGGGTCCATGGCATCCTTGCGGGCGATCAGGCTCGCGCCGGTTTCGAAATACGGATCGGAAAAATCGATCATCTTACCCCGTTCCTCGGTGATGAACATGGAGGCAGTGATGATGTCGATCTTATTGGTGGAGATGGAGGCGATGAGGCTGCCGAACTGCAGGGGCACCGGGACATACTCGCGGCCGGTATAGGCGGCGAAGCGTGACGAGAGCTCGATGTCGAATCCGATGAGCTGGCCGTCGCGGACCAATCCGAAGGGCATGCCTAGGTCGTTTACCACCCCGGCGCACAGGACGCCATTGGTTTTGGTGCTTTCAATCACAGGCATGTCCATGATGCCCTTCTCCATCCAGCGGGTGACCATATCCTGATACACGCCGTTCGAGCGGATCTCCTTCAGGAAGGCGTTGAACTGCTCGCGGAGCGTGTCGTTGTCGCGGTTGAAACCAGCGCCGATCGGAACGCTGAAGACATCCTTGGCCAGTATGCCCAGATCGGGATTCACCTTCAGCATTTCGGGCACGGAAGCCTGGTCGTAATAGGTGACATCGATCTTGCCCGAGTTAAGAGCGATGAGCAGGTCGGAAACGCTCTGGTACTGCAGGATTTTGGCTTTAGGGTAAGAGCGGGTGGCATAGATGTCGTACACCGAGCCCAGCAGCACGCCGATGGTCTTATCGCTGATGTCGTCAACGGTTTTCATTTTCCTGCCCGCCAGGCTCGGGGGTGCCGGGGCATTCCCCTTGACCACGATAGCGATGCCGCTGCGGTAGTAGCTTTGGGAGAAGAGCACTTTCTTTGCCCTCTCTTCGGTGATCGACAGTCCGGCGCCTATCATGTCGACCTTGCCTGAGATGAGTGCCGGGAGCATCGCCCCGAATTCCATATCCGTGATCTCGATCTTTTTGTCCAGTTTCAAGGCCACCCGGGTGGCAAGTTCCACATCAAATCCCACGATGTTCCGGTTGGCATCGTGAAACGACATGGGTTCGGTGACCGCCGCTGTTCCGAATCTCAGGATCCCGTTACTGCCCGACAGGTCGATCGTGGGCATGGGTGCGGGCGCTCCTTTGACGGGGAACCAGCGCTTCATCATATCGTCATAGGTGCCGTTGGATTTCAGCTCCGCGAGGGTCTCGTCGATGGCTGTTTTGAGAGGGATATTGTCGATCTGCACGGCAAACCCGTATGTGTCACGTTCCAGCAGCTCGGGCAAGACAATGAGCCCCTTGTTCTTGGCCGCTATGTTTTTCAGGATCGGCTCATCGTAAACTGCGGCGTCAGCCTTGCCTCCCTGAACGGCCAGGGCACAATCAAGGGCACTGTTATAATATTCGATTTTGGCATCCGGAAACCGGCGGTAAACAAACTGGTCGGCAACCGTTCCCGTTGGAACGGCGAAGGTCTTCCCTCCCGCTAGCATGGAGAGGTTTGTGATACCGGTTTCCTTATTGCCACATCCGGTCAGTGACCAGATGGCAATAAAGGCTAGTAAACATAGGGTGTTTTTCATGGTTTTATTTTAGCCCGGATTCTCTACCAGTCAATATCGGGATACCATTGGGTCTATATCTGTTTGAGCCCGCCGTTGGCAACGATTTTATTATATGCCGCAGTCCGCTCTTGTATGTATTCTTCATCGGTGTCCTTTGAGAAGGTGAGATAGGTTTGCCCAGCGGACAGGACAGCACCGCTTCGTTCCTGATATCCGTCTAGGGGAGGTCGAGCTCTGCAAGGAGCAAGGGTGAGGTAATAAGAACTGGGTTTTTGCGATGAAAAGCGTACCGATTTTCGGTCTGTGGGTCAAGAAAAAAGGGGCCACAACTTCTATGGTATCTGGCCGGAAGGGTCAAGGGTTTTTTCAGATCTGAATGGACCTATCTGCTGTCAGCCATTGAGTATCTAACTGATATCACGTGTTTTGTTTGCATCGAAAGTCTGGACTTGTAGCAGATATCGCAAGGTAATATACTGCCTAGATGTGGCCGATAGGCTTCAGAATTTTGGTAGTGGCATGCTATCGTTTTCTGTACGTTGCCATATGACCAATGGTCCAATCAGTTGTTTAGAGTATGACCATCCAGAACCCGAAGGCCAGGAAATGGGTCTCTGGCAAGAATTTCAGTTTGAGAAGAGACCTTGTTACTTGATGTTTACGTAAAGCGCTTGACCTTTCTAAATCGGAACGGGTACATTCCTAGTTCAACTCCATACCTTGTTTGATTTAATAAGGCTCAAGGATGCCTTTCTCGTTTTCAACCGACTGCATCAAATGAATGTCTCAGCCATTGAGAAATGGCGCAATCTTGTCCTCTTGGTGACGGCGGAGATACTTATTTTCGGCCTCTGGTTCTCCGTCTCGGCGATCCTGCCCCAAATGACGGAAGAATGGCAGCTTAGCGGAGCGGATCAATCTTGGATGACCATGAGTGTCCAGGTCGGCTTTGTGGTCGGTGCTCTCCTTAGTGCCCTCTTGAACCTGCCAGACCGCGTTCCTGCCAGTCGTCTGATCGCAGCCAGTGCTTTGGGGGGCGCAGCAGCCAATGCAGGCATTGCGCTTTTGGACTATGCTCCCACGCTTGGCCTCCTGTTGCGCTTTGTTACCGGCATGGGGCTCGCCGGCACCTATCCACCCGGCATGAAACTCGCTGCAACATGGTGCAAGGAAGACCGTGGACTGGGTATCGGTTTGCTGGTGGGGGGGATTGTTCTGGGGAAGTCCGTTCCTCATCTGCTCAATGCCCTTCCGCTTCTGGGTGGCGATGGCATGCCTCCTTGGCGCACGGTACTTATGGTGATCTCCGCGTTGGCCGCCCTTGGTGCCCTGGCGGTGGGCACCGGGGTGAATGGGGGGCCATTCCTGACAGGAGTGGCTCCCTTCAACTGGCGTTTTGCGGGCAGGGTGCTGTCCTACAGGCCCACGCGGCTCGCAAATTTTGGTTATTTGGGTCACATGTGGGAACTGTACGGTATGTGGACATGGGTCCCTATCTTCTTAATTATCAGTTATCGTTCGGCCGGGTGGAGCACTCTGTCTGCGCGCCTGGCCGGATTTGCAGCTGTTGCTGCAGGTGCTTTCGGCAGCCTGGTGGCCGGTCTCTTTGCCGACCGTTTTGGCCGATCACGCACGACCGTCGCCAGCCTGATCCTATCGGGCACATGCACTCTGGGTGCAGGGATCTTCTTCTCCAGTCCAGGGCTTCTGACGGTTCTCTGCCTCCTGTGGGGGTTCACAATAGTAGCCGACAGCGGTCAGTTCAGCGCAGCCGTCAGCGAGCTCACCGACCCGCGCTATGTGGGCACGGCACTCACCGTTCAAACCACCCTTGGATTTCTGTTGACCTTGCTCTCAATCCGCATCATACCTGCACTGGTTGCGATCATCGGCTGGGAATGGGTCTTTGTAGTTCTTGCACCTGGACCCGTGTTTGGCATCTGGAGCATGCTTCAGCTCCGCCGCATGCCAGAAGCCGCAGGAATGGCGTCGGGAAACCGGTGAATAACCAACTGGATCTCATAAGGGCAGCAAATCCAAAAGCAAACACACCGCACTGTCTCAAGAAATCTCTGCGAATAAGAAATGTGTGATGTTTCTGATCGGTATTTCCTTAGGAAAGCCTTTTTATTATCGGAAAATCCAGATTGACAAATCGAGATATCCTTTATATTCTCCGCATCCAAACTCACATTAACCCTATATAGAGTTCACACATGTATCAATTTTTCGGCTTTACCTGAGTATACAGAGAAAGATCTACCCGGGTTTGGTAGGCCAGGGTAAGGCTGAAGAATCGACTTCCTTCCAAATAAAGTCAAGACATCCCTTCTCCTTTTCCTGGTTCTTACAGATCAAAGGGTCAGGCGAAAAGGCCAGTGCCGTTGCCTACCGACTGCACCAATCCGGCTTCAGGAAGATTGTCATGACGGACTTGCCCCTGCCGCGAGCGGAAAGGAAAGGTGCCTGTTTTCGGGTACCTGGATTCAATCGGATTCACTCGAAGGGGGGGAGACATGAGGAGACTTCGATGATTCACCGATTAAACAAGTTATGAAGGAGGACAAAGATGAGCGAAGAATACAAAGGCATGTGGGAAACACTGGGGCTGGATCTTGCGGCCCATGATACGCTGATGGAGGTACTTAGCAAGGGATACCAGGATATCTATCTGGCACAGAAGAACCGGCCCGAAGGCATGGGTTATTTCGACTTTGTCATGAGCGAGGTGCATGGCCTGCGCATCAAGGAATTGATGGATGAAAAGGCGGCCGGCCGCAAGGTTATCGGGTCTTTCTGTGTGTTTGTGCCCGAAGAGGTTGTGCGGGCTGCGGATGCCACCCTTGTGGGTCTCTGCACAGGCGCAGACTTTGCCACCGAAGAGGTGGAAAAGCTCCTGCCCCGCAACACCTGCTCTTTGATCAAGTCGGCCTTTGGTTTCAAGCTGGGCAAGGTATGCCCCTATATTGAATCAGCGGACATGATCGTGGGGGAAAATACTTGCGACGGCAAGAAAAAATCCTATGAGATCCTCAATGACCTCGTCCCGAATCTCTACGTCATGGATTTGCCCCAGATGAAGTCGGATGAGGGAAGGGCCCTACTGAAGGCTGAATACTTGCGATTCAAGGAAGCGGTAGAAAGACTGACCGGCGTGACCATTGATGCGGAAAGGCTCAAGAAAGGCACTGGAATTGTCAACAACAAGCGAAAGGCCATCCACAGGCTCTGCGGTCTGCGAAAGGCCGA
>CAYVMN010000086.1:0-11469 GCA_964452575.1 uncultured Desulfobacteraceae bacterium | reverse complement strand
ACCGACGATACCTGGGATACGGTGAAAGAACTTATGGAGGCCATCGTGGACAGGTACTTTGAGGTGGACTGCGCCATATTTACACCAAACCCGGACAGGCTCAACCATGTGAAAGAGATGTTCAAGGAATACAAGGCGGACGGCGTGATCCATTACGGTCTCCAGTTCTGCCAGCCCTATATCACCGAATCCATGCCGGTGGAAAAGGCCCTCGAAGGCGAGAACATCCCTACCCTCCGCATCGAAACGGATTACAGCATGGAGGACATGGGGCAACTCAAGACCAGGGTGGAGGCCTTCATAGAACAGATCAAATAGGAAAGTACAAGGATGCATGACATGAGATTCGCCGGCATAGATATCGGCTCACGAACCATTGAGCTGGTGGTCCTGGAAGACGAGGAAATTCTAAAGAAAAGCCAGATGGACTCCGGATTCGACCCCATGGCCCAGGCCCAGATCCTGCTCGATGGCCTGGAATACGACCGCATCATCGCCACGGGCTATGGGAGGCACCTCCTTGAGCTATCCTTGGAAACGCCCACGGTGACGGAGATCAAGGCCTACGCCGTGGGCGCCCGATTTCTGTTCCCTCAAGTGAGGACCATTCTGGATATCGGGGGGCAGGACTCCAAGGCCATCGCCGTCAATGACAAGGGAAGGGTCGCCAAATTCGAGATGAATGATCGGTGCGCGGCAGGGACAGGGAAATTCCTGGAGATCATGGCCCAGACCCTCGGGTACACGCTGGACCAGTTTGGGGACGATGCCCTCAAGGCCCGAAAAGAGATTCAAATCAGCAGCATGTGCACCGTATTTGCAGAATCCGAGGTGACATCCCTTCTGGCAAAAGGTGAAAAACGCCGGGATATCGCCCTGGGCCTCCACCGCTCGGTTGTGCGTCGAGCTGCAGGCATGCTCAAGAGGGTTGACATCACGGATCCTCTCCTTTTTGCCGGAGGCGTTGCTAGAAACCCCTGCATCGTGCAAATCCTCCAAGAAGCCACAGGCAAAGAGATCACGGTTCCTGAGGAACCTCAAATGGTGGGGGCGCTGGGCGCAGCGCTCATAGCATCGGGACAATAGAAAAGGAGCCAAGGAGGATTTTTGAGGCGGTGATCTTTGTTCATCGAGAAGCCCAGTTTAACAAGCTTTTGGGTAACCTTCGTAAGGCGGGTGAAAAGGCGGCGATCGGGGCCCAACAGGTTCTTCGAGGCGTGGATTCTGTAAAGAAGAAGTTCTTCCCTGATGCAACCCGCGAATCGTTACTCACTTTTATGACCGAGATCAAAGAGGCATCCTCTCCTGACGGCATGACGTCAAAGAAAGAACACGACTTCATCAAAAGGGTCTTTGTTGAAGCAGGCGTTATTAAAGGAGAAGCGCTGTTTGAGGAAATCTGCAACAGGGCATTCGTTACAAAGGCAAACGAGATACTAGAGAAAAAGTGAGTTTATCGAAATTTCCTATTGTTCCCGGTTTTATCATTGGTGTTTCCAGTTTGACTAATCGACATATCCTTTTCATTATGTGCAAGTATATTAATTTCTAAATTATCAAAGGAGGAATCATTCTATGAAATACGGGGCAAGAAATAGGATTGCAGCTAGAGTTAAGACCATCAAGACCGGAGACATAATGTCGCTGGTTAAATTTGAAGTGTTTTCTCCAGTGTAGATGGCCTCAGTTCTTACTACCGAATCGGTGCAGGATCTTGAACTTCGTCTAGGTGATACGGTTCAGCTGGTCATTAAGGCGATTCATGTCCTGCCTGTTAAGGAATAGCATTCTAGATCAAGGCCTATGCTTTGGGTGTGGCACTGACTGCAAGTGAAAACAAATAAAGTCGCATTCCTACCATGCGATATGAGATTTGAGAGGATAGAGAGTATGGCAGAAAAGAAAAGTCTTCGTCTCACTGAAACAGTAACAGGCTCCGGCTGAGCGTCCAAGCTCGCTCCGGGGGACCTGGACAGGGCCTTATGCGGGATGAAGTTCCCGAGAGATGAGAATCTTATTGTGGGACTGGACCGTGCTGATGATGCCGGTGTCTACAAAGTGACGGATGATCTTGCCATCATCCAGACCGTGGATTTTTTCACACCTATTGTGGATGATCCTTACTGGTTCGGCCAGATCGCCGCGGCCAACGCAATGAGTGATGTTTATGCCATGGGCGGTGTCCCCAAGACGGCCATGAACCTTGTCGCCTTTCCGATCAAAGAGATGGATATCGCCATCCTGCGGGAGATCATCCAGGGCGGCCTGGACAAGATGCGGGAGGCGGATGTGGTCCTTGTGGGTGGACACAGTGTAGAGGATAAAGAATTAAAATACGGTTTATCCGTCACGGGATTTATCCACCCCGATAGAGTGCTTACCAAGAAAACTCTCAGGATAGGGGATCGATTGATCTTAACCAAGCCCCTTGGTACGGGCATTATCAACACGGCCATAAAAGCTGCACTTGCTTCACCGGAAATTATCGGGATCGTCACACATTTGATGGCAGGGCTCAACCGTAAGGCGGCTGAGGCCATGGCATCCTATTCCGTGCATGCCTGCACGGATATCACGGGCTTTGGACTCCTGGGACATCTGACGGAAATGGTACAGGGTTCGGGTTGTGGTGTAAGACTCGACTCAAAGAGCGTTCCTGTTCTGCCGGAGACAATAAGTTATGCCGGTACGGGCCTTATTCCTGCCGGGGCCTATCGCAATCGTGAATTTTATCAATCGACTATACATTTTGACCCCTCCGTGGACCGTGTTCTTCAGGATATCCTTTTTGATCCTCAGACATCCGGAGGGCTGTTGATCTGTGTGGATACTCGAAGCGCCCAAACTATGCTTGATTGTTTACGGGAAAAGGGGGTATCTGAGGCGGCCATCATAGGAGAGGTTGTGTCAGAACCAAGAGAGAGGATCGTGGTTGAGTAGTCAAATGATTAACAAAGTCGGTTTGCTATGGAAACTGAATTATAGGGTATCCACACCATTTAACCAATATACCAATCAACCATTCGACGAAACCTGAAAAGGGAAAGGAGCAACATACTATGCGAGAACTGGATTGTCGTGGGCTGGCCTGCCCAGCACCGGTCCTTCAAACAAAGGAATGCCTGGAAAAGGAACATCCTGAACTCATCAAGGTTATCGTGGATAATGAAGCCGCAAGGCAGAATGTCTCTCGATTTCTGGAATCCCGGAATTTCGAAGTGACCGTCCAGCAGGACGGGGTCGTCTTCTGTGTCGTGGGGAAAGGAGAGGGCGGGGCTGCATGTGTTGCCGCGCCCATTGAAGCGACGGATACTGAAAAGAAAAGGATTATGGTGATGGTCGCAGCGGATCGTCTAGGACGGGGAGATGATGCGCTTGGTGGGAAGCTCATGGTGAACTTCATAAAAACCCTCAAAGAGATGGGTGATGAGTTGTGGCGTCTCGTGTTTGTGAATAACGGTGTGAAACTCACCGTAGATGGGTCACAGGTCCTCGATGATCTCAAAGATTTGAGCGAGTGCGGCGCCATGATCCTGGTCTGCGGTACATGCCTGGACCATTTTAATCTTCTGGACAAGAAGCAGGTGGGGGAGACGACCAATATGCTGGATATCGTCACTTCCATGCAGATTGCAGACAAGGTGATCAATGTCTGAAAATGCGCAAGCGTTAGGTTTCCTTATGACGATAAATATACATTAAGGAAGTGGGAATCTGTTAGGGGGAGAGGGGGAATGAGATGGCACAATTAAGGAACATCTTCGCAACAAAATGGGGGATCATTGGGGTGGGAGCGCTTATCGGGGCATTTGCTTCACTCCTGCAGAAATTGGGCAATCCGGGGAACATGGGAGTTTGTGTGGCCTGTTTTGAGAGGGACATCTCGGGGGCCCTGGGTCTGCACCGGGCGGCAGTGGTGCAGTACATGCGGCCCGAGATCATAGGCTTTGTGCTGGGGTCGCTCATTGCTGCTTATATTTTCAAGGAGTTTCGGCCGAGGGTTGGATCGGCGCCCATTGTGAGATTTATCCTAGGGGCCTTTGCCATGATCGGAGCGTTGGTCTTTCTTGGATGCCCCTGGAGGGCGCTTTTGCGTCTTGCAGGCGGTGACGGAAACGCCATATTCGGACTGGCAGGTCTTGCCTTCGGCATCTGGATCGGGACGTTGTTCCTAAAAAGGGGTTACAACCTGGGACGCACGGAAAAGACCTATACTTCTGTGGGATGGCTATTACCCCTCGTCATGCTGGGGTTTTTGGTTCTGAGGATCATTTTTCCCCAGGTAGAGGGACAGGCGCAAAGCGGGGTGTTGTTTTACAGTATCAAAGGGCCAGGCGCCATGCACGCTTCCCTGGTTGTCTCCCTCATCATCGGGCTGGCGATCGGTTTCCTGGCCCAGCGCAGTCGTTTCTGCACCATGGGCGCTCTAAGGGATCTGATCCTTTTTCGTCAGACCCATTTGTTCCTGGGATTCCTTGCTCTGGCCGTGTTCGCCTTTGCCACTAACCTGGCTCTGAGACAATTTCATCCAGGCTTTGCCAATCAACCCGTGGCCCATACCATGCAGCTCTGGAACTTCGGTGGCATGGTTCTGGCGGGTCTGGCATTCGCCCTGGCAGGTGGATGCCCAGGACGCCAGCTATTCCTGGCAGGTGAAGGGGATGGAGACGCAGCGGTCTTTGTACTGGGGATGATTGTCGGAGCAGCCTTTGCCCATAATTTCGGCCTTGCAAGCTCGCCCAAAGGGGTCGGCCCGCACGGCATCGCCGCCGTCATCATCGGGCTTCTCGTCTGCCTGTTCATCGGTTTCACCATGAGAAAAAGGAGTGCATAAGGAGGTGCTATCATGAGTACAATCGTTGACGCAAGAGGGTTGAGCTGCCCGCAGCCCGTCCTCATGACCCTGGAAGAGATCAAGAAATCTGCCAAGGGAGAGATCGAGGTCCTGGTGGATACGGACACATCCAAGGAGAACGTGAGCCGCGCTGTCGAGAGTCAGAAATGGCAGATCAAAGAGATTCGAGAAGAAGGGGAAGGTTACAGAATAAAGATCAGAAAGGATTAGGACTGAGCGTGCTTACATTCTTCAAGAAAAAGAGATCCCATGGCTCGGCCGGGATGGAGAATCAGGACCGAGGGATACTGGTCTTCGTGAACACCAGCGAGGTGATCCGTGCGGAAAACGTCCTGAAGTCAAAGGGATGGAAGATTCGGGTCATGGGACCCCCACCGGAAATAAGGAGTGGTTGCGACCTGGTCATTGAGTTCCCCCTCATTGAGGAGTTGAATATCCTGAGGACGCTCCAGGAGGTGGATGTATCCCCCCTCCAAGTGGTCCCGGTGAACAGTCCCTTGCTTCAGCCCATTGACCTTTTCCAGGCCACGGACTTTGGCGGCTATCTCATGGTGAGAGCGGCCAATATGAAGCTGACCCTTGACAAGGAAACGCAAACGATCGTCAACATCTCTGGCGGCGGATGCCCGGACGTCCCTTACCTCGCCCTGGAGATGGTGGGGAAATCTTTGGTCGAGGCTCCCAGCCCGGGGGAGATCGGCCATACACTCTGCGGGTATGCCCTTCAACTGGCCTACGAGGAGATGAAACGCCGATGCTCGCAGTAGTAGGGACCATACCGGAAGAGGATTTCCCTCTTGTGGGTGGGGAGGTCTGCCTCCTAAAAGATTCTATCTGTATCGGTGAAAGGCGGGTGGCGGTGAACCGCGGGACGCCAGCCCTGCTGGCTGCGGCCATCAAGGCCGGAGCGACTCTTAATCTTCCTCTACCTTTTGGCTATCTCGTGGGTGACATTGGCCTCGGGGATGGAAGCAGGCGCCTGTACCAGTACCTTGTCAAAAACCTCCCCCGTTCTGATTTCTCAGTAATCACCTTCCATTATCTCCAACCGGATGTGGACTGGCACAACAAGGTCCTCTTCGCCGTGGAGGAGATGAATCCCCGCCCTGTCCTGATTGCCGATGCCGGGTTCATGTATGCGGCCAAGATGAGCGGGCAGTCGGAGGCCTACGAGCTTTTCACGCCGGATGCGGGGGAGCTGGCATTCCTGGCAGACGAAGAGGCCCCTCACCCCTTTTACACAAGAGGATTTATCCTTCATGAAGAAAATCGAATACCCGATCTCACCACGCGGGCCTATAACCATAGAAATGCCGCGCGTTATCTCCTGGTGAAGGGGAGCCAGGATTATGTCGCCTCAAGGGAAGGGGTCCATGCGATTATCGACAATCCGGTAGATGAGGCCATGGGTGGCACGGGAGACAGCCTGACCGGCATTGTTGCGGCCTTTATTGCCTCGGGCATGGAGACCTTGGAGGCATCGATCCTGGCAGCCAGGATCAACAGGGAGGCAGGTCATTATGCCGTCCCCACCCCTGCTTCTCAGGTGATGGAGATTATAACGTATATCCCCAGGGCAATGAAGGAGGTCCTGGAGAGCTGGGAGAAACGACATAAGCCGAGACACCTCTGATGAAAAGCCAACCATCCACCATGACATGACCATCCTGGATGTTATATCCAGATATCAGCAGACCGAGGCTGTCTTCAAGATGAGGATCTTTGGGGCACTGCTTGACGCTATTGCTTCGGCCATTCGCGGGGTAGCCTCCCCCATTGCAGTACGTTACTCAGGTCCCGTGTGATCTTTTCCTTTGCATCCAGAACCTTGAAGACTTTGTGCCGGAAGGTCTTTTCTTGACAAGAAAATAAGCTATTGACAGAAAAAAAATGCATTTATATGCACTTAGAGGGTATTCTACTTTATTTCATCCAAATTTTTCTTTTCTGAGCCAATCGCATGACTCTCCGAGGACGCTCCGGGAGATGGAACCTGAGAGGAACGACTTGGAAGGTAGCAGATAGTTGGCTCAACGGGTTTTTGGACTAATTGCTGGAGCGTGCCGGATACGAGAACCCATTAGCGAAAGGGCGGGTCATGAGCGGGCCTGATCTTATAGGTTGCACCTAGATCACCATGCGGTAGAGGCAAATCGCCAGGTTTGATCTGAAAATATGTCAGTTAAGTTGGTATCATAGCTAAACAATTTGTTATGAAGCGGTTTCTTGGATAAGTGGGGGAGATCGATGGCCAGAGAACTAACGTATGAAGAGCTTGAACAGAGGGTAAGTGAGTTAGAGAAAGAGACTGTCGAGCGGAAACAGGTAGAGGAGGCCCTGCGGGATGCAACAACTCTGCATTTCTAACGCATTACAGCTTCATTGAGGCCTTTCGAAAGGTTCGAAGTGAGTATTTCACCGAACCTTGTCCACCCCATACCCTTTGGTAGTGGAGAGTTTAGCCGTGCCGGAATTCATGATAGAAGTTGAGGCCATTGCGTTGCTTGATTAGGGAGAGACATGGAAATCCCGTCTTCCGATGAGCCAACTGATTAGGCCAAAAGCCTGCTGATAAGAGCTTATTTTCCGGTAAGGGCAGTAAAGAGATTCCTCTTGTGAGTCAATGGGAGAGGGGACCGTCCCCTCCATTAGATGTAGGAGGGAACCTGCTTGGTTTGGAGTCTAAAGACCCTATCCTGATCGAGAACGTGGGATTTCCTTTTTTATGCGCCTCAAAAGGGTTGCCAAAGAGAGGAAGAACAAATAAACATGTGGGGGTGTCTAACCTTTTCCTGCCCTGTTCAACAGGGGATAGTCTTTTGAGGAAACAGTAGATGTCTAAGGTTGGAAAAATCACAGAAGTTAATCCCGGCATATATTACATGGATTCCCAGGGGCTAGGGCCTATGGATCTGAGCGGAGTCTACATTGTTGTGGCAGACGGCCTCACCGTGATCGAAACAGGCGGAGGCCTCACCATATCCCACATCCTAGAATCAGTTCAGGAAATTGGTTACCAGGAAAAAGACATCAGACATTCGATACTCACCCACATCCATCTCGACCATGCCGGAGGGACAGGGCCCTTAGTAAAACGGCTACCCTGGGTACGGGTCTATGTCCACGAACGCGGGGCCAAACACCTTCTGGACCCTTCAAAGCTCATGAAGAGCGCAGAAACAGTGTATGGCAGTCGTAAGGAGGTACTGCATCTTCACGGAGAGATAATTCCTGTCCCAAGAGAGAATCTATTTCCCTTATCAGATACAGATCTTAGCATTGGGTCAGATGCCAGCTTGAGGATTTTCAGTGCCCCGGGACACGCCCCCCATCATCTCTGCGTATTTGAGCCGAGGACCAGGTGCCTCTTCTCAGGGGAGGCACTGGGCCATTATTACCCTAAATCCGACATGCTTACCCCGGCTGTTGCACCTCCAGGGTTCGATCTGGTAGCTAGTAAGGAGAGTATCAGAAAAATCCAGGGGTTCAATCCGAATACAATTTGCTTTTCACAGTATGGACCGCATAGGGATGCGGCTTTTGTGATCGCAGAATCAATTCGTCTGCTGGAGTTCCATGATGGCCTTATCGGTGGCATGTTGAACCAGAACCTTATGCCTGAGGAAATCATTGAAGAGATGATGAGAGATACCGTACAAGAGCACTGGGGCGGGAAACAGTCGGCCCACTCTATGATTACTTCTCTGGTGCTCGGGTTTGTGGAATATTATAAGCGCCTTGAGAAAGGCAAGACCTGATAGGGTTGTTGAACCTATTATGATGACCAGATTATTCACTTGAGGGTATGCAGATTGAAGAGGGGCTTGTTTTGCGCACAAAGCAGGTGTTATGCAATATGTTGAATTTGGACCAAAAGTAGACTGCGGATTGGATTTTGAAAGAGGCATGACTAATATGGCATCTGGTAAATACCATGGAAAGGGACAATAACCTCTGTTCAGGCCCGAATCAGGTTAACGCGATCGTTTGACCAGCGAAGCCACAGCTATCTCGGATATGCTTTAAGAGTCAAGGGAGTCATGGGTGAGCGAGAAGGAGAATTTCTTATTGGAATCGGCAAAGCGGCTCAGGCTAAGGAGGACTTTCGCGTTGGTGACGTTGTCAGCGGACAGTCAGAACATGTGCTCGATAGCCGCATGGAGTCAGTTGAATTTTACAAAACCAGCAAACTCAAGCTCATCGAACGACCAGAGCAACAATATCTGGAGCCTCCTCCATGGCTCGGTGTCCCACCAAATTTGGAAACCTACCGTGAAAGAGGCCATCGCCGTCTCAACGCTCGTACTTACGATAACAACTGTAGTGGTTGTCTGTGGGGCTGCAGGATGGCTGTTGAAATGATTATCGATCAGTGGAACCCCGGTAGGAAACGGTATCGATATGAGACCTTCTGTTATGGTCTTAAGTCGTGCTCGTTCTATAAAGCAGGGCCAACTCGCAAAGTTCCTGGACGAAAAGGTATGACATGGGAAGAGGAAGACTGGGTTGATGAAGATGACACCGGCGATCGCTCGATAGGCGAATAACATATCTGATACTCATGGTCTTGGAATCATTCACTTGTTGACTTTTCAACTCCCGTCCCTATTTGAATATACTAAATATTCCTCAGCAACCACCAACCCTGAGATAAGGAATCAGGTACCACAGGTCCGCTCACTCTACCAAACTTGAACATACCACAGCTTTTTGAAGTTGATGATCCATTCGACTTTCGGCTTGGAGATCCATGGAAAGTTTTACTTGACAACACAAAATTTTTGCATATGAATTAGATTCAATAGTTCTCACTTTCTTTCCTTTCCAGTGAATCAAACAAGATAACTTTAACCTTCTGGAGTCTGTCATGACACAACTCAATCGGAAGGTTTCAATAAGAAGGCCCCAAAGGAGTTCTGTATGTCCATGGGGGCTTTTTTGTCTGGGGGAGGCTGGGAAATTCGCGAAGGCCGGGACATTATTCCAACCGAAATCAGAAAGAATATGAAGGAACGCACCGATTGGGGCGGTATTCTCGATTGATGCTTAAGATAGAGGAGAAACCTCACAGGTCTTTTTCAAGACCTGTGAGGTTTTTGTTAAGCTTTAGTCATACCAAACGCTGATGGTGCCCAGCACATTGGTAATGTACAAGGGGGTACCGTCAAGAAGAACAAAAGGGCGCTTCAAATACCAAGTATCGTAAATATCATGCCCGCAGAGCAATTTGTCATGGTGGGATAATTGCCCCCAGATTTTCTGGACGAGAGGATGGTTCTTGGCCGCGTCACAATTGGCCGAGTTGGCAAGATTAACATATAAATGTGCCTGCGCGGTATTTTCCTCATAAGCCGTGCTGATCGTAAAATCGCCATAATTGTTGTAAAAGTCCGTTACTGTCGAGACTAAATCACTATTGTCGCTAAAACCCAAGCATTTTGGAAAAGTATCGCCGATGCCTTGTAAAGTAAATCGCAATTGGTCTATCGTTTGGTAAGCCGGTCCCGACCGGTAGTAAAAAGAATATGTTGTGCTCCCACCATATCCCCAATCAAGTGGATAGTAAAAAGTCCAGGTAGCATACGAGAGGCTGCCTGGCGCGTGATCGCCGCACATATAATAGCCCCTACCGTTTTCAATGACATCCCATGCCTTCATCCAATCGTAGGTTTGATGGCATGAGTTCCATATCAGTTCGTTGATGACGACCTTATTTTCAAAATAGGTGATAATTTTCGTTATCCAGTCCGAAGCGCTATTTTCTAACGCTGTTTCTCCAGGTTCTAAAGGCCATGTATCGTCGCGAGCGGCAGTTAACGCCTGTAGGCTGGGGGGCGCGCCAACGCGTGTGGCAGATACTTTCGAGACGTTAAGCCCCTTGTATCCAACATGCGTATCATTGATAACTTGGGTACCGACCATGCGTAGCGGCTTCTTTGGCTCGACTAAAAGCTTCAGATTGAGCGTCCCCCTATGCCTGACTTTCTTATGGCCGTCGGTACTCAAAACATTCAATGTCACCTTATCGCCACTCCTCGATCCCTGGAACTGGAAGACTCCGGAAAAACCGACAATGCCGCCATTGACATCATAAAGATCGGCTACCCACACTGATGATTCAGATAAGGGATCATCAATGTCAATGGAAGGTATTATATGGAATTTCCATTCTCCAGTGATGTTCTGAGTCTCTGCCCAGGCAGAAGGAACTGCAACGAGGCTCATTATCGCCATTGCAACCATTAAAAAAAGCCGTGTTTTGATTTGTTGCGCTTTCATTTTAATCTCCTCTAACCGAATATCTCGTTTGAGCGTTAGAAAATAGCGGATTCACTTCGCATAGGCACCATTGCTGAATGTTCGTAATCGCCATCAAAAACAATAAACGGCGTTTCGCCATTCTGCGCCCAGAATTGCTCTTGTCTTTAAGTACTTGCTTTCAGTGTTCTTACCTCCTATGAATAAGTGTTTGTGATGGCGGCTGTAAGGTTGAATGTAATCCGATAGAGCTTTTTTGAGGTCATCCGATAATCAGGTTCGGCGGGGAGCAGGAGGATTCGTAGCTTTCAGACCTTACATCATTGGCGAATTGGCCTTTCTTGGTGGTCTTAAGG
>CAYVMN010000085.1:0-18379 GCA_964452575.1 uncultured Desulfobacteraceae bacterium | reverse complement strand
CCATGATCGATGGCGCCAGCCGGACCAAGGTCTTCCGAAGGATCATTCTTCCCCTCTGCCTTCCGGGTATCCTCTCAGCGGGGATCTTTTGCTTCACCCTGTCGTGGAACGAATACCTGTACGCCCTGGTCTTCATCTCCACGCCGGAAAGCAAGACCGTTCCGATAGGACTGGTTACTGAACTCGTCAAAGGGGATGTATACCACTGGGGACCGCTCATGGCAGGCGCACTATGCGCATCTGTGCCGGTTGCCCTGGTCTACTCGTTTTTTGTGGAACACTATGTGGCAGGAATATCCGGGGCCTTGAAGGAGTAATAAGTCCATGGCAGAAGTACGGTTTGAATATATCTGTAAACACTTCGAAGAGGTAGTGGCCGTTGACAACTTCAACCTCTCCATCGAAGATAAGGAGTTCGTGGTCCTGGTCGGACCCAGCGGTTGCGGCAAGACCACCACGCTCAGGATGCTTGCAGGGCTTGAGGAGATCACCAGCGGGAACATCTATATCGGCGGGCGTCTCATCAACCGATTGTCTGCAAAGGACCGAAATATCGCAATGGTGTTCCAGAACTACGCCCTATATCCCCACATGACCGTATTCGAGAATATGGCATTTTCTCTGGAGATGCGGAAACGGGGGAAAGAGGAAATCAAGCAACGCGTAAAGGAAGCGGCCGAGCTCCTGGGAATCCAGCATCTCCTCTCCCGAAAGCCCAAGCAGCTCTCCGGCGGACAACGGCAGCGGGTAGCGGTAGGTCGGGCGATTGTCAGGAAGCCTGAGGTCTTCCTTTTTGACGAACCCCTTTCTAATCTGGATGCAAAGCTCAGGGTCCAGACGCGGGTGGAATTGAAAAAGCTCCATGAACGTCTTGCTACCACAGCCGTGTACGTGACTCACGACCAGGTGGAGGCAATGACAATGGGGGACCGGATCGTGGTTATGAAGGACGGGGTCATTCAGCAGGCAGGGAGACCGCTGCAACTTTACAACAGTCCGGCAAACCGATTCGTCGCGGGTTTTCTGGGGAGCCCTGCGATGAATTTTTTTGAGGCATCACTGACGGGATCGGGTGGGGCTATTTCCCTTCAGACGGATAGCTTTAGAATCGACCTCTCACCCGAGAAGGCCTCTCTCCTGTGGGACTACAAGGAAGAGAAGATCATCGTGGGAATCCGACCGGAAGATCTCCTTATGACAGCCGATCATTCTCCTGGAAGGACCATCCAGGCCGATGTGGAAGTGGTGGAACCCATAGGGAGTGAGACATATGTCTTTGGCAATGCCGGAGCGATTTCCCTGGTGGCCAGTGTAGGGCGGAACGCCCGGGTAAAGGCCCACCAGACTATCGCCATGGAGCCGATCATGGACTGTATTCACCTCTTTAGTATCAGAGACGAAGAAGCAATTCTACCACATGATAAAGGATAGCCAACTAAAAGACGCATTGATCGGGATCGTAGGGGCCGAGAACTACACGGATCAACTCGTGGATTTGGTCTCGTACTCCTATGATGCCTCGACATATCGACACCGCCCGGACTGCGCGGTGTGGGTCAGGACTACGGATCAGGTGTCTCGCATACTTGGCCTTGCCAACAAAGAGGGGATTCCTGTGGTTCCCCGGGGCGCCGGGACCGGCCTCTGTGGCCTTGCCGTTCCGGCCAGGGGCGGCATTGTTATCGATCTGACCCCAATGAATAGGATCCTGAGTATCCGTGTCCCTGATCGATTGGTGGTGGTCCAACCTGGAGTTGTTTACGCCCATCTTGAGGCCACCCTGGAGCCCACCGGATTTTTCTATCCACCCGACCCGGCCAGCGGCAAGATGTGTACCCTGGGTGGGAACGTCGGCACCAACGCCGGGGGTCTCAAGGGCGCCAAGTACGGCACAACCAGGGACTACGTCCTTGGCCTGGAAGTGGTCCTGGCAGATGGAGAGGTGATGCGGACCGGTTCGAGGACCATGAAATGCTCCTCCGGCTACGACCTGACCCGACTTATTGTGGGATCAGAGGGGACGTTGGGGGTGGTAACTGAAATTACACTCAAAATCTCTCCAAGGCCTAAGGCGGTGGCCACTGCCACTGCCTCATTCGACCGCCTGGATGACGCGGGAGAGGCCGTCACCCAGATCATGCACTCAGGCGTTATTCCTAGCGTCCTTGAACTCCTCGATGCCAAGACCATAGAGATGCTACGGAAATACGCCAAACTAGATCTACCTGAAGTGGAGGCCATGATCCTGGCCGAGACGGACGGGATGAGTAAAGAGGATGTGGAAAAACAAATGGACCGGGTGGTCGAGGTATTCAAGTCATGCAATGCCAAGGGGGTTGATAGGGCAAGATCCGCGGCCGAGGCGGAACAGCTGTGGCTGGCCCGGAAGGCCATTGGAGGGATGCTGGGCATGATAGCCCCTGACCGTTCCTCTGATGACATGGCCGTACCCATGAGCCGCATAGCCGAATTCCTCAGGGGAGTCCAGGAGATATCAAAGAGGCATGACCTGCTTATCCTCAGTTATGGGCACGCCGGCGACGGAAACATACATACCACCGTGATGTATGATAGTTCCAATTCGGACCAGGTGATGCGACTCGAGAAGGTCCTATACGATAAGCACAAACTGGCCTGCGACCTGGGAGGGACCCTGACAGGGGAGCACGGCATCGGAATTAGCAAGGCATCATATATGCCCATGGAACATGATGAGGTTTCCCTCAGGGTTATGCGGTTGTTGAAAAAGGCCCTTGACCCCAACAACATACTCAACCCGGGCAAGATGGGCCTCGAGGTGTGAGGGTCAGGGCCTCAAACCCCAGCTTTGCCGCCCCTAAGACTGCTGTTTCTCCGGCCTGGATAAACTGAAAATCCTTGAGGAACTTCTGTTTAAGCCGTGTATATGCGTCGCTGGCCCCGCCACCCACATGATAGATAGTCCTACTAAGAGGGGTTATTCTCTCCCACTCCTTCAGGCCCTTTACCTGAAAGGATATTACCCCCCGTACCAGGGCAAGGAGGAAGTCTTCTCTGGTTGTCTTCAAGGTCAGACCTGTGAATGATCCTGACTTCTGTCTGATCCTGTGACGGTCCCCGGAGAGAAATGGATGAAAGCGCACCCCTTGCACCTTACATTCCGTCAAGACACGGGAAAGATACTCGTTGTAAAAGTGCTCTCGGCTCATCTCTCTGCAGAAGGTCTCCCTGAACCACTCCACAGAGGCACCCCCCGCACCAACCGTCCTCATTGCCAGCCAGCGGTCCGGGTAGGCGTGGGTTCGAAGCAGGTGGTCCCTGTGGACCAGGGGTCTGTCCAGACATAGGACCATTATCTCCACAGTCCCAGAGGTATTCATGAGTACCCCTGGTTCAGTAACCCCGGCCCCCACTGCAGCACAGGTGGTGTCATTGGCTCCGATGATAACCGGTATCCCCCTGGCTAGACCGGTTAAGGCTGCAACTGGCCTACTAATTTCTCCAACAACGGTCTCTGACATCACGACTTCCGGCAGTTTCTCCCTTGAAATCCCAAGGGATTCAAGGAGTCCGTCATTCCAGTCACCATATCCCACTGTGTCGTAAAGACCTGTAAAAGAGGCATTTGAAGGGTCTATGACAAACCGCCCGGAAAGACGCTTCATAAAAAAGGTGACAGCATGTCCAAAAATCACCCCTTTGCGTCGATAGATGTCCGGTTCATTCTCCTTGATCCATAGGAGAGAGGTTACAGAAATCCCTCCGGGGATGGGGAGGTTACCGGCTATTCGAAGGAATCTCTCCTCTCCTACGCGGCCCAGTGCCCAGACGGCCTGGCGGTAGCTCCTCCTGTCAAGATGGAGGATGATGGGGCCAAGAGGGGTGCCGTCGGAACCTATGGGCAGGAGGGATGGACAAAGGGTGGAGAAGGATATGGCCTTTACCCCAGCTCCCTGTCTCAATTGTGTGCAGGCCCTCACAAAGGCATTCCATAGGACCTCTGCCCCGATCTCAACCCTGTTTTTTGATTCTACCCGAGGGGCATAAGAAACCCTTGCACTCTCCAGGACATAGAGGTCACGGCCTACGACGGAGGCCTTTAGGGACTGGGTTCCGACATCAACGGCCAGGATGTAGTCCATGATCGATCAAGTGCCTTTACTTATTTTTTTCCCACCATTCCTGCCAGAGGGCCGGGTCTTTTCCAAAGTCCTTGCCTGTGATGGTCTTGAGCGCCAGTGCTGCGTTCTTTTTGACGCCATGGCTTTCGTCTTTCAATGCGGCAATCAGGGCTTCAACGGCACGCCTATCCTTTATCTCCCCCAGGGCCCAAGCGGCTGTAGCGCGGACGTAGGTATTCTCATCCCCACTCAAAGTGCCAATAAGGGGCTCAGTGGCCCGCGGATCTTTCGATTCCCCAAGTACCGTTACCGCCTCCCATCGGATCTGCCACTCTGGATCTCTTAGGGTGTCAATGTATTTTTGAACCTCTTGCGGCTCGCCTTTTTGGGCCAGTACCTCTGTTCCATACCATAAGGCCGTTAGACCTAAAAGGGCCAATAACACGACAATTATGTTGAATGCTTTCATGGTGTTCCCTCCCTTCTATAGACTTTAAGAAAGAGATCTTAGAATTGCTGCCTGAAAAGTGGAATATTCTCAAAGAATCAATGGTAGCTATACGGCATAAGGCATGAGTCCCGATCCTATCAGGAAAGGAAAGACCTTGATCCGTTGGTCTTTGGCCTTAAGCCTTAAGTCCTGTGCCTTTAGCCATTATTCGTTCCCCCAGACTCTCCTTAAGGCCATAGGCCTATAGTTACCCCAAAAGCTTTTTCTTTAATGCCATTAGGACATGCTCATGACAGGCCCTGCACTTTGCGGGGAAAAGTATAGGGTAAAAAGGCCTGGCAGTAAAGGGTCAATCAGTCAATAGCGACCTTTCATAATAGATAGGCCCAACAGGTCCCAAGCCGGAGGTGAACACCATGAACATTACTAAAATTTTTCGCTTGGATTCTGACTTGACACGCTACTCGCTCCTCTCTTATACTTACTTTTTTAAATTGTGACATCTTTGAAATCTATTTATCTTTTCAAATCTGCCTAGAATACTACCTCTGGTAGTAATACAATAAAGGAGGTTTTACCGTTTAAGAAGGAGGCTCATCTGAAATCGAATAGCGGTAATTTGATTCCTTTTCATAGAAAGGGGGGTGATAACGGAAAAAAGGTGGATTGGGAATGTGTAGAGAACGTTTGCTCGATGGTATGAAAAATGAAAGGAGGGTGGTTTGATGTCTGGCAGAAAGCTTGGATTGATCGCAGCCCTGGGAATCCTGGTGCTTGCCTTAACGGCAACTGGTTCTATTGGCGCGAATCGCGATTTTAAAAAGGCGGATACGATCCGAATTGGCTCCCTGGGGCCGGTCTTACTGGTCCCTGGCATCGGAATACACAATGCAGCAAAAATGGCCGTTGAAGAGATCAATGCGGCAGGGGGTATCCTCGGAAAAAAGGTGGAACTCTTCATAGGCGACACAGAGGGAAAGCCCGAAAAGGGCATCACGGCCTTGAAAAAGCTTGTCCTGGAGGACAAGGTGGATGCACTGGTGGGCTGTTACTCCAGCGGAGTGGCGCTTGCCCTTCAGCCCTATCTGCCCAAATACAAGATCGTTTATATTGCCACCGGGACCGCCTCCATTGCGTTGACCAACAACGTAAAGAAAAACTACAAGAAGTACAAATATTTCTTCAGGGATATGATTAATTCTGATATTCGCCAGCAGAAATGGGCAGCAAAGTTCCTGAAGGAATTTGTGAATGGCCAGCTCGGATATACCAAGTTTGCCATCCTGGCGGAGAATACAAAATGGGTACATGAATATGCCCCCAACCTGAGGAAGGACCTGGAAGACGCAGGGCTGCAGGTACCCTTCTACGAGATGTTCGATATCGACATCAAGGATTTTTCCCCTACCTTTGTCAAAATCAAGTCTACGGACGCCCAATGGATAGCCCAGATTGTCAGCCACGCAGCGAGCATCCCGCTTGTCAAGGCATGGCAGGACACCAAGGCCGCTCCCATGGGCCTGTGTAACGTGGCCAGCATGGATTCCAAGTTCTGGGAGATGACAGGCGGCAAGTGCCTGGGTGAGATCACCTACAATTTCATTGCCAGGGCCCCCCTGACCGACAGGACGATCCCAATGTGGGATAAGTATGTGAAGACCTACGGGACGAACCCGGTCTATACCACGGGCTTCACCTACGACTCCGTCTATATGTTGGCCGAGGTCATAAAACAGAAAAAATCGTTGAAGTCAAAGGATATTATCAAAGGCCTCGAGAATATCTCCTACTACGGGGTGCTCCATCCTCAGATAGGCTTTGACAAGAAGACCCACGACCTGCTCGAGGGAAGATACGTAATGCCAATGGTCCAGTGGCAGGAAGGCGCAAAACAGGTTGTGGTGTGGCCCGATAAGTTCAAGACAGGCAACTATGTCCCGCCTGCCTGGTGGAAAAAATAGCCGACAAACAACCCTTAGACTGGGGGACAATGGTGGGTGCGCCTGCCATTGCCCCTTCAGACTTGCCTGCCTTGTCGTACAAGCTCGATCTTATAGATAGCCGGAACGTGCGAGACCAGAGGGGTATATGACTACATTCATAAATATCCTCGTCCTGGGTGCCATCTGGGGGGCCCTCTATAGCCTCATTTCGGTCGGCTTCACCCTCATTTTCGGAGTGGCAGGCATCGTCAACCTGTCTCACGGGACCTTCTACATGTTGGGAGCATACCTGGCTTACACCTTTATGACGCTATTGGAGATCAATGTCCCGCTCTCCGCGTTGATGGCCGTTTTGGGGACGGCAGTGATCGGCATGCTCATCGATAGATACGGCATCAGATTTATGAGAGAGATCCATGTGTACGTCCTGATTCTCACCCTTGCGTTTGCCCTATTTTTCCAAGAGCTGATGTACGCCATATACGGACCCAATGGAAAGGCAGTAAAGAGCTTTGTGACAGGGGAGATGCTCCTCGGCGATGTGCATGTGAGCTACCAGAAGATTCTGACCTTTTTTGTTTCAGGGGTCCTGGTTACGCTGCTCTGGTATTTCATCAAAAGGACCAAGACCGGGAAGTCTATCGACGCTGTGGCCCAGAACAGGGAGGCAGCCGTCTTGATGGGGATCCAACCGGAGAGGGTCTACGTCATTGCCATGGGCATATCCGCCGCGCTGGCCGGCGTTGCCGGCGTTTTTATAGCCCCCATCCTAGAGGCGGTGCCCACCATGTGGGCCTTCCCATTATTCAAGGCCTTCGCGATAGTGATAATTGGGGGCCTGGGGAGCATTGAGGGGGCTATTATCGCTGGCATGCTTTTGGGGTACTCCGAGACGACCGTCAGCGTGCTTATCTCTGCCAATTACCCTGACATGGTTTATCTGGTCGCCATCATACTGGTGCTGGTGCTGCGGCCCAGGGGTCTCATGGGCAAGCGGGCTCATTGAAAGGAAGGTAAGGGGTGAAACCGGAAGACTTGTTCGGACCCAAGGTCCTTTACAGGCGATTAATGGGGCTGTCTATATTTGGCTTTCTCGTGCTCATTCTACCTCTTGTGTTCAGGGACCCCTATTACCTGGAACTCCTCTTCCTGTGTCACTACTACGTGATGCTGGCCTGCAGCTGGGACCTCCTCACGGGATTTACCGGAAACGTGAATTTCGGGCACGCCTTTTTTGTTGCAGGGGCAGGTTTTGGGGGCGCACTCCTGAATTTGCATCTCGGGTGGGGCCCCTGGTTGACACTCCCTACTGGGGGACTGATAGCGGCCCTTTGCGGGTTGTTGGTCGGTTCTTTCACGCTGCGGCTCAGAGGGCCCTACTTTGCTGCCGTGACCTTCTGTTTTGCCGCCCTGCTCTATAAGTGGATCATGATCAGGTACGAAATCTTCGGGGGGGAAGAAGGGCTTTCAGGCATCGACTGGCTCACGGAGACGGCCCTTGGCAATTACTACTTCTCCGGGATCCTCATGCTGGCAGTCATCTTGTTTCTCTATCTCCTGTCAAAGTCTTCTTTCGGCCTGATATTGCGCTCTATCGGGGAAAACGAAGTGGCCAGCGAAGGCTCTGGCATCAACACAACGTTTTATAAGATCGTCGCATTTATGATCAGCGCATTCATAGCCGGGATAGCAGGGACAATGTATGGCCACGCCCAGATGCACGTGGGGCCGGAGATGGCGCATGACTCCCTCTCGGGCCTGGTACTCATTATGGCAGTGGTAGGGGGTATGGGAAGCATCATTGGTCCGATCATCGGGGCCTATGTCCTTACACTGGCCAATGAGTCTCTTCGGTTTATGGGGCAGTTTCGACTCTTGATTTACAGTAGCGCCGTGGTTGCAGTCATCTTGTTCGCTCCAAAAGGTCTGCTGGATATCCTTACCAGCGGATTTCGTCACATTCTCGGCGGGGAGAAATATTAAGGTACCGTCAAGCACGGGCATGTAAGGGAGCTGTCGCATGGAAGCCATCCTGGAAATCAAGGAACTGAGCAAGGCCTTCGGCGGTCTCCAGGCCTTGTTCGAGTTCGATATGGAGGTTCGTAAGGGGGACCTTATCGGCCTGATAGGACCCAACGGGGCAGGAAAGACCACCATTTTCAATCTGATCACCGGGTTTATCAAACCAGACTCGGGGGATGTCTGGTTAAAGGGTGAAAAGATAACGTTTCTAAAGCCGTTCCAGATCGTAAACCGGGGCATGTCCAGGACCTTTCAACTGGTGGACCTGTTCAAGGAGATGACGGTCCTGGAGAACGTGATGGTCCCCTGTTTTTCCCATCGGGCCAGAGGGCGAAGGCGCGATGGAAGAAAGCCCTGGAAAGTGGCAATCCAATTCCTGGAAGAGATTGGAATGGCGAACCGCTTCAATGAGCTGGCAAGGAATCTCGCATTTGGCGAATTACGATTGCTCGATATTGCCCGGGCCATGGCAACCGAACCGGAGATCCTCCTACTTGACGAACCGTTTTCCGGGCTCGATGTGGAGGATGCCGTCGCCCTTTCACAGGCTATCCAGCGGATGCATGACAAAGGCCAGACCATGATCATTATTGAACACCGACTCAGGGACCTCCTGAAGCTGGTGGAAAGGGTGGTGGCCATAGTCTTCGGGCAGAAGATCGCTGAGGGCACCCCAGAGGAGATTATGAATAACGAGAAGGTGGTCAACGCCTACCTGGGGGAAAGGAGGCAGTAAATTGTACCTTCTGGAGGTGAAGGACATCCGGGTCCTTTACGGAAAGGCCATCGCGCTGAACGGTCTGAGCATCAGCCTGAACCCTAGGGAACTGGTGGGGGTAATCGGCCCCAACGGAGCCGGGAAGACGACCCTCTTGAGGGCCATTTCGGCCGTGGTCCCGGTGGAGGGGGAGATCCTGTTTAATGGAGAAAGGATAGACCATCGAAAACCCCACGAAATCATCGATATGGGAGTCATACATTGTCCTGAAAGAAGGCAGCTTTTCCCCGAATTCACGGTTTCCGAGAACCTGGAGATGGGGGCATTTCTGCGCAATGACAAGGACGGGATCCAGAGGGACCTGGAACATGTCTACAGCCTGTTTCCGATCCTGAAAACGCGTCACACCCAGGTGGCCGGTACCCTCAGCGGAGGGGAGCAGCAGATGCTTGCCATCGCAAGATCCCTCATGGGCAGTCCCAGGCTATTCATGATGGATGAACCCTCCATGGGGCTATCTCCGATGGTGAAAAACGATCTGGCCGACAGCATCGTTGATATCTGGAAATCCGGGATCACAATTCTCCTGGTTGAGCAGGACGCCAGCCTTACCCTGGAACTGACCCAGAGGGTCTATATCCTTGAACACGGCAAGATCGGTATGGAAGGGGCGAGCAGGGAACTAAGAGACAACGAGGAAGTCAAACGCGTCTATTTTCAATTGGCCTGAAATACCCGGAAGGGCCTCTGGCCTGCTGGGCACAGTACGATTGACAGGGTCAGGCAAATGATGATATTGACGGGCCAGGAAAGGGCCACAGGGGTTTGGGTTGGACAAGACGGCCAACAACCCTTTACGTCAACATCCATTCTAGTTGAAGGAGGTGCATGATGAAAAAATTAGGTGTCTGTTTGGGAATTCTGGCAGCTGTTCTCCTTTGCGTCGTTCCACAGGCCTTCGCAAAGGAGGAACTAAAGATTGGGGTAATGTACTCCATCACAGGCTCTTTTGCCCTTGCTGGCGCCGAGGCAGGCCAAAGAGGGTCCTTGATAGCCATCGACATGTGGAACGAAAAGGGGGGAGTGGCTGGGAAGTACAAGATCGTCCCGGTGATCTCCGATGCCCAGTCGAGCCCAGATGTTGCCATCCGGGAGGCGGAACGCCTTATCGACGTTGAAAAAGTCCCCATTATCCTGGGGATATATTCAAGCTCAATCGCCGTGCCTCTGGCCCCCATTTGCGACAAGAACAAGACCATTCTCTGGATAACCATCTCCATTTCAGACGCGGTGGTGAAGGGAAGGCATCAGCATTATGTGTTCCGGCCCCAGCCCATGGGATCCCAATGGGGTAAGACTTCGGTGGAGTTCCTGAACGACAATCTATCCAAACTGGGCTATTCAAACCCCAAGGACCTACGCCTGGCCGTTATCTATGAGGACGGACCCTATGGCACAAGCGTCCAAAATGCAAATATGGCCCGTGCCAAGGATTATGGTATGAACGTGCTCCTTAATGAGGCGTACAATCATAAGGCCAAGGACCTCTCATCTCTGATCCTGAAACTCAAAATGGCCAAACCGGATGCCATCCTCCATACCGGGTACTATCCGGACATCGTGCTCTTTATCAGACAGGCAAGGGAACTGGGGCTGAAGACCAAGGCCCTCATAGGGCATGGCGCAGGATATGCCAATTTTCCAAACCTGGAAAAGCAGTTGGGAAAGGCCTTGACCGAGTACATCTACAACATCGATACAGCCCCTGCCCAGAATTTTGATCTGAGCAAGCTTCAGCCTGATATAGGGCCGGTGATCAAGGACTTCTTAAAGCGGTATAATGACAAATACAAGGAGGCGTCCCCCCCGGCCCATGCAACAATGGGGTTTGGTCACGCATGGATGCTTCTGAAGACCCTTGATTACACCGTCGAGAAATACGGGACACCGACCCCTGACAACATCAGCAAGGCGGCCCTGGCCCTTGAGTTCCCCGCTGGGGGTACTCCATCGGGCTACGGGATGAAATTTGCCCCGGCCGAAGACGAGTACTCGGGCCAGAATCTGATGTCCTATCCCGTGGTTATGCAATGGGTGAACCAAAAGGTCGAGATCGTTTGGCCCAAGACCATGCAGAGTATGGAACCGAAGCTCCCGATTCCTTCAAGTTCTCCATTGGCCGAAAAATAGTAGACATGATTTGGTGCGCACAGAGGTCCGATGGGGCCTCTTGCGCCCGAATGATCGATTATGGGGCTGGCCTTGAGAAAACCACATGGTCTCCCCAATGGCAAGACCCGTATGCCCTGGGATTAGTATCATGTTGAAAGCCGTTTCAGTGAGTAAATATTTTGGCCGTTTTCAGGCCCTTAACCGTGTGGACCTGCAGGTGGAGAAAGGGGCCTTTTGCGGACTGATCGGGCCGAATGGGTCAGGGAAGACCACTTTTTTCAATGCGATCTCCGGTGTGTATCCGGCCTCCTCGGGTCAGGTGATCTTCGAAGGAAAGGACATCACCCGTTTGACACCGGACCGTATCTGTCACCTGGGGATTGCCAGGACCTTTCAAATCCCCAGGCCTTTTCAGGAAATGACCGTGCTTGAAAACGTAATGGTCGGCGTCATGTTCGGCAGATCAGAGCGATCTTTGTCGGATAGAGAGGCCCAAGAAGATGCCATGGAATGGCTCGATTTCGTGGGTCTACGTGTGCACCATGAAACAATGCCCCGGGAATTGACGGCCGGTAACCTCCGACGCCTGGAGATGGCCAGGGTCCTGGCGACAAGACCGCAGCTCTTCCTGGCCGACGAGATCATGAGTGGGCTCAATCAGGAAGAGATCCGGAGGACATCTCAGGTCTTGCAAAAGATCCATTCTGAGTTGAAGATCACCATCGTATGGGTGGAACATATCATGAGCGCCTTGATGAACCTTGTGGAACAGGTGACCGTGCTGGACTACGGTGAAGTGATTGCACAAGGAACCCCTGAAGAGATTGGGGCCAATGAAAAGGTCATTGAGGCCTATCTTGGCACTGATGAGGAGTAAAGTGGGATCGTGACGGGGATCGTATGCTAAAGGTCGAACGGATCGATGTGTTTTACGGGGAGTTCCAGGCAATCTTTGGCCTCGACCTGAGTGTTGCTGAGGAAGAGACGGTCATCACAGTGGGACCAAACGGGGCAGGAAAGAGCACCCTGCTGAAGGCCGTAACCGGGTTACAACCACCCGTAAATGGGAAGATCACCTTTCTGGGAAGATCTATCGAAAGACTTCCGGCTTACAGAATTGTGGAACTCGGAATCGCTCATGTTCCCGAGGGGGGCAAGATCTTTCCGCAACTGACCGTGTTTGAGAATCTCAAGATCGGTTCCTTTATCAGGCGTGCCAGAGACTTCCTTGGCCAGAGTCTGGACGAGATCTACCACCTTTTTCCTCGTCTGAGGGAAAGGCAATACCAGTTGGCAGATACCCTGAGTGGAGGTGAGAGACAGATGCTGGCCATCGCCCGGAGCCTGATGTCAAGGCCTAAGTTGATCCTGCTTGATGAACCTTCATCAGGCCTGGCCCCGATGATCGTCTCGTCACTCTTTGAATTTGTGAGGAAGATAAAATCACAGGGCTATTCTATCCTTATGGTGGAGCAGAATGCAAGAAAGGCCCTTCAATTGTGCGATCGAGCCTACCTCCTTGAATCAGGAATGGTAAGGCTTGAAGGAGACAGGGATTCCTTCTCACAAGAGACGTATATACGGCAGGCCTATATCGGGATCTGAACCATGTCCATACTCATCCTAAACGCACTGGTTAATGGTCTACTGCTGGGTGGGGTTCTGGCACTTCTGGCCTTTGGCCTGAACCTGATCTTCGGGGTGGTTAAGGTCATCCACATGGCCTATGGTCAATGCGTCATGCTGGGGATGTATGTCATATACAGCCTGACCGCCGTTTATGAGGTGCCGTTCGTGATTTCTTGCGGGGTGGCCATTGTCGTCATGGCTGCCTGGGGAGGCTTACTCCAGCTGATCGTCATCAAACCCCTCTTGAAGGCTCCTCGATTGAACCAGCTCCTGGCACTTGCCGGGTTGATTATCGTGTTTGAGAACCTGGCCCATGTCATATGGGGGGCCGACCTGAGGGGCATACAGGTCTACTTGCCGGTCCTGAGTGTCGAAAACGTCTTTATTAAGACATCGAGTCTTATAGCCTTTATCGGGGCCCTGGTGGTCCTGGCGGGCCTTTATCTCTTTCTTAACCGCACCTACACCGGCCTGGCCATACGGGCAGTCTCACAGGATGTAGACTGCGCCCGCCTAATGGGTGTTAACCCTGGGGGCATCTACCTCATCACCCTGATAGTGGGCGGGGGGTTGACCGGTATCATCGCTGCCTTTTTTTCTCCTATCTATTCGGTTCATCCTCAATTTGGGGGAAGCTTCACCCTGATGGCCTTTATCATTGTGGTCCTGGGTGGGATGGGGAACCTCTTGGGAGGGTTTATAGGCGCCTTTATTATCGGCATCGTCACCTCCGTCTCTGCGGTGCTTACAACCATGGAAGTCGCTGAGATCATTGTCCTAGTCATTTTTATCATGGTAGTCCTTGTACGACCCCAGGGCCTGATGGGCGTCAAAGGAACGAGATAGAGGGGTAGGCCTTGAAACGCGTTCTGGTCATTGCCATCTTCGGGTGCCTTTTCGCCTTCCCCCTGGTGGTTTCATCCCCCTATATTCTCCATATCATCACCCTGATCTTTATCTGGTCTTTCGTGGCAACGGCATGGTCATATATGGGGCGATTCGGTCTGGTCTCATTGGGACACGGCGCCTTTCTCGGGCTCGGGGCCTATACGGCCGGACTCTTATTCAACAGCATAGGGCTTTCTCCCTGGATTGGTATGCCCCTTGGCGGGATTGCGGCTGTTTTGTTGGCCATCTTGGTCGGGTACGCCTGTTTCCGGTTTGGTGTTATAGGAGACTATTTCGCCTTGGTGACACTGGCCCTGGGTGAAGTCATCGCCCTATTGCTGGTGGCCTTCCGGGAGTATACGGGAGGGTCACTGGGATTCACATTGAACAGAGTGGGTACATCGCTTTGGCACATGCAATTTGAGCAGAAGTCCTATTTCTACTACATAGCCCTCGTCTTTCTCTTAGGGGCTCTTGTGGTATGGAAACTGATTGATCGATCCAAGATGCAAAAGGCCCTTCGTGCCATCGGAGAGGACGAAATCGCCGCCTCCACCCTGGGCATCCGTATTGTTCGGTACAAACTCTACATCACAATAATCAGCGCCTTTTTCACTGCCATGGGGGGCGTCCTCTACGCCCAATATGTGACATATCTTAACCCACACACCTTGTCAGGGGTGATGCCTTCTTTGGACATCGCCTTTAAGGCCATTTTGGGAGGGATGTACACCCTCTGGGGACCCATGATCGGCACAGCCATGATAGTTGCCCTGGATGAATACATAAGGGTGGCTTACGGCGTCAAGTTCGTGGGCATCTCACAAATGGTTTACGGGATGGCGCTGGTTTCGCTCATCATATTCTTGCCCAAGGGAATCTATGGGACCCTCCAAGAGAGGTATCAAAGCTGGCGGCATTCCTACCAACGGCGCACCCACTAGGGCCAAGGCGGGGGAAGTCTCTCCCTCGAGAATTTCTAAACGAAAGGGTTTCATGGGCCAGTTTACCATAGGAGGAGTGATATGGATCCCCAAAGCGAATTTAAGATTAGGATGTATAGAACGATGCTACGGATCAGACTATTCGAAGAGAAACTCGTCGAATTGAAGGCACGGGCCTCGATACCAGGGTTGCTGCATCTGTACATAGGTGAAGAGGCAACGGCCACAGGGGTTTGTTCGGCCCTCCGGCCGGATGACTTCATCACGAGCACGCACAGGGGGCACGGGCATTGCATTGCCAAGGGGGGCGAGATTTCCCGAATGATGGCAGAGCTTTTCGGCCGCATCACGGGCTATTGTAATGGTAAAGGCGGCTCTATGCACATCGCTGATCTCAATCTGGGGATCTTGGGGGCAAACGGCATTGTAGGCGCTGGAATGCCCATTGCCGGGGGGGCGGGCCTTTCTATCAAGATGCGAGGAACGGATCAGGTGGTGGCCTGTTTTTTCGGAGATGGAGGTGCCAACCAGGGTACCTTCCATGAGAGCCTTAATTTGGCGGCCGTCTGGAAGTTACCGGTCTTATATGTCTGCGAGAACAATCAGTATGCCATCTCGGTAGCCCAGAGCAGGAGCACTTCGATAAGAGATGTCTACATGAGAAAAGATGCCTATGGGATACATGGCTGTATGGTAGACGGTAATGACGTAATGGCGGTTTACGAGGCGGCCCGGGATGCCGCGCAGAGGGCCAGAAATGGGGAAGGCCCCACCCTGTTAGAGTGCAAGACCTACCGCTGGCGTGGTCATTATGAGGGTGAAGCGGACCGGACATATACATATCGTACTGCCCAGGAAATAGAGGAGTGGAAAAAGAGATGTCCCATAGAAAGATTTCGAAAAAAGTTGCTGGAAGAAGGGGCCTTCGCGGAGAAGGATCTTGACCGGATCCACCTCGAAGTCAAAGAGGAAATCAAAGAGGCGATTCGCTTCGCACAAGATAGCCCTTTTCCAGGGCCTGAAGACGCCCTTAAAGGTCTGTACTCAGCGTAGAGGAGGATGGCACCATGAGAGAAATTACCTTTGCAGATGCCTTGATCGAGGCCCTTACAGAAGAGATGCGTCGCGATGAGCGGGTCTTTATCATGGGAGAGGATGTGGGGCGATTCGGCATGATATATGCGGCCAGACCCCAGTTGTGGGAGGAATTCGGGGATGAGCGTGTGAGAGACACACCCATTTCGGAAAATGCGATTGTGGGATTCGCCCTCGGAGCGGCCATAACAGGCATGCGGCCCGTTGCCGACATCATGTTCTGTGACCTGATGGCCGTTGCCATGGATCAAATTGTGAACCAGGCAGCCAAGGTCCGTTATATGTTTGGCGGAGACATCAAGGTCCCCCTGGTCATCCATTCATCTCTGGGAGGCCTGCGAAATGCGGCAGCACAGCACTCTCAGAACCTTGAGTCGTGGTTTACCCACGTCCCAGGCCTGAAGGTCGCCATACCGTCAACGCCATCCGATGCCAAGGGGATGCTAAAAACAGCCATACGGGATGATAACCCCGTACTCTTTTTCGGGCATCAGCAGCTCATGCATACGAAAGGCCCCGTCCCGCAGGAAGAGACCCTGATTCCCTTTGGTATAGCTGATATCAAGAGGGGGGGGCGGGACGTGACAGTGGTATCATATTCCCTGATGGTCCATAAGGCCCTAAAGGCAGGCGAAGAGCTCGAAAGACAAGGCATTCACATTGAGGTGATTGACCTCAGGACACTCAACCCGTGGGACAGGAAGACCGTTCTTAAATCGGTGGAGAAGACAGGAAGGCTCCTGATCGTCCACCAGGCCAACATCACCAGCGGATTTGGGGCGGAGATCGCCGCCACGGTGGCACGGGAAGGGTTCGAATCCCTGATTGCCCCGATCCATCGTCTTGGGGCCCTGGATGTGCCAGTGCCCTTCAGCCCGGAGCTGGAGAATTTCGTTATTCCAAATGAACAGAAAATCATTGATGAAGTGATCAGTATGGTGGGTGATTAAGGTCAATACTGAAGAACGGCTCGGAAAAGAGGACACTGCCTAATGGCTACAGAAGTTATCATCCCCTCGCTAGGAGAAGTTGTTGAACATGTTACTATCCTGAAGTGGTTTAGATCTGAAGGCGACTGGGTAGCGAAGGGGGAACCCTTACTTGAAGTGGAATCCGAGAAGGTGACTGTGGAAATCGAGGCGCCAGCCTCGGGTATTCTGGCAAGGATTCTCTTTCCGAAAGGCTCAAAGGTTCCTATCGCACAGGTGGTGGCTATCATTGCATCCCGGGGAGAGCGCATAGCCGAGCAATATGGTGAGCCAATGCAAAGGGCGTCAGAGACTGCCGATAGGCCCCCTCAACAGCCAACGCCGGATCAGGGGAGAAAATCGGACGGTCTTAGAGCGGCGCCTGTCGCCCGGAGGCTGGCCCAACAGCACGGTATTGACCTCTCTCTCGTGAGGCCGACAGGGCCCCATGGAACCATCATGAAGAAAGATGTCGAAGAATATATGGCCTCCTCTCAAGCAGGTTCGCCCGCTTCTGCTGATAGAGGTGAAGAGACGGCGTCCAAGGGGTCGCCAGCGGCCTTGGCTGTTAAAGAACCGATAGAGAGCCTCCCCATAGAAGGTGTCCGGCGGGTTATTTTCAATAATATGTATCAGAGTCTCAGTCAGACCGCTCAGCTCACCTTGCACACAGAGGCATGCGCGGAATCCTTGGTGGCACTACGAGCACGTTTCAGTGGAAAGGGCCAAGACGTTTCCTATAACGCCATACTCGTCAAGATCTCGGCCATGGCCCTCCGTCTTCACCCGAAGATAAACGTTAGCGTAGAGGGAGATAAGATCCGTGTGTGGAGGCAGGTCCATATCGGCCTGGCTATGGAGGCCAAAGAAGCGCTTATTGTCCCTGTGGTCAGGAATCCTGACATGAAGACCATTTGGGAGATTGAGCGTGAGATAAAGGAGCTTGTCGAGAAGACCAGACAGAACAAGCTCTCCCGCGATGAGCTTGTCAATGGGACCTTCACCCTATCAAACCTGGGGTTTGCTGATATCGATTATTTCACGCCTATCATCCGTCCCCCGGAGAGCGCCATACTGGGTGCTGGTCGCATAGTGAAAAGGCCTGGTATCAAGAATGACCGGGTTGTCCCAGAGGCCCGTATAGGGTTGAGCCTGACCTTTGATCATAGGATCATAGACGGGGCGCCTGCGGCAAGCTTTTTGAAGACCATCAAGGGATTGATTGAGGACCCCTTGATGATGATCAGCTGAGCCTCTCGTAGAATCTCTTGAATCCCGGCGCAAGGTCCCATCCGTCCACAATAAACTCGACCACTGCGGGTTTTCCCTCCTGATTTGCCTTAAAGGCCTTTTTCAAATAACCCCCCAAAAAAACCTTGACAGACATATGGCCAGTTCGCGGCACGCCTCCGGCGCGCCGCGAACGGGGCGAGCTGAGCTTGCGCTCCA
>CAYVMN010000084.1:0-18604 GCA_964452575.1 uncultured Desulfobacteraceae bacterium | reverse complement strand
TTTTAATGCTAACCGCTAATGGCTAACGGCTAATGGCTAACCGCACAGGTTGCAATTTTTAGAGCCTCCGCATCAATCTATCTCTTTGAAATGAGACAGGAGCCGCGGGATCTCTTTTCAGGGACTTACGGGCACATTTATCTGGAGATCAAGGACAGAATACTGCTCCAAGGTCTCTTCTCCAATAGAACAGGTGATCTTGAAAGGATACCATCCCCCCTCAACCTTTCTGTAATCATCATACCGGACCTTAACCATCCTGCCCCCGGATCTCTCCAGGGACCTGTAGTTCAGTAGCAAGGGGAGAAATCTATCCTTTTCAATCAGGAGTTTCGGGCTTTCAACGGCCCCCTCCCCCACCCGGTAGGCTATGACCCTATCAAGGCGGGTGAAGGCCACGGAGTCAAGATTGACTCCCATCCTGGATAGGAGATCCTTAATGGATTGACTGTCATTTTTTATAAGGAGCCTCCTGAATGCCATCTCAGAACTCTCCCGGCCGGGCACTACCTCACCTAATACCGGCTTTTCAGTGCTGGATGGTCTGATCAGCCGGGGCACGCCCAGCACCTCCAAACGGTAATAGTCCGGGGACCTTAACCATACCTTCTCTTCCAAGGCCATTGCCATTTGGTGGTCTTTCGTGTCAATCACCTGGGTAGACTGGGTAATAACCAAGGTCTTGAATTTGGAAAAGTTGCCCGTCATTAGTCCGATGAGTTGATCCGCCGTCATAATGTATGCCCGACCCTTGCCAGGCGTAGCCAGGGCCAGGAGGGCCATTAAGGCAGTTACTATCACTCGGCTCCTCATAGAAATCGGGTAACTCCGCTCCTCAGTCCTTCTCGGTCGTGCAAGGGGCATGGCCTTCCCCCATTAGGCCTTCCATGGACTCTCTTACCCTGTCCATTAATTGTTCGATGTTCTTCCTGTCATAATCCTTTATTGAAATAGGATGCCCGATATGGATGTCGAAGCTCCCTTTATTGATCTTGAGACTCCCCTTAGGCACAATGCGGTTACTCCCGCTGATAGCCACTGGCACGATGTCGCAGCCGGACTTGAGGGCCAGATTGAACCCACCCCTCTTGAACGGCAACAGCCTTCCGTCGAGGCTCCTGGTTCCCTCCGGGAACATAACGACTGATACCCCGCCTCTTATTCTTTGGGCCGCCTGCCTCATACTCTTTACCGCCTGTCTTGGATCTTCCCTTTCTATCCCTATATAACCTACCCTCCTCATGGCCGGACCCAAAAGAGGGATCTTCATAAGTTCCTGCTTCATGATGAACTTGAAATCAACGGGGATATTAGCGAGGAGGCCAAAGATGTCAAAAAAACTCTGGTGGTTGGTCATATAGATGCGAGGTACCTCCGGTTCAACATTCTCCAATCCTGAGGTCCTTACCTTGACGCCACAGACCCAGAGAATCACCCTTGCCCAGGGAACAGCGGCATAGAAATGGACCCTTTTCCCATCCCTGTCGAAGAGCGATAGCATTAGGCCCCAGAGGCACAGGGCTGAGCTATGGACGGCAATAAAGGCGTTTAGCAGGAAGAATCTGATCGAATCTATCAACTAAATAATTCCCCTTTGGAGGACTACTCCTTCCCTTCTGAGGGAGATGATCTCAAGTGTTCAATATAGTAGCGGCATATTTTCCATATCCTTGAGTATCCTCTCCTGTCTTCTCAAGACCTGGGCATTCGGCCTTGTCGGGGACCACTTGTGCGGGCTTGGAAGTATAGCGGCCAGGAGTGCGGCCTGGGAGCGGGTGATACGGGAAGCCGGGACGAGGAAATAGCCTTGCGATGCCGCTTCGGCCCCCATGATTTCCTCCCCCCAGTCTACGGTGTTGAGATAGATCTCAAGGATTCTCTCCTTACTCCACATTAATTCAATGAGAAGTGTGTAGTAGGCCTCCACTGCCTTTCTCAGCCAGCTCCTCTCTGGCCAGAGAAATACGGTCCTGGCCGTCTGCATGGTAATCGTGCTTGCCCCCCTGATCCCCCTGCTTGAAAACATGTCCTTTACCGCCTCATTCATCTCCGTAAAGTCAAATCCGTGATGGGTCATAAACCGCTGATCTTCACTTGCAAGGACCGCCCTCCTGAGATGGGGCGAGATCTCTTTGAGCGGTCGCCATGGATGGCGGGTCATATGGCTTCTACCGCTATCGCTGTTATCTAACCACCTGTAGATCATCATGGTGGTGAATGGTGGATTCACATACCTTAACGCGAGGACAGGGAGGATGCTTAAAATCAAGATGACGAGAAGGAACTTCAACCCCCAACGTAAGATTATCCGGGGCCACCTTTTTGTCTTCTTCCTTGACAAGCGGTCACTGCCTTTCCCGCTCTTTGACCATTTCCCAGGTCCTGTTCATTTCATCCGGTGAGGCCTCTTCAAGTTCAGTGCCGGCGGCCTTCAGTTCTCTTTCCATCTTTCCGAATCGTTCCAGAAATTTTTGATTGGCGACCCTTACAAGATGTTCCGCATTGAGTCCCCAATGCCTGCAAAGGTTTACTATGCTGAAGAGGAGATCTCCCAGTTCTTCGGCAACTTCGTCCCTCTCATCCTTGGCAATAGCCGATCCTAGTTCTTCAAATTCCTCCTGGACCTTTCTCCAGATCTCGGCGGCATTTGGCCAATCAAAGCCTACCTTGGAGACCCTCTCGCTCAATCTGTGTGCCCTGAGGAGTCCCGGCATGTCTACCGGCACGCTCTCCAGAAGCACGGAGGTTTCCACAGAGGACTCCCCCTCGGCCTTCTTTATCTGGGCCCAATTCATGGCCACCTCTTCAGCGCTATCAACCGTTTTCTGGCCGAATACATGCGGGTGCCTCCGGATCATCTTTTCTGTTATCATCTCTACAACTTCAATGAGATCAAACTGATTCTTTTCCGTTGCCAGCTGGGCCAATAAGAGGATTTGAAAGAGGAGATCACCCAATTCCGAGCAGACCTCCCGAGGGGATGATTTCTCAATAGCCGCCAGGACCTCGTACGCCTCTTCAAGCAGGTATATCTTTATGGTGGAATCTGTCTGTTTCTTGTCCCATGGGCAGCCATCAGGACCCCGGAGGCGCTGAATCAATTGGACCAGGGCGATAATGGATTTACATAGTCTTTCATCATCCATATTCTTTGCCACGGCCTCAGGCCATTTCTGAGACGGGCCTGCCGATTTCGATTTCACCTCTCAAGGGACCTTCTTCCCCCTGTGGTGCGATTCAGAAAAAATGGCCCCCGCCACAGACTGGTAAGAACTGACGATAATAGGGGCCAGTCTGGATTTGGTAATCATAGGTGCCTTTGAAGGGACGAAGAAGATAAGGAGGACGATGCCGAAATAGATGAGAATAAAACCCTTTAGGCCGGCAAGCCCTGCAGCGGGGGCCTTGTTGACCCAGCCGGGAAGGGCCTTACCAAAGAGCCTGTCTAGACCCCGGCCCATTAAATTACAAAGGACGAGGACAACAAGAAAGACCAGGACAAACCCTATCACTGTAAGGAATATCCCTGGGGGGAGAAATGACCTGAAGAGGGCCGTGACTTGTGGTTGAAAGAGATTTGCAAGGGAGATTCCTAAGATTACCCCCCCAAGCGAGCCTACCTCCCTGAAAAATCCCCTGTGGAGCCCCTGTATGATCAGCAAGGCCATGAATACGCAGATAATTATGTCGAGCAGGTTCATAAATACCCATCTATCCCCTTGCACCTCAGGGCAGAATAAGGGAGTGCGGCAGGACTAACCCATGTCGACCAGTGGTCTGACCTCCTTAATCTTAAAACGTATTGCTGCATGGATCATTTGCGCGGCCTGTTTACCGGCCGCCTTGGCGATATTGTCCTTGATCTGATCATAGAAACCACCGCCGGTCTCGATATCCATGGCCTCAAGATATACCCTGACGCCTCTCCAGTCTGCCAAGGCCTTACCAGGCTCCATGACAATGAAGGCTGCCCTGGGGTTTTCTTTAAGGTTCATAAACGTCCTGTTCTTCCCTATCCCCATGACAACGGTATTTTCGTCAATCATCTGTGGAGACCCGAAGACAGCAACATTTACCTCCCCCTTTCGGTTGGCGGTGCTGAGGGTGCCTATCCTGGGCCGCTTGTTGAATAATCCCATAAGTTCTTGCCTATCCATAACATGCCTCCTTTATGAAACTGGGTAATCTACTTCCCCATCGCCTTACTTCCTCATCCAATTCTATCACGACTTACCTCTATTAACAAGGCCGGATTAGTTGCCCTTGCTGACCAATAATGGGCTGAAGCGGGTGTCATGGTCATAGACATCAATACCCTCTCGCCGTTTCAGGGAGTTTACCGCGATGTATGTGAAAGGGGTGGCAGCGGCCTCATAGGCAGATTTGACGATCCACTGTGTCAATATAGCCAGTGCCAATACCTTGAATGGAATGGTTCCAAGGAAGGCCAAGGTTATGAAGACCAAGGAATCCATGCCTTGACCCACAACCGTTGATCCGATGGTGCGTGTCCACAGCCAGCGACCCTTTGTGGCGATTTTCATCTTCGCCAAGACATAAGCGTTTAAAAACTCGCCCACCAGGTAGGCCAGGAAGGAGGCGGCCAGGAGCCGCGGGGCGTAGCCCAGGATGCGTTCATAGGCCACCTGCCCATCCCAGAACGGGGCCGGGGGAATGACCTTGCCTGCCCAGATGGCTAGGACCAGGATAAGATTACAAAAAAACCCCAGCCAGATCACCTTTCTGGCCTGGGCATAGCCGTATACCTCTGTCAAGACATCCCCGGCGATATAACTGATGGGAAATATGATAATCCCTGCCGGCAGTACCATTCCAAAAACCTTTATCAACTTAACGGAGATAATGTTGGCCGTAATCAGAGAGGTTATGAATATGGCCACAACCATAAGGAAGCTATGGGAGTAACGCCCACTCTCACCTGGGATAGGGACACCACCCATCATCTCTCCCTCCGGCATCCAGCACCTTCCCCTTTCCATCATCCAGGCTGATGCTCCTTCCGAAGCAGGTCATTTACAGTCTTTACAGGATTGAAGGTGATGCGCGGGACCTCCACAAATAGGGTGATCCATTTGGCCATGGCCCCATTCCAGAGGCCTGGATGTTCCAAGGCCTTCAGGTCCTTTCCATCCTTCGATTTTCTTGTGATAAGAACTGCCTTTGGGTCCACAAATTCCCGGAGATCAAAGGGCCTCCCCTTCCAGTCGCGAACACCACATACCAGATCCACTGGATTGAAATGGGTAGAGGAGCCCAAGATGGCCTGTTGTTCTCGAGAGCCAGGATCTATCTGGGCCGTTTCGACGATCTGCCGGGAGATCTCACCAGACCGTTCCTCGGCCCAGAAGGGTCCTCCGCCCGGCTCATCTACGTTCCGGACCATACCGCAGACCCTAATAGGGCAGTCCAGTTGTTTCACCAGAAACGCCCTTATTGTCTTGGGAGATGCACGCCCCATTGAAACCGGGACAGGCTGAAAAAGGTCATCTTTCAAAAAGGCCATGGCCTCGTCCAGGACCTCATCTTCCGAATCCGCTGATTCCAGTCTTTCCATATAGTTGAAGGCCTTTCTTTGTATTGAGATGAGATAGCCCCCAAGGATCTTCTTCCACTTATAGGTCTCGGGTTTGAGTCGGTCCGGGACCACATTGTCAATGTTTTTTATGAACAGGATATCGCCCTCCAGGTCATTGAGGTTCTCTATCAGGGCCCCGTGTCCCCCCGGCCGAAATAAGAGCCTGCCATCCCTTTGGCGAAAGGGTCTGTTATCCAGATCTACGGCAAGGGTGTCTGTGGCCTGTTTTTGAATGGAAAAGCTGACAGCAAACCTCACCTTGTACTTGTCTTCGTAAAACCCCTCTAGCCTTTTAAAAAGATACTGAAATTCCTCCAAGTGCTCTTCTGATACCGTAAAGTGAAGGGCGCTTGACCCATTTTGATGGGCAACATAGTTGGCACCCTCAATCAGGTGTTCCTCAAATGCGGTGCGGCTTCCTTCGGGGTAATAGTGAAACTTCAGGAGGCCTTTTGCCTGGTTGGAATAATTGAGCCCCTTTTCTGTCAGGACAAAATCGATGACTTCCGTGAACTGGCCTCTCTCTATGAGTTCATCCAGATGATACCCCTTTTCCCTCATGAGGGAAGCAAGCTCGTCAAAAAATGCAAAATTTCTTATCCCCTCCATAAAGTTCTCGAGTTCCATTGCATCCTTCTGCCCGGCCTGAGCTTCGGCCAGAACAGCTTCCCTCAGGACCTCCTTCCCCTTGGCCTGGTAACGAAGAAGCGTCCTGAACATCCTGGTGGCGGCTCCTGAGGCAGGAACGAATTTGAGACAGGCACGTTTTGGGGCCTCTTGTTCAAAGATCTCTCTTAATGTGTGCCCCCTTCTCTCATCGATAACCGTAATCCCATCCCCAGCGATGCATGGTCGATAGAGTCTCAGATAGGGGGGGGGCATCTCAAAGAGCTCAAGTTGCCTCTCCACCTCTTGCAGTGTCAGTCCATGGCCCCTTATCTGTCTCAGGTCATCTTGAGAAAAAGGATATCCAGCCACCTCAGCCCCTCTTTTCGGTGATCCTAGTCATGACCGACATGTTGATAAACCGAGGAGTGCAAAGTCAACAAAAAAGTGAGGGGACTTGGATCGGAGGCCATACAATGAAAAGATCTGTTTTTTATGGAATTTAGAAAAAACGTAACTATAATATTGAAGTCGGAGTAAATGTTATTGCGAAGGCTTGAAGGGAAGAGAAGGATAATGAGGGCCTACCGTATCTATGAAGACTTGCTGTTTATGTCTTAAGTGTGATATGATTTCTCTAATTTGTTTTAATGTCTTGAATTAAATGGTATTTTGATAATCATACCTTGGGGTTTGCTGAAACAAGATATGCATTTTCAGCAACCCTTTTAAGGCGTCTGGGGAGGAAATCCCAAAGTGAATCCGTTTTATAAGAACCTTGCCCTTTGGCTTGTCATAAGTCTTATGATGGTCATGTTATTTCAGGTCTTTAAACAGCCAAGGAGCAACAGCGCCACAGTCGGCTATAGTGATTTTCTAAATATGGTGCAGAGCGAGGGCGTCATCGAGGTTACCATACAGGGTGAGAATATAATGGGCGTCTCCTCGCGAGGGCCCTTTAAGACCTATGCCCCGAAAGATCCCGAACTGATCCCGCTGCTCAGGAGCAAGGGGGTCAAGATATTCGCAAAACCGCAGGAAGACTCCTCTTGGTTCCAGGTATTCCTGTCCTGGGTTCCCATGCTGTTGTTGATTGGTGTATGGATATTCTTCATGCGGCAGATGCAGGCCGGGGGGGGCAAGGCCCTGTCTTTTGGGAAGAGCCGTGCCAGGCTCATGAGCGATTCTCAGGAGAAGGTGACCTTTCAGGATGTGGCAGGCATTGAGGAGGCAAAGGGGGAACTGGAAGAGATTGTAGAATTTCTGAGGGACCCCAAGAAGTTTACCCGCCTTGGAGGTAGGATCCCGAAGGGTGTTCTTCTGGTGGGGTCCCCTGGTACGGGAAAGACCCTTCTGGCAAGGGCCATTGCCGGCGAGGCAGATGTCCCGTTTTACAGCATAAGCGGGTCGGATTTCGTGGAGATGTTCGTGGGTGTGGGTGCATCTCGGGTGAGGGACCTCTTTGTCCAGGGCAAGAAGAATGCCCCCTGCATAATATTCATTGATGAGATAGATGCTGTGGGCCGACACCGCGGGGCAGGCCTAGGGGGGGGACACGATGAGAGGGAACAGACCCTCAATCAACTTCTTGTGGAAATGGACGGTTTTGAGTCCAACGAAGGCGTTATCCTGATCTCTGCCACTAACAGACCCGATGTCCTTGATCCTGCCCTACTGAGACCTGGCCGGTTTGACAGGCAGGTGGTGGTTCCGGTTCCAGACATTGGAGGCCGTGAAGGAATCCTCAAGGTCCATCTCAAAAAGAAGCTGGTTGCCGATGACGTGGACGTCAAGGTACTTGCCCGGGGTACTCCGGGGTTTACGGGCGCTGACATAGAAAATATGGTGAATGAAGCGGCCCTAATGGCGGCCAGGCAGGGAAAAGACCGGGTAGAGATGGTGGATTTTGAGAATGCCAAGGACAAGGTCCTGATGGGTACAGAACGCAAAAGCATGATCATCAGTGACGAAGAAAAGAAAATTACCGCATATCATGAGTCCGGGCACACCTTGATAGCCAAATTACTCCCCGATACAGACCCGATTCACAAAGTGACCATCATCCCGAGGGGCCGCGCCCTTGGATTGACACAGCAGCTCCCGGTGGACGAAAAGCACACTTACCCCAAAGAGCACCTCCTTAACAACATATCCATACTGATGGGTGGAAGGGCCGCAGAGGAGATCATTCTAGGTACGCAGACAACCGGTGCTGGGAATGATATTGATAGGGCATCGGATCTTGCCCGCAAGATGGTATGCGATTTCGGTATGAGCGATGAGCTTGGGCCGCTCAGCTTTGGCAAGAATGAAGAGCAGATATTCCTAGGAAGGGAAATCGCCCAACACAGGGACTACAGCGAGTTAACTGCACAAAAAATCGATGCAGAGGTCAAGAGAATAGTGACCGAATCTTACTCCAAGACCTGTCAACTGATTAAGGACAATCTGAATATCTTACACAGGATGGCCAATGCCCTTCTTGAGAGAGAGACCCTGAACAGCGAGAATATCGACGAGATAATGAGAAATGCCAAGGGGTCTGGGCCAGAGAGACCTGCCTCCAAAAAAAAGGATCCCAAATCCTCCAGACAATAAGGTAACATGGGCTTTAGGCTTACATGGTCGGATTACGTCCTAGACCTGGATGAAAGGACCCATGTGATGGGGGTCCTGAATGTAACTCCCGATTCTTTTTCAGATGGAGGTCGATTTCACGAGGCGAACGAGGCCATTGAGCACGGTCTCCAGATGGCCAGAGACGGCGCCGACATCATCGATGTGGGCGGGGAATCAACAAGGCCTTTTTCCCAGAGGCTCTCTGTCAACGAAGAGATCGATCGGGTGATACCCGTCATAGCAGCCCTCAGGGATCTGTTGAACATCCCCATAAGCATAGATACATACAAGAGTGAGGTGGCCAGGGAAGCACTGAAGGCAGGGGCTTCAATAATCAATGATATCAGTGCCCTCCGATTTGATCCTCGGATGGCATCGGTTGCGGCCCAGGGTGATGTGCCTCTGATCCTCATGCACATGAAAGGCACCCCGGAGAACATGCAGGTCAATCCCTCCTATGACGACCTCATTTCCGAGATTTCCAGATTCCTTAAGGACGCCATAGAACGTTCCGTGGCAGCGGGGGTCAGGGAAGAGTTGATCCTTGTAGACCCCGGAATAGGTTTTGGAAAGACCTTTGAACACAACCTGGGGATTATTAGAGAGCTATCGAGGCTCAGATCTCTTGGAAGACCCGTCTTGCTAGGGACCTCCAACAAGGCCTTTATCGGTCATATCCTTCAAAAAGGGGTAAACGAGAGGGAGATAGGCACCATGGCCACCGTAGCCGCAGGGGTGATGAATGGTGCCCAAGTGGTAAGGGTACATAACGTGAAAAAGGCCGTTGAGACGGTTAGGATTATTGATGCAATAATGCGTATAGGGGCTTCAGGGTAGGTGAGAAGGCATGCTTTTCTGCATTGACATTGGCAACACCAACATTGTCTTGGGCGTCACTAAGGACGAGAGGATACTCCAGCACTGGCGGATAAGGACCGAAAAGGAGACCACACCGGACGAACTTGGGATCCTGGTGAGCAACCTCTTCCGCATGGCCGGGTTGGGGCTCTCGGATGTAAGAAACTCGATAGTCTCCTGCGTTGTCCCGACACTCTTGAGGACCGTAGAGGAATTCTGCCTCCGCTATTTCGATATAAATCCGATGATTGTGGGGCCAGGTCTAAAGACCGGGATGCCCATCAAATATGATAACCCCAAGGAAGTGGGGGCCGACCGCATCGTAAACTCAGTAGCGGCCTATGACAAGTATGGCACCGCCCTCGTGGTGGTAGATTTTGGAACAGCCACTACCTTTGACTACGTATCGGGTGAGGGGGCTTACATGGGTGGGGCCATCGCGCCCGGGGTGTTGATTTCCTGTGAGGCCCTTTTCCAGAATGCCTCCAAGCTGCCCAGGGTCGAGATATTCGCACGGCCAAGGAGTGTGATAGCCCATGATACAATCAGCAGTATGAATGCGGGCATCATCTACGGGTATGCGGGGTTAGTGGATGGAATCGTAAACCGGATGAAGAAGGAGTCAGGTGAAGAGCTTACGGTAGTGGCGACCGGCGGGCTCGCCCCTCTGATCTGCGATGCCTCTGAGTCAATCGATCATATCGAGGAATTCCTGACCCTACAGGGGCTGATGCTCATTCACAAGAAGAACCAATAGGCTGATTGTCATGTCTTTGTCAACCAACGATTCCCTCTTCTCAAAGTCACCCCGTTACAGCTCCACCTATCCGGAGGTCCCTTTTGGCCTCACCCTCGTCTCAGGATGTAAGAACCACTTCAATCCTCCAGGCTTCGATCAGTATAAGAGAAAGCTCCTGCGAAAGATGAGGAGGCGGGAGACCCTTGGGCAGATCAGCAACCGGATAGAAATCTACGACAGATTCTTTGAGGCCTTCGGGTACGAATGTCCATTGCCCAGGCATTTGAAAAGGACTGTCAGCAGCGGGTTCCCCAGATATAACCTTATGGTGGATACCCACTTCATGGCAGAGATGTGCGCGGGCATACTGGTTGCGGTAACAGATTTTGACCGTTTTGATGGGAAATTGACCCTCGACCTGGCAGCGGGGGGTGAGACTTGCCTGGGGATGGGCCAAAGGGAGCTCACGACCAAAGAAGGAGAAATAGTATTTAGAGACGAAAGAGATATCGTCTGTGTCCTCTGCCAGGGTGCGGACGAGAAGACGAGGGTCAGGGAAGAAACACGAAATGTCCTCTTTTATGCCTATGGTGTCCCTGGGATTGGGGCAGATCATCTGAGGGCTGGACTAACACTTGCAGCAGAGGCTATGAGTGAGTTTGGAGGTGGGACAAGTGAGGGGGTAGAAATCTTCTGATGCCCGGAGTGAAGAGGCCTGCGGACCGGTTTTCTCTTGCCTAAGATGGCTGAAAAATCCTTGACAAACAAGAACTTTTAGATTATATATAATTTATTATCTATTTAGAGTTCAATCTCCGGCATGATTGGGGCGTTAAACAAGATGGGGCTAGTCTATAAAAACATCATCGGCATTATCAGGGCAATAGGGATAATTATATCCCTATTGCTCCTCCTCTTGGCGGGCAACCCCAAGCTACCGGGCCTGGTAATGAACCAATGATTTGAATAGGATCCCCAAAAATCCGTTATCAGGCCCGCCTGGTAACGGATTTTTTTTGAACAACAAGACTGGAGAGAAACACCATGCCAAGGCAGATAATCCTTTATGACACCACCCTCAGAGACGGAACTCAAGGGGAAGAGGTTAGCCTCTCAGCTGAGGACAAACTCCGTATCGCCAAAAAGCTGGACGACTTTGGCATCCAGTATGTGGAAGGGGGCTGGCCAGGCTCTAACCCGAAAGACGCCAGGTTTTTCGAGATGGTACGTAAGGTGTCCTTCCGTACCGCCCGAATAACTGGCTTCGGAAGCACACGGAGGCCTCGAATCAAGGCAGAAGAGGATGAAAGAATAAATGCCCTCCTGAGGACTGAAGCAAGATCGGCAGCCATCTTTGGCAAGAGCTGGGACTTCCATGTATCCCAGGTCCTTGGTGTATCTCTGGATGAAAACCTGGCCATGATAGAAGATACCCTGGCCTATTTGAAAAGCCAGGGGCTTGAGGTCATCTTCGATGCCGAGCACTTTTTTGATGGATACAGGCACCACCCGCAATACGCCCTAAAGACCATCAATGCAGCCGCAAACGGGGGGGCGGATATGATAGTCTTATGCGACACAAACGGCGGATCAATGCCTGAGGAGATCGAGACCGTTGTGAGGGATGCCATAGCTCGAACAAATCTGCCCGTGGGGATCCACACCCACGATGACTGCGGGATGGCCCTTGCCAACGCATTGACAGCCGTTCGGGCAGGTGCCCATGTAGTCCAGGGAACGATCAATGGGTATGGAGAGCGGTGCGGGAACGTGGACCTTATTTCTGTCATAGGCAATCTCCAGTTAAAGCTCGGCCATCGATGTGTTGGTCCTGATCGGCTGAGGCAGTTGACCGAGCTCTCCCGTTTTGTAAGTGAGGTGGTTAATGTGCCGCCACGGAACCAGAGTCCGTTCGTAGGCAAGAGTGCCTTTGCCCACAAGGGTGGGATTCACGTCAGCGCCATCCTCAAGAATCCGGCATCCTATGAGCATATCGATCCGGCCCTGGTGGGCAACAGGCGACGGGTCCTGGTTTCTGACCTAGCAGGCAAGAGCAACATCGAGTACAAGGCCAGGGAAATGGAGATAAGGCTTGGAGGAAACGGGTATGACAGCAAAAAGATAGTCCGGGAGATCAAGAGGCTGGAGGACCAGGGGTATCAGTTTGACGCGGCCGAAGGGTCCCTGGAGCTCTTGATCAAGAAAGTGACCGGCCAATTCGAAGAGCCCTTCACCCTTGAGTCATTCAGGGTGACCACCGAAAAGGACGGGACAGGCCCTGGCACGTGCCACGCCACGATAAAGATCTCTGTGGGAGATGACCAGGAGATTACGGCGGCCGAAGGGCAGGGCCCGGTAAACGCACTCGATAATGCCCTAAGAAAGGCCCTGACCAAATTCTTTCCTAATATTGCCGAGATGGCACTGGTGGATTTCAAGGTGCGTGTCATTGACGGGAGGGATGCCACGGCGGCCAAGGTGAGGGTGCAGATCGAATCAAGGGATTCGCACGACATATGGTCTACCATCGGTGTCTCTGAAAATATTATCGAGGCAAGCTGGCAGGCCCTGGTGGACAGTGTCCAATACAAACTTTCAAAACTCCCTGATACCCGATGAGAGAAGGCCTTGAAAGTGAAGGTACATAGACATAGGCCTTGGACTGGTCCCCATAAGGGGCCCACCCCAGAAACGCGATGGATGATGATGCTTTCCGAGTATCTGGCCGAGGTTCAGGCGAGACTTCTTCCAAACCCGAATGTCCTAGACATAGGCTGCGGAAACAGCGCAAAGTGGAATTACCTGGGTGTAGCCCTCTATCTTGCAAGTCAAGGTCTGGGCCCCCCCAAATATGTATGTATCGATCTGAAGGCAGAGGCCTTTGCCGTGGCAAAGGAGGCCTTGGGCGGACTGGCCACCTTTATCGCTGCAGACGCCCGGTACCTTACCGATTACCTGAAAGAGACATATGATCTGGTCCTCTTCGAACATCCCAACCTCTCTACATCCCCCGACGGTCCCAGGATATGGCAGGGGATTTTTGAGGAAACGGCCAAGGTCCTGGATAAGAAAGGGGCGATCATCCTCACAAGCTTTTGGGTGAACGATCATATCCCGGCCCAAGTGGCACTGGAGCGAGCCGGGTTTCATATCCTTTACAGCGGCAGCAACAAATACCCAGGAAGGCAGTTCGACATTTCCAGCAAGGGGGAATCCTTGGTCTACGACAAGTATATTCTAGTAGCACGGCTGTCCAATCCTCAAGGGTCGGAAGGTCGTGCCAAGGGCTGAAAGGAACCAGGCGCTGTGAAAGATCTCCGTGTCGCTGCTGTTTGCATGCGTTCTGAGCCGGGTGATTTACTAAAGAACCTGGAGAGCACAGAATCCTATGTGACGGAGGCCGCAGAGATGGGGGCCGATCTCGTCTGCTTCCCGGAGCTCTCCATCACCGGTTATACCCTCGAAATTCCTATCGATTTGTACAATGATCACTCCCTGGAATCCATCGTCCGTCGGATCGGCGACATGGCCCGGAAGAAAGGCCTGGTTGTTTTGGCTGGCGTCATTGAGATGGGCGATCAGACTGGGCCTTATATCAGCCAGATTGTGGCAGGTCCTCATGGATTGATGGGCCTTTATCGTAAGACCCACCTCCCCCCGCCTGAAAAGGCGATTTACCGGGCCGGAGGGGAGATCCCTCTCTTCGGTTGCAGCGGGTTTACCTTTGGCGTCCAGCTCTGTTATGAGTCCCACTTCCCTGAAATCAGTAGGGTGATGGCCCTTAAGGGGGCCGAACTCATCCTCCTGCCCCATGCCTCGCCGCGGGGCAATCCGGAAGAGAAGATGGAAAGCTGGCTGAGGCACCTACCGAGCAGGGCCTTTGACAACAGCCTCTTTGTCGTGGCCTGTAACCAGGTAGGCGAAACCTCCGGGGCCCTCTCATTTCCAGGAGTGATCCTGGGAATCGATCCGTCAGGACTGATTATCGAGAGTTACATGGGAAACCAGGAGAGGATGATTCTGATAGAGCTCAATGCCAAGCTGTTGGAGGAGGTGAGAAACCACAGGATGAGACATTTCCTTCCCTACCGGAGACCTGAGCTCTATAAGGGTATCTGTTCCCAATAGACTGGAACTTGTTAACAAAGGGCCACAAAAAGGGCACAAAATGAGAAAGCACCCCCTCACCTCATGCCCTAACCTACCGGAAAAAGTATCTTTTCAGAAGCGGTCTTCTTGATCTCAGATGAATCTTAGACACAACCTGTCGGTTTTGGCAACCCGGCCATCTTACATGCCCCCTTCCCAGGGCCAGATGGAAAGAGCTCGTAGATATATTTCAGTTTATAGCCTGTGACCTTCGAAAGAATCCTGACCATCGGGGCGATCCCGTTCTTCTTATAGTACTCCTGAAGCACCTCGATTACCTTGAAGTGTTCATCGGTCAATTCTTCGATACCTTCGGTCTGCTTCACATGCCGCATCCATGATTCATTCCAGTTTTGAAAATCGTCGATGAACCCGTCTTCATCAACACTGAAGGTGTTCCCTTCAAACTCTACCGTTGGCATAACTAAAAACCTCCTTTTTTTGGTATGTTAACCGATCCGCAGCGGTTTAATCCTTCCACAGACATTTAACGTACTAGATTAGTTCGCTCTTCTATCCTTGTCAATATCTCTTTTCACAATTTCTGATTTTTTCCTCTTCCCATAATCGATTGCGGCCCGGAAGAGGCCCTTTGCCCAGAGGTCATTACCGGCTGCATGCACATGGGTATAGGTGGCCAAAACGCCTTTCCTGCAAAGACCATCCCTTTCGCCATTTACGCCATTCCCCCTTTTTACCTTGAAGACAAAATGTATCCCTTCCTCACTGATGAGAATGGCCTCTGAGTAATGAAATTCATGCCCTTTCAAGGTCTTCCCGACTGGATAGAAGGGATTGGGCTTGTCCACCTCCAAGACCGTATATCCATGCCCCTGGGGCCTTTTTTGAATCTTGAACTGGACCGGGAGTGCCCCCACCATGGGATAGTGCTTTTCTTCCACCACAATGCCCTCACCAAGATACATAAGCCCGCCACATTCGGCGTAGACAGGTAGACCTCTGTTGACTTCCTCGCGGAGTGTATCCCGAAAAATAGAGTTATCTGCCAGGGCCTCTGCCTGGGTCTCTGGAAATCCCCCCCCAATGTAAAGCGCATTCAAGTCAGGCAAAGACCTCTGTGAAATGGAGTTGATTTCTACAAGACAGGCGCCCATACGCTCCAGCTGTTCCAGGTTCTCTGGGTAGTAAAACCAAAATGCCCTGTCCCTTATGAATCCTATCCTGGGGGGTTCATCTGAGGTCCTGAGGACCGAAAGGGTCCTCTGACCACCAGGCCTTTTCTCCATATTCCCCGCCCCCTGGCCGATTCCCCAGATTTGGTCCAGGTCAATATACTCCTTGACTGCCCGTCTGGCCCACGAGATGGCCTTTTCCTCATGCTCACTCTCCTGGTAGGGGACAAGTCCCATATGTCTTTCAGGAAACGGGTTGTCCCTCATCTTGGGGAGTGACCCCACCACATGAATTTCACAATATCTCTCGACGGCGTTTCTGATTAGCGTCTCTTGGCGAGACCCCGCCACCTTGTTCAGGATGACCCCTGCAATATTAATTTCCGGGTCAAATGTCTGACATCCCTTTACGACAGCCGCCACAGTCCGGGTCGCCATGGTCACATCCAAGACCAGCAGGACAGGGGCATCCAGGAGTTTTGCCAATTCAGCGGTGCTGCAAGAACCCACTATGTCCATGCCGTCATAAAGACCGCGATTACCTTCAATAACAGATAGATCAGCCCCCTCTGCATTCGAGTGAAAGGATTGCAGGATCTGCCCCTGGTTCATCAGAAAGGGATCCAGGTTATGACAGGGCCGGCCGGCGCCAAGACCCAGCCACCCAGCATCAATAAAATCAGGCCCTTTCTTGAAAGGGGCGATACTGTACCCCATTTCCCGCCAGGCAGTAATAAGGCCCAGCGACACGACGGTCTTACCGCTCCCCCCTCTCAATGCGGCTATGACGATACGGGGCAGAAGTAAAGGCATCTCCAAAACCAACCAGACAGGCGTTAGGCCCATTCCGGACCATTTGGGTATTTTCCGGGACTTGGATCACGGCATGATGACATTGTCAATAATAAAATTCCAGTGTCAAGGGCCCGCCCGGTATTACAGGGGGGCTTGACACAAGTTTCAGGATCTTAGACTATGAAGATAACTAGCGTAACATTTTAGCGTTTTGAAAGAAAGGCAGAAGACCGCGAGGGTCTTTTTTCCAAAGGACGTAACCCAAATTCTTGACAGCCAGTGGTACGCCCCCTTACCTTTAAATACAGTTTCTGCCAGGCAGGGGAGAGGAAAAAAGACCCTCACGGTCGGTCAGGCGATTCATCACTGTTTTCAAAGCGCTAAATTATTACCAACTAGCAAGGTTAGAGGAGGAAACGATGATGAGACTTCCATTTCGTTCAGCAAAACAACTGGCTTCGCTGATCCGCAGAAAGAAGGTTGGATGCCTGGAATTGCTTGAACTCTATCTGGAAAGAATCGGGCGTTATAACTCCAAGATCAACGCGATCGTTTTCATGGATATTGAGGCGGCCCGCAGGCGTGCGAAGGCTGCCGATAAGGCGCTCACGAGGGGCAAAGTGTGGGGCCCCCTTCACGGTCTGCCCATGACGATCAAGGACTCTTATGATGTGGTTGGCATGCCAACGACCTGGGGCGTACCGGAATATAAGGACAACTATCCCGAAAAGAATGCAATTGTGGTGGATCGCCTGATAAAGGCGGGGGCGGTCCTCTTCGGTAAGACCAACGTTCCATTTTATCTTGCAGATTGGCAGACCTTCAATGAAATCTACGGGACAACAAACAACCCCTGGGACGTTTCGCGTGTGCCAGGCGGGTCTTCAGGTGGATCAGCCGCAGCCCTTGCTGCCGGGCTAACCGGCCTTGAGGCAGGAAGCGACATCGGGGCCTCAATTCGTAACCCGGCCCATTACTGCGGCGTCTATGGCCATAAGCCTACCTATGGTATTGTCTCGCCCCGCGGCCAGGCCCTGCCCGGGGTGGTCGCAGCCACCGATATTTCAGCCGTTGGTCCACTGGCACGCAGTGCCGATGATCTTGTCCTCGCGCTGGATGTGATGGCCGGGCCTGATGATATCGATGGGGCCGGGTGGCAACTGAGACTGCCGAAGTCAAAGAAAAAGACACTCCGCGACTACAAGATCGCCATCATCTACACAGACCCTGAGGCAGAAGTGGATGAGGAAGTACAGGAGAGGCTTAAGGCCCTAACCGATTTCCTTGTGAAAAGCAAGGTTAAGGTAAGAGAGAACGGCCGGCCAAAGATTGATTCCCACAAGGCCCATAAGAACTATATCCGGCTACTGCGCGCGGCAACGGTGGGACGGCTTACAACTGAAGAGTTCCAGAAGAATTTAGAGGCATTGAGGTCAATTGATCAAAAAGACGGGAGTTATCCGGCGCAGATGATTCGTGCCCAGGCCATGTATCACAAAGAATGGCTTGAGTTCAATGAAACGCGCCACAGGATGCGCCTTGAGTGGGCGGATTTTTTTGGTGATTATGACCTGCTGCTATGCCCTGCTGCAACCACCACGGCCTTCCCCCACAACCAGATAGGTGAGCGATGGGAGCGCATGATCATGGTCAATGGTAGAGCGCAACCATCGACGACGCAGATGTTCTGGGCTGGCTACTCATGCAACTTCTACCTGCCATCCACGGTGGCACCGGTTGGATTTGCCAGTGATGGCCTGCCTGTTGGTGTACAGATTGTCGGGCCCCAATATGGCGATCACATGTGCCTTCACTTTGCACGATTGCTTGAACGCAATTTTCAAGGTTTCGTGCCTCCACCAGGATTTGAATGAAATCCCGTCACTCCCTGGTTGGTCGTGCAGTCGCCCCAAACCATATGGTGTCCGAATTGCGGTGGAGGAAAAATCACGAACATGCCTTTGTTGTTGTCGGGGCACGCGGGATAACTTCAAGTGAATTAATAGATACAAGGAGTTTAACACTTTAGTTTTGAAAGAAAGGCAGCCGACCGCGAGGGTCTTTTTTCCTCTCCCCTGCCTGGCAGAAACTGTATTAAAGGTAAGGGGG
>CAYVMN010000083.1:0-18611 GCA_964452575.1 uncultured Desulfobacteraceae bacterium | reverse complement strand
CCCCCCATCCCAGGAACAGGGTACACTCTGAACTGTATAAGGTGGAATGGCTCAGGGAGGTGGAGCCCCACCGGGCCTGGATCAACCCGGTCGACGCAGAACCAAGGGGGATCAAGGATGGGGACAAGATCCATGTGTTTAACGATCGCGGCAAGGTGGCCATCACGGCCTGGGTGACGGAGCGTATCATGCCAGGAGTTCTCTGCATATTTGAGGGCGCCTGGTATGATCCGGATGAAAACGGAATCGACCGTGGAGGCTGCGCGAACACCCTTACAAACGATGCCTACTCAGGGGGTGGGGCCTGTGTCATGAATACGTGCCTTGTACAGGTGGAAAAGGCGTAAGTGGAGGTATTCCAATGCAGGTAGGATTTTACTTCGATCAGACCCGGTGCACGGGCTGCAGTGCCTGCACTGTGGCCTGCAAGGACTGGAACGACATACCGGCCGGGCCAGAGAACTGGGTGCGGCTCCTTTACACGGAAAGGGGCAAGTTCCCAAACGTATCTGTCAGCTATATGATTGCCCCCTGCTGGCACTGTCTGGATCCGGTCTGTGTTCCGGCATGCCCGAGCAGCGCCATAAAAAAGAGGAATGAAGATGGCATCGTCCTGGTGGATAGCGATGCCTGTCTGGGGAATAGGGAATGCGACGAAAAATGCCTCAAGGCCTGCCCCTATGACGCCCCCCAGTTCGGGCCTGAGAAGGGGGCAAGGATGAGAAAGTGTAACTACTGTCTCGACCGCTTCTCTCAAGGCAAGCCCCCCAGTTGCATCGAGACCTGCCCGGTCAGGGCCCTGGATGCCGCCCCGTTAGAGGAACTGGAGAAGAGATATGGAACCATAAGGGAGACGGAAGGATTCAGGTACTCAGGAAGGACAAGACCGGCCGTTGTCATCAAACCCAAGGCCAGAAACGACTAAGGAGGTGGATTATGCCCCAAGTGGATCTGGGTGTTATAGGCAGGAAGACAGAACCAGTAATCTTTGAGTACACATGGAAGGACGTGGTCATTTATGCCCTGGGTGTGGGGGCCTCTGCTGAGGATCTGGATCTTGTGTATGAAAACGCACCCGGGGGCCTGAAGGTCCTGCCCAGCTTCTGCGTGGTTCCGGCTATCAAGGCCTTCCCCCTTTCGCCGGGCCAGGTCGACTTCTCACGCTTCCTGCACGGCGAGCATGCGATCCGGCTCTTTGAGCCCCTGCCATCAGAGGGCCGCTTTTCAGTGGTGGGCGAGGTGACAAATATATACGACAAGGGAAAGGCAGCTCTCTACCATATCCATGTAACAGGCCACACAGAGGACGGGAGCCATGTCTTTGATACCGACTGGGTTAATTTCTATGTGGGCGCAGGCGGCTTTGGGGGAGACCCCGGTCCAAAGTCCGAGATGGTGAATCCGCCTGAAGGCGTGCTGCCGGACTACACCCTCACCTCCAAAATCCCTGAAAATCAGGCAGCGCTCTACCGGCTCAGCGGCGACCTGAATCCCCTGCATCTGGTACCGGATTTCGCCAAAAAGGGGGGATTCGATAGACCGATCCTTCATGGCCTCTGTACTTACGGCTTTGTCGTCAGGGATATCGTCAGTAACGTATTAGGCGGCCAGGTGGAGCGCCTTAAGGGCTTCAGGGCCCGGTTTGCCAGTGTGGTCTATCCCGGAGATACCCTCACCACGCACTGCTGGATGCAAGAGGGCCGGGCCATCGTGCAGGTGGAGACAGAACGGGGGGTGGCCTTGAGCAATGCCGTCTGCGAGATCGCATAACCGGAGGTCGGCATTACTTACCCTCCAACGCCTCCTTCAACTTCTCAGCCAGTGTTGATACCAGGAACGGTTTCTGAATGAAGTTTTCTGCACCTGCATCAATTATCTCCCTGGCAGGGCCATCAATGGCATAACCGCTGCATACGATCACTCTCAGCTTCGGTCTGGCCTCCATGATAAGAGGATACACCTTGCCACCACTCATATCAGGGAGTCTTATGTCCAGGAGGGCAAGGTCAATATCCCCATCAAAGGTCCGGGCAATTTCCACGGCCTCACCGCCTGTCCTGGCCTCCAAGACGCGGTAGCCGAGTCTCTCCAGCGCCACTCGGGTTATCCTCATTACATCTTCTTCGTCCTCAATCACCAGGACAATTCCCTGACCCCCGGGGAGTTCAATACCTGTCCCGGGCATAGCCCCTTCCCCTGCCTCTATCTCTGCCTCAGGCCCAAAGGCCGGCAAATAGATACGGACCTCTGTCCCTTTTCCCGGTTCTGAGTCAACCTCAATCCACCCTCTATGATTGCTGACAATGCCGTAAACCGATGCCATACCCAGCCCTCGGCCAATGAAATGTGTGGTGAAAAAGGGTTCGAATATCCTGCCTTTTGTCTCCTCGTCCATTCCCTTCCCGTCATCCTGTATACTCAGGCGGACATACGGGCCAGGCCTGGCGCCAGGATGCCCACTGAGCTGCCTGTGGTCAAGCTCCAGGTTCCTTGTGGAAACACGAATACGGCCCGGCCCTTCTATGGCCTCGTTTGAATTGGCCATTATGGCGGAGAGCACCAGCTGCATCTGGGTCCTATCCGCCTCCACGCCCCAGGTGTCCACCGGCAGGTCCGTTTCCACACGGATGTCGGGCTGGATCGTGTGTTGGATCAGGGGAAGGGTGTCCTCTATGAAATTCGTCAACGACAGGGTCTGGGGATTGTATTTCCCTCCACGGGCGTAGGCCAGCAACTGGCCGGTCAGGTGGGCCATCCGGTGTGCGGATGTCTTCATCGCCTGTACATATTTCATAACCTTCTCATTATTAAGGAAATCCATTTCAAGAAGGCCGGCGTAACCAATTATGGAAGTCAAGGCGTTGTTAAACTGGTGGGCAATGCCCCCGGCCAGGGTTGCGATTGCCTCCATCGTTTGGGCATGCTGAAGTTGTGCCTGAAGGCGTCTTTGATCGGTAATATCCCGGATGACGCCTTGATACCGTGAAATGGCGCCCTGCTGAGCCCGTTGCCGAACCACACTTAAGAGGCAATCCATCACAGTCCCATCCTTCTTCCTCAACCTTGTCTCAAAATCACCGACAAAACCCCTTTGGTCCATCTCTTTCTGGAATCTGTACCCATCGTTGGGGTCAACGTATAGCCTTTGAAAATTTATCTTTGTCATTTCATCCCTCGTATAACCAAAGAGCTCCAGGCCAGATCGGTTGGCGTCAACAAATCCTCCTCTCTCACTGGTAATAACGATTGCATCTCTTGACTGCTCAAAAAGGGATCGGTACTTCTCCTCGCTCTCCCGCAACGCTTCCTCAGTGTGAACCCTAGCCGTAACATCCCTTGAACTGCCCTGAAAACCAATAATCTCCTCTCCCCTTCTCAAGATGGTGGCGCTGGTCTCAAAGTATTTCTTGGTCCCGTCTTTGATGATTACCTCCAGCGGGAAATCCTGTAAAGGAATCCCTGTCACAAAAACCCGGTTGAAGGCATCAAAGATCTTCTCGTGGTCATCAGATGGGGTATAATCCTTATAATTCATGCCCACCAGCTCTTTCTTTGTATAGCCGGTGAGACGCTCTGCTGCCCTATTTACCTCTGTAAAGCTGCCTTCGAGATCCAGGGTATAAATGAAATCAGTCGAATTCTCGAAAAGTCCTCGATATCTCTCCTCCGAGTCCCTCAATCCCGCCTCGGCCAACTTCCTCTCCGTAATTTCTTCCGTCACCTCAACAGCGCCAATGATCTCTCCCTTTGCATCCCGAAAGGGGTACCCACGCATGAAAAAAATCCGGCCATCAAGGCGTGTGCCTTCTCTCTCATGGGGGCTACCGGTCCGAATAGCTTCAATAACCGGACAATCTTCACAGGGCTCTGCCCGCTGATGCCAGATCTCATAGCAATACCGTCCGACCAATTCCCCTGGCATGGCACCCACCGACTCTGCCGCAGCCCGGTTCGCCCAGAGCACCCGCTGCTCTGTGTCATGATATATCACGTGCTCGCTAATGCTATCCAAGATGTCTCCCTTTTCGTGCTTGCCCCTTTTCAACTCGACCTCTCGGTACCCCTCTATTTGCAGTTCCAATTCCTCTACCCTCTGTTTCAACTCTTCATAGGTTGGCCTTCTGTGCATCAAGAAACCCTCCTCTTGTCAGGAAAGACAAAAAGGGGCTCATATACGTACCATCTTTTACCTTGTATATGAGCCCCCATAGGCCCCATTGGGGCACAGCGAACCAGGGTATCAGTTGAACTTTGAGACAACGCCTTTTTGCTATTGGCTGGCGACAATTCCCAGGTGGCGCTCGCAGACGTTCAACCGCCTCTTTACGCCATCAAGATCAGTTGCCAGAATGAGATAGTCCCTGTCGAAACGAGCAACGATATGCCCACTATCTTCCCTGATCTGCGAAATATCACACTCGATCTTTGCGAGCCGTTTCTCCATCTGCTCAAAGCGCCTGTTGGTGTCTTCTCTCAGTCCCCTTATCTCATCCCGGATGCTGATGAGGACTTCCAGCGTGATATCTCTCGCCTTTTTCTCGCCCATCCCTCATCCCCTTCTGGCATTTCAAAAGAATCTTATACCCTGGCCCATTCTCTGTCAATACCGCTATTTTCCCAGTTCTTCTTTGACCGCCAGTCCGATCTTCTCCAAGGTGTATGGTTTCCCTGATGTACCTCCCTGCACCCAGCTTCTGCGCGATTTCGGCATCTTCGGTCTCAGAAAAGCCACTTGCTATGATCGCTTTCTGGCCCGGATTGATCTTGACTATCTCATCGTATGTCTCCCGTCCGTTGACCCCTCTAGGCATAATCATCCCGAATTTCGCAAGTATATTTGGAGAAGCCCTGGTACTTGCAGCTCCGCAGACTAAATCCGTTCACCGATTGGGTGAAGGAAAATCCTTGAGGCAGCCAGTACGCTCGGGCAGTTCGCAGAGACACTTGCGAAATATGGTAGCCCATCCAGTGCCCCACATCGACCAACTCTCCTTCCTCGTATCCCAGCACCTCGTTCAATCGTCTGTTTGCAAATATGATCCTGGTCCCTTTCTGGATGAATATCCCGTCAAAACTATCCTCAACAAGGCTCCTGTATTTCTCTTCGCTCTCCCTGAGCGCCAGCTCAGCCATCTCTTGAGGTGTGTAATCGGTTACAACTTCTATGGCGCCAAATTTCCTCCAACCGATTCAGCCTCTGCTGCAATTTCTCATAGGTTGGCTTTTCCATTAGAAAATCCTCCGAAGCTCATGCAAGGATCAGTGTCGCACCTTCGCTCCTTCCTTGGCAATCATTTGCTGGACTGCAGGGTCACTGCTCTTGTTAAGAGTATCCTCGACATCTGTCATAGTCACTTACCTCCTTCCGTCCTCCAATGGCTCTTAGGGCCAAATCGGGGACAAAATAAATAAAGGGTTAAGAAGATCTGTCTGTGTCTCTATCTTTATTGGGATCTTCCGCCACACACCTTATGCCAAAGCATTTTTCTACCATCTCCCCGCTATCGTCCATCATCTGGACCACGAACTCATGCATGCGCTGGGTATTACCGGAAATGACCTCTAATTCCTTGCGCCTCTCATGATGCACACACTCCATGATAGCCATGAGCCTTTTGGCTGCTCTTTCAAAGGTCTTGAATGCCTCCTGGAATTCGTGCACCGCATTTTCGAGCTCTTCTTCTATCTTCTTCTTGTCCACTATCGTCCTCCCAGATCTAGCCCGTGTCTGAGCAATGCACGATATCGAGCATCTCTTCCGACAGCTCGGCCATATCTCTCTGGCTGTTCAATATCCCGAAACGAAAACTGATGGCTTCCGATTGCTCATTGTTGATCGGTGGAAGATCTATTCACGGACGAGGACCAACGTATCTTCTCAGCAAAGAGGGTTTCTTACGGCTGGATAGGGCCGTTACTTTGACTCGGCCATGTGAACCGTTACCTGCTGGAATGGGATCACCCAGTTGTGGAGATTGCAGGTGTCAACACAGATTCGATTAATGGCCCTTTCCAGAAACGCGTAACTGGCCTCCGCATTCTTATTGAAGTCTGCCAGGACAGCCACGTCCAGTGAAGACGGTCCGGCCTCCTTAAATTGAACGCTGATATTGACTATACTATCACCAAATCCCTCTGCCTTAAGACCATCTGTAACCGCCCGTTCGATGATCTCGGGTATTTCGCGGGTGATGATGGCCTGATGTCCGTAATCGATCCCAAAGGTGACGGGGATCCTAAAACCTGAAGAGAGGTTGACTGGCGACTGGGCCAGGTAATCTGTCGTCTTGTATGTCTTCATGGCGCCCCCTAGCAACTTCACTGTCACTTGCTCGGGTGTCTGGGCTATCACCTTTCCGTAGGTGCCGTCTGCTAATCTGACCCAGTCTCCGCATTCAGACGGAAACCATGGCTCGTTTTCAAATATGGGACGTGATCGTAGTTCTACCAGATCTTTTAGATGGAGTCGAACAAAACCACCCCACAGCTTCTTATTGGCAAGCTCTGAATATATATTTATCGAGGATACTTCATAGGGAATATCTTTATAAATCACGACCTCCCCCTCTCTTACTGACCCAAAGTTCAGCATAAGCGTCACCTGGTTCCAAAACCTGGGAAGGGCCTGCTTTGACGCCCACCCCACCCCCAAGACAAATATGACGGCAAGGGAAAGTAGAACCCAGTCCCCCAAGGAGTAAAGTGTCCCAAGGAGTGCCAGGAGAGAGACAAGCACCGTAAAAATGATGTAGCACATGTCAAATAACCGGACAGAAAAAGACCTGCCCTTGCCATGAAATGGGCTGAATCTTCGGATCAACCTGTGAATGCCATGAAGGGTAATCCACACAAAGCCAAAGGCCAGAAGGGCAAGCAGGAGATTGCGGCCCCTGCTCTTAAAGAATATCTGCAATAATTCCTGGACCGTTTCGGATAGGGGCTTCTTGTTCTCCAGTTTCTTATCAAGTTGCTGGGTGGCGATATTCATCTGGGTGCTGATCTCAAGTTGCCTTTCTTGCCACATCCCCATGACGCTGTTCAGTTTCTCCATCAGCTCAGCATTCTTGGCATAAGTCATCAGGGCAAAGAGGTTTTGGATGGCCTTTTTTGTCGCATCTAACTGCGCTCTATAGAGGTCTATCTTGCTCCTCAGCCTTTCGAGCTCTCTCGGGTGGGAAGTCATTTTCTTCACTTCCCTCAGGACAGGCCCAAGGAGATCCTCCAGTTCACTTTTCCAATCCAGCTCAACCCGTTTCTTTTCCTTAAAGCTGCGCCAATCCACGTCGGTGGCCAGCTGGCTAAAGGTCTCCTCCATGTCCTTTAGTTTTGTACTCAATTCCTCTATATTCGCCCTCAACCCTTGCTCTCGGCCAAGTCCTCTAGGACTTTGCAGGATCTGCTGTGTCTCGACAATGGCCTTGGATACATCATCAATGGAATCCAGCAATGTTTGAAGGGTGCGGATCCTCTCCTGATAATACCTTGGCCCGGGCTGAGATTCTGCATGGACCAAGTGAAGGCAGAAAACCATAGACAGCAAAAAAACCAAGAGAAGTCTTCTCATGACTCGGTCACCTTAACAAAGTTTCAAGTTTCAGGTATCCGGTATCCAGTTATTCCCACTCAATGGTACTCGGTGGCTTGGAAGAGATATCATAGACGACCCGATTGATGCCATTCACACTGTTGATAATCCTGTTGGAGATCGCCCCAAGGACCTCATAAGGCACCCTTGACCAGTCTGCTGTCATGGCGTCCTGGCTGTCCACCACCCTAACGGCGATGACATTTTCATAGGTCCTCTCGTCTCCCATTACACCCACCGTCCTAACGGGGAGGAGCACAGCAAAGGATTGCCAGACCTTTTCGTAGAGCCCTGCCTTCTTCATCTCTTCTTCGACGATTACGTCGGCAGATCTCAACATATCAAGCCTCTCTTCGGTCACTTCCCCCAGGACTCTGACCGCAAGACCTGGACCTGGAAAGGGCTGTCTTATTAGCAATTCTCTGGGAAGATCAAGTTCTAGGCCCACCTGTCGTACCTCGTCCTTGAACAACTCCCTCAGGGGTTCAATGAGCCTTAGTCTCATGACCTCTGGTAGGCCCCCGACGTTATGGTGGCTCTTTATCGTCGCAGAAGGCCCCTTGAAGGAAACACTTTCGATCACATCCGGATAAAGGGTGCCCTGGGCCAGGAATTCCGCTCTCCCCAGTTCCCTGGCCTTTTTTTCAAAGACCGAGATGAATTCCCTGCCTATTATCTTCCTCTTCTCCTCAGGGTCTACGACGCCCCTGAGACGGGCCATGAAGCGCTGGGAGGCATCTACCAGTTGCACATCTATACCCATATACCCGCGGAAGATCTCCATGACCTCCTGGGCCTCTCCCTTCCTCAGAAGACCGTTATCAACGAGGATACAGGAAAGCCTCTCGCCAATGGCCTTATGCAGCAGGACTGCCGTCACAGAGGAATCTATCCCGCCAGATAGTCCGCAAATTACCCTCCCCTCGCCAATTTCCTGTTTTAGTCCCTGGATTGTCCGGTTTACAAAGGAGGTCATTGTCCAGGAGGGTTCACACCTACATATCCTGAAGAGGAAGTTTCTCAGGATCCTGGGGCCCTCCGGCGTGTGGGCCACCTCCGGGTGGAACTGGACCCCGAAGTATTTGCGGTCAGGGTCTGCTATGGCCGCCACAGGGCTGTTCCTGCTCCATGCCAGGACATTGAACCCCTCTGGTGGCCTATCGATTCTGTCGCCATGGCTCATCCATACAGTCTGCTCTGTCCCCTTTCCAAGGCCGTGAAAGAGGTCCTTGTCATCCAGGATATTAATGGTGGCGTTCCCGTACTCACGGTCCAGGGCCCTGGCAACAGAGCCCCCAAGCACATGGGCCAGGAACTGCATCCCATAGCATATCCCCAGGACCGGCACTCCCAGCCTTAGGATCTCTGCCCGAGCCATAGGGGCGCCCTCGTCATATACACTAGCAGGCCCACCCGACAGAATTACGCCCTTTGGCGAAAAGGCCCTCATTTTTTCAAGGTCCATGTTAAATGGATGGATCTCGCAGTAGACCTTTGTCTCCCGTACGCGCCTGGCGATAAGCTGGGTATACTGGGATCCGAAATCCAGGATCAATATCTTTTGTGTATAGAGCTCAGTGGACATGTTAGTATCCTTACTCCACGCGATAATTCGGTGCCTCCTTGATGATGATCACATCGTGGACGTGGCCCTCCTTGAGGCCTGCTGGCGTGATCTGGATGAAGGTCGGCTCTCTCTGAAGCGCTTCGATATCGGGGCATCCCAGGTAGCCCATGCCGGCCCTCAGTCCACCCAGGAGTTGATAAATGGTATCTGCCAGCGGCCCGCGGTACGGCACCCTGCCAACAATGCCCTCGGGCACCAGTTTATTTTCCTGGCTCGCCTCCTCCTGAAAATACCTGTCCTTACCCCCCTCCTTCATGGCCTCGAGAGAACCCATTCCCCTGTAGACCTTATAGGTCCTTCCCTGAAAGAGTATCGTCTCCCCTGGGCTCTCTTCCGTCCCTCCAAAAAGGCCTCCGATCATGACGGAGTCGGCCCCTCCTGCCAGGGCCTTGGTGATATCGCCTGAGTATTTGATCCCTCCATCCCCAATGATCGGGACCCCCCATTTCCTCGCCTCCAGGGCACACTCCATAATGGCCGTCATCTGAGGTACACCGATTCCCGCAATCACTCGGGTCGTGCAGATGGATCCCGGCCCTACGCCCACCTTGACTGCATCGGCCCCGGCCTCAATCAGGGCCCTCGTCCCATCGGCTGTAGCCACATTTCCGGCAGCCAGCTCCAGATCAGGGAACTCCTTTTTGACCTTTTTCACGGTCTCTATCACCAGCTCTGAGTTGCCGTGTGCGGTATCTATGGCCACGATATCCACACCTGATGAGATCAGACTTGCTATCCTCTCCTCGGTATCCGCTCCCACACCCACGGCTGCACCCACCTTCAATCGTCCTAGCTCATCTTTACATGAATTCGGATACTTTTTTATCTTCTCTATGTCCTTTATTGTGATCAGCCCCTGGAGCTTCCCATTGTCGTCAACGACCAGGAGCTTTTCGATCCGGTTCTTATGAAGTATGGCCTTGGATTCCTCGAGGGTAATCCCCACCTTTGCAGTGACAAGATCGTCCTTGGTCATCACGTCGCCCACCTTCTGATCCAGATTGGTTTCAAACCTCAGGTCTCGATTGGTGATGATACCCACAAGATTCCCTTCCTTTACCACGGGCACGCCGGAGATCCTGTATCTCTCCATGATCTCTAGGACCTCATGGATCTTCCTTTCAGGCTCGATAGTGATAGGATCAACGATCATTCCGCTTTCCGATTTCTTGACCTTCTCCACTTCCAGTGCCTGTTTTTCAATGCCCATGTTCCTGTGGATAAAGCCCAGGCCTCCCTGACGGGCAAGGGTGATGGCAGTCTGCGATTCGGTAACGGTATCCATTGCCGCGCTAACGATCGGAATATTCAGTCTGAGATTCCGCGATAACCTCGTCCTCACGTCTACCTGGCTCGGCAAGACAGAGGAACGCTGTGGGACAAGGATTAGATCATCAAATGTATAACCAAATCGAATCTCGTCTCTATTCATCTTTTTTCCCCTCGAAATAGTTGATTAAAATGCCTTCCAGAAGGTCTGACAGACTCACCGCCATGTGAGATGTCTTCATGAAATGAAGGACTCTTATTACCACCAGGGTCCCGGCCAGGATTACGCCTGCCCTCCCTGCGTCCAAACCGGGCAATTTCATTCTTTCCTCAAGACCCAGCCTTTTCATCCTGTCAAAAAGCCTCAGTATCTTAGGCCCCTCCAGTATCAGCCCGTTAACCCTCTCGGGTGTTATATCCTTCGCAGGAATGCCATGGAGCATTGCGGCAAGTGTCGTCACAGTACCTCCTGTACCCACCAGGACAAAATTGTCAGGCCAGTTATGGCCCTTGCCTGAATCGGCCACAGGTATCACTGCAAGGGATCTATCGATATGTTCGGAGAGGAGAGAGATCTCTTCTTCCTGTGGTGGATCCCAGTTCAGGTACTCCTCTGTAAGTGTCACCGCTCCAATGGCGATCGACCTGATTACCTGTGTCCCTCCGGTGCAGAATAAGAACTCTATACTACCTCCTCCCAGATCAAATATGACAAAAGGGCCCTCTGGGACCCCTATTGCATGCAATACCCCTTTTCCGGTAAGGAGGGCCTCCTCATCTCCCCCTAATGGCCTTATTGTAATGCCCGTATTTTCCCTTATAGATCCCAGAAACAGCTCCCGGTTTGATGCCTCCCTTACCACACCTGTTGCCACAGCAATAACCTGACAGACATTAAAACCCTCGATATCAAGTGAGAAGGCCTGAAGGGCCTTGATGGTGCGAGAAATGGCATCGGGTTGGATGGTCTTTCTTCCCGAACGCTCAAAGCCTTCGCCAAGACGGATATAGGCCCTTTTCCTGAAAAGAGGTCTTATAATATCAGGCCGGCCGGCCGGTTGGGCAATCAGAACCCTGGCCGTATGGGTGCCGACCTCTATTGAGGCAAAGTTGTCGGTCATCTGGTATAAAACTAACAGACTGAAAGAGCTTTTTCAAGCTACAAAAGGCTCCAGTGAATGGCTACTACTTCTTGTAATCGGGTTGGCTCAGCCATTTGAGTCTCTCTCTCTTCCACTCCCTTGACGGTTCAAGGAGTCTCTTCTGCTCTTCAGGGTTCAAGAGACGCATATCCTTTATTGAGGGAGGAGAAGGGATCGTCAGTACCGTATCTATGGTCGTTTCCTCCTGGATACCCATGCCCGCCGCCATCCTGTTTTGGTGACAGGCTTCACACCTCTTTCCGAAGGGGGCGATGGTATGTGGCACATACGGCATGAAGGCCCATCCCCTGGAGCTCCGGTCCCCTCTAAGGGGCACCACGTTTTCCAGAGGCACGTTTCCCAGTCGATCCACATACGATATAAGGTACTGGTAAAGAGGCCTGAGCACGGCATATCTCTTGTTCTGATCCACCCCTAGAGGCATAAATTCCCATCGCCTGAACCTCCAACCAGAAGACCAGATGCCAGGGCTGGGACTGCCTGTCACCCAGTCCATTGAAACGGGATAGACCCTCTCGCTCCCCTTTAGTTGGTACTTAAGGATCCTTTCCAGGTACGGATCCCCTTGGGCCGTCAGGTAGTACCACTTGTTGCCCTCCAGCAGGTCCTCCCTTATCACGCTGAGCCCGTAATCCTGATAGGACCACTGGGCATGGCATGCACTACAGCGCAGATTCTTATGGGCCTCAATGCCGTGCGGGATCTTCTCCTTTGAAAACAGGGGTAATTGATGTCTCTTTCCGCGGCTCCTTGAGACAAATATAAACCCATCCCGTTCCCTTACGATGTCTCCCCTGGAAAGATCGGGGGTCATCATGCCGTGCCCGCCATGACAATCAGAACAGGACCGCTTCGGGACCTCCATTTGATAGCTGTATATCCTCCCATCCCCCATGACGTCTTGTCTTTCGTGGCAGTCAATACACCATAGTCCCTTTTCCCCGTGGATATCCCTTGCCAGGTGGTGATAACCCAGCCCGTAGATCTCGGCCGGGGGCCTGCCGTCAACCATAGGGGATCGGTAGGTCTTACTATAGTCCTGCTCAAAAAGTCCCTCGTAGTCAGCGCCCACGTGATTCTGGTTATGACAGTGGAGGCACTGGGTGTTGGGTATGAGCCTTGTGAACTGATGTCTCGCAGGGTACCCCACTCTGGATCGATCAACGGCCTGGTCCCCACCCTGGTAGCGGCCATCATTTATATAGGGCATATGACAGGCCGCGCAGCCCGTTGCCCTGTATAGACCTTGTCCCCCAGGTCCTGGCGTATGGATGTGGCATCTGAGGCACCGCCTCCTCAAAAAATCGTCAACCAGCATTTTCGGCACCTCTGGATAAAGGGATGGGTCAGGCCCTGGCAGGGGCCTTAATGCCCCCCCAAGCCCATATATGGCAGGGGATCCCCTCTCCTGGGCCCCCCAGAGATACCGCGTCTGATTAATGATCCCTGCGACGGTCCCGTGTAGGGAGTTTTTGACCTGCCTGATCTCGCCTTGGTGGCAGGGGAGACAGAAGGTCTCAGCCGCTCTAGGGTCTGAAGGGTTTCTTACGACCTGCCTATGACTGGCCAGGGATTCCTTTGATCGATACTCCGGGCTCAGGTGGCATCTCTTGCAAGAAAAATCGTGGCTGGTGCTGATAGGCTCTATCCCCTTGTGGCAGCCGAGGCAATAGCTGTAATCGGTCTTCTCCCCATCCCTTGCCATACCGCGCCCGATTGCAAACAGGATCAATGCCACCAATGCGGCCAAAAAGATGATTTTGGATTTCATACGATTATACCCGTGGGACTTCTCGCCAGCGAAACAATAACCCTATCCATCACCCCAGAACCCTATTACTCAAACGGCCTCCTTATCCCAGCGCAGCCCCCGAAATTACTGACCACTGCCCACCGCCCACTGCAAACGATCATATTCACTTTCGGCACGGGAGCCCTGTATCACCTTCGAAGCGTTTCCTGGATGTGCGAAAGTCTTGGTAGATCACATCATCATAGCGATCGTGACACCCAAGGCAAGGGTTCACCGAGAGGATCTCTTTGACCTCCATGCGATTAAATGGCCTTGGGCCTTTTACCCCAGATGCCTCGGGCAATTCTCCTCCTAAATCCATAAGGCCATCCAGAGGGGCCGTCAGGTCGAGCCGGGAGGAAGAGCTGTCATAGGTAGGCCTTATGACCCAATCCTCACCTCGTTGAAGGAAGGCGCCCTCCCCCAGTCCCAGGACCTTTGGATCAGCATGACATTCCATGCAGGCCCGCGACCCTTTGACCGTGGTGTGGGGATCAAATGCTGAAACGGTCATGACCCTAAATGATTCATCCTTGCAATACTGGCCCGTCTTGTCGAAAACCGTGGCGAAGACCTGACAAGGCGCAATCGGGTAGATCCGAGAGGCCACATCTACTCCCAGCGTTGGCCTTGAAAAGCGAAGGTAAGACCTTGCCTCCCTCCACTTTCCTGGTGTCTTTTCGCCGGTCAACCAGTCTACCTGAGACTCGGATCGGCGGTATAGGAGATGACACCCGTAACACTGAGGGATCCAGGCGCTATGGCAGGCCTGACAGGAGAGACGGCCGTGGCCGGCCAGCCTGTGATGGGGTTTCTCCATGGATGCAACATCCATCTCAATGGGGAAACCGTCCTTTTTTCGGTAGAAGACCACCTTGTCCCTCACCTGGAGGTTGTAAAGAGGCGTCCCTTTCTTAGTAAACCCGATAGGTCGACCCTCCACATCCGGCACCTTCCTATTCAGAAAGACCAGACGCCTTACAAGTTGATCGTCAACTGAGACCTTGGAAACCCTGGGAAGGTGACAGGCCTCGCATGTGATGTCCACCTGGGCCTTCAAGCTATCGTATTGCCTCCCGTCCCCCATTAACCCAGTAGAGGTGTGGCAATCAATACATTCCATCCCTAACTTGGTGAAATGGACATCTCCCTGTAGATTAAGGAAGAACCGGTTTCCGGACAACCTCCTGCTGCTGAGCCCTCTCCCCTCATAAGGTGTCCCGTAGCCGTCAGATTCGAATCTCCCGAAGTATGAAAGCCCTATCCTGGCCGACCTGTTGTGGCATTTGATGCAGTTCTCAGATGGGATCCTCGTGGTCATCCTGGGGTGATAGGACGTCTCCGCCTTCTCCAGGCCCTTTTCATCCGGGTCAAGTATGTGGCAATCGCTGCATCCCCCTCCCCTTTTGCCCACTTCCCCCTCCCTGTCTCCACGCCGCTTCCAGAGATGGCAACCGCCACACATCTTTCGGTAAAGATCGATGGCAAGGTTCTGGGGCAGCCGCTCTCCCATCAGGTCACTCACCCCTACCATCTCTATGTCGCCGGAGTTCCCCGTTGCCCCTAGGAGTTTTTTCTGGACCGTCCTGAGAATTCCTCTATTGGAGGACATTATGCTGCTCTTCACGCGGCCGACCATATCAGGATGGCACCCTTCCTTCCCGCAGGTCTGGCTCGCCACGCGGAGGTCCCCAGGGTTGCGCGCCATGGCGAAATGGGCCCTCCCTTTGTCCAGGGAATAGGGGTTTCCCAGATGACAGGCATGACATCCAAAGGCCTGTACCGGATGGGAGGGGTCAGGATCCATCACCCCGGCATGACAGAACACGCATCCCTCTGAAAGCGGCCCGGTAGGCCTCTTTTGTTGCCCCTCTTTTAGGAAGAGGAGGGTGATGAGGATGAGGAGGGAAAAAATGACCAGGGTGTTCTTCATGAAAGGCTATAGCGTTTCAGATAGAGGCCTTGGATGTTCGATTATCAGGAAATAGGGGATAGGCAACCCTGACAGGGTTTATCCGGGATAGGATTATGAGAGTAGCTGGATAACCTCACGGAGATCTCTTCTTATCTCCTCCAGGGGGAGGTCGCCTGCGGCCTTTTCTTTGGCCGTCGCTTGCCTCAAGCGCCGCTTGGCGCCCTCTATGGTCATCTTTTCCTCATACAGGAGTCTCTTTATCTCGAGGATGATTTCCAGGTCCTTTTTCTGGTAGGTCCTCTGGTTGGAATTGGCCCTTTGCGGCCTGACCTGGGAGAACTCACTCTCCCAGTACCTCAAGACATAGGGCTCGACCCCAATGATACGGCTGGCTTCCCCTATGCGAAAATATCTCTTGTCGTCAGGAATCTGGACCATTTTCTCAGGCTTCCCTTAATCTCCCGCCTGTCTCTCTCTTTATACTATCAATTATTGAATCGTGCAAGCGGTTTACCCCTGCACCATCAAGTGTCTGATGACCTGACCTGTAACAGACCCTGAAGGCCATGGCCTTTTCAGAGGCCCTCATATTCTTACCCTCATAAAGATCAAATATATGGACCGATTCAACCAGGTCCCGGCCCTCTCGCATTATTATATCACTTATCTTGCTGCTCTCAACCTCTCTCCCCACGATGATTGAAATGTCCCTTAGTACGGCGGGGTATTTGGGGAGCGGGAGAGATTTCCCTGGGCCTCTCAGATTCTCCCGGACCAGACCGATGTCCAGTTCAAACAGGTAGACATCCTCCCTCTCCAGTTGGTATGCCTTCAATACCCTTGAGCATATACGTCCCACCTGGCCAATGACAGGGGCTGAAGGGCTCGGAGAGAGGCTGCTACCGAGGGAGATGGCGGACGAGAGATCTTTATCATACCATGGGGCGCCTGCACCTTTCTCGAATCTGAGCCCCTCGATGCCCATCCCCCTGAGGAGGGACTCTACAGCACCCTTGGCATCGTAAAAGTCCACACGTCTCTCATCACAATACCACTCCCTCTGGCTAAATAGGCCGGTAATCACTCCGGCCAAGAAGGTCCTTTCAAGGGGCTGCTGTGCCCCTTCTTTCTTTATGAATACCCTTCCCCACTCGTATAGCTTTAGGTTATCTTCGTTATATAGCATATTGGTCTTGACGGTTGAGAGGAGCCCTGGGATCAAAGAAGTCCGCATCACGGACTGATCCACTGTGATGGGGTTCAAGAGCTTGACAAAAGACCTTAGGGGGCTGTTCTTATCTGCGTTGAGCATGTCGGCGGAATCAGGGGTGATAAAGTTGTAGGTAATAATCTCGGTAAAGCCCAGACCCACCAAGATGGACCTCGCTCGGTCATGGAGGGTAACTTCAGGATCCTCCCCCTCCTCGGAAGGCCTGATACTCGGGTAAGTGACGGGTATTTTATCAAATCCAAAGAGCCTTGCTATTTCTTCAAATAGATCGACCTCCCTCGCAATATCCACTCGAAAGGATGGGGGCGTGACCCGCAAGGTATTGGCATCGAAATCAGACACTTCCATCTCCAGGGCCTTCAGATATCCCCTTATCTCATCCTTTGAAACACTGGTGCCCAGAAATTGGTTTGTTTTATCTATTTTGAGTTCAATAAAACGACGCTTATATTTATTTGGGTAATTATCGATAAGGCCCGCGGCGATCTTTCCCCCGGCAAGCCCCGAGATAAGTGAAAGGGAGCGCCTCAGGGCGGTTGTAACTCCCTCGATGTCCACACCCCTTTCAAAGCGATAGGAGGCCTCTGTCGACAATCCCAGCCTCTTTGAACCCTTTCGGATCGTCACTGGATCGAAGAAGGCGCTCTCAACCAGGACATTCCGCGTCCCTGCAAAGATCTCGGAATTTAGCCCTCCCATGATTCCCGCCACCGCCACCTTCCGCTCTCCATCGCAAATCATGAGTGTTTCCCCACTCAAGGTATGGGACTGCCCGTCAAGGGTTGTGAATGTCTCCCCTTCCTGCGCCCGTTTCACCACTATCCTGTTTTGCCGGAGCCTCTCATAGTCAAATGCGTGGAGGGGCTGGCCCATCTCCAGCATTACATAGTTTGTCACATCAACTACGTTGCTAATACTCCTTATTCCTGACAGGTGTAACCTATATCTCATCCAAAATGGAGAAGGCCCAAGCCGAACGTCCTGAATTAAGCCGGCTGCGTAGCGGGGGCAACCAGCAGGGTCTTCGATAGTTACGCTGCTAAGTCCATCTATCTGAGGGCCGTCCTCTTTGATCTCGATCTTTGGCCTTCTGAGCCTTGCCCCTGTGACAGCAGCAATCTCCCTCGCAATCCCGATGACAGATGCGCAGTCAGGGCGATTGGGCGTAAGACTCACATCAAAGACCCAGTCAGAAACCGGGAAGACCGCAGGAAGTGGGTCCCCTGGGTTGAGGCCCTGGGGGAGGGTCATGATGCCTTCGTGGTCATCGGTCAGGCCCATCTCGTCTTCTGCCAAGAGCACCCCTCTGGAGATCTCCCCCCTGATCAGATCCTCTTTTACGAGAGTGCCATCCGGCAGTCTTACTCCAGGCAAGGCCAGGGGGGCCAGTGCACCCTCTCTCACGTTGGGCGCCCCGCACACCACCTGCACCGTAGCCTCGCCGGTCTCCACCTCGCAGAGGAAGAGCCGGTCGGCCCCTGGATGCTCTCTTACACTCGATATCCTTCCTACAAGGACCTCATCAAGGGTCTGACCTACTTCCTCAACCCCCTCTATCTCGAGACCGGTCATGGTCAGGAGCTCTGCAAGATCACGAGGTGAGACCTCGATATCTACATATTCTTTTAGCCAATTTAGGGAAACTTTCATTGATTCAGAACTGTTTTAGGAATCGCATATCATTCTTGAAGAATAGCTGGATGTCGTCTATCCCGTATCTGAGCATGGCGATCCTCTCAATGCCCATGCCAAAGGCAAAGCCGGAGTAGACCTCAGGGTCGTAGTCGACAAAACCATACACTTCAGGGTCCACCATGCCTGACCCGAGGATCTCTAACCAGCCTGTATGGGAGCAGGTCCGGCACCCATTCCCCCCGCAGAGCACGCATCGTATATCCACCTCTGCACTGGGTTCGGTGAAGGGAAAGAAGCTTGGTCTGAACCGCAGGGCCGTATCACGGCCAAACATCTGGTTCTCAAAGCCTGTCAGGGTACCCTTCAGATAACCGAAACTCACCTCGTTATCAAC
>CAYVMN010000082.1:9944-18841 GCA_964452575.1 uncultured Desulfobacteraceae bacterium | reverse complement strand
CTTTCCTGCCTGGCAGAACCTGTATTTAGAGGTAAGGGGGCGTGCCAGAGGCTGTGAAGAATTTGGGTTACGTCCTTTGGAAAAAAGATCCTCACGGTCTGTCATCTTACTCCTCAGTGTTTTCAAAGCGCTAAAGCATTACCCTCTCTACAAACGTTCCCAGGTTCAGGGTTATCTCAATTGGCGTGGTAGCCTTCAATGACACGGTAGTAGAACCGGCTGGTGATCTTTCCGTTTTTCCAGGCCACTATTTCTTTGATCTTACCGGCGTGCTTTACCCTGGAAGCTATATGTGCCCCTTTGAGGTCTTCGGGCCTGCGGCCGACCAGGACCATCGGCTTTCTGTCTTGCGCCTCTCTTGGAAACCAGAAGAGGTACATTCCGCTGTCTCTTCCGAACAAGTGCCTTCCAGCTGTTTGAAGAGCTCCTGCATTTGTGGTGACGCCCTTGACTTTTGCCATGGCCTGACTGCGGTAGAATGCCAGCCAGCTGTTTATCCTGTCCACATCCATCCCCACTACCAGTGGACGTTCACCTGTTTTCTGTTCATGCTCTTCGACCAGGACCTCGATCTGGCCTGCAAGTGCAGGCCAGCCCAGCCCTAATACATTCTTGGGGTAAGGCAGGCCTGCGAGCCCCAAGACGAGATAGTGGAGAACTCCGCCATAAATAAGAAGGACAATCACTATGGTTGCCTTGAGTGGACGCTTTGCCCACAGGAGCAATTTTCCCGGTCTCCGGGGCAGTCGCTGCATCAGCAGATAGGCCAAGTAAGGGAATGTGCCAACCCACAGCGGCCCCGTCCAGTTTAGCTTGGTGTTCCTAAAGAGGCTGAAAAACAAAAAGACGGCAAAGGGGAAAAAGGCAAGTGTCATCAGCAGACGGTAAGCGCCTTGCTTGTCCAATTTTTCAACTGTGTCCCGGGCCCCTTTGAAGAACCCCTTTGAAGCAGCCACCGCAACTACGGCAAAGGCTACTGTGGGAGTTAAGAGGATGAGCACACTGCCTATCAAATCGATAAGATCAAAGTCGAAACTGCCCGCGACCCGCTTTGGGCCCTGATATACAAAAGAGGCCCATTCATTTTGGGCATTCCAGGCAAGTACCGGCGAAAATAGGACAACGGCTACGGCCATCGCGAGATAAGGCTCCGGTCTGCGGAACCACATGCGGGACTTCTTGTCCATGAGGGCAAAGATAAGGCCTGCTATCCCGAGGAGAAGGATCGTATATTTGGCAAGCATTCCCAGGCCGAGACAAATTCCCACCCCCAGCCAGGCCTTTGGCCTCTTGTCGATAAGCAAACGGTAGAGATAATACAAGGCCCCGGCCCAGCAGGCAACCAGGGGGGTATCCGGAAGCATCACAAACCCAAGGCAGAAATAGACCGGCAAGGAGGCAAAGAGCAGGAGGGCCCCCAGGGCCGTTGTCTTGTCGAAGATCCTCCACGTAAGATGATAGATGTAATAGGCCGCTACCATCCAGGTGGCGAAGGCCCCACAGCGGATAGCAAGCTCAGTATGCCCCATGACCTTTGTGGAGAGCCAAATGATCCATGCCACAAGTGGTGGGTGATCCAGATAGCCGATATCCAGATGTTGGGCATAGTTCCAGTAGTAGGCCTCCTCGTGCAAGAGTTCCGGCAGCCCCAGATAGACAAGCCGGAGGACCACTGAGTAGATAATGAGCCCCAGTGACAGGGCCTTCCATTGATCTGTCGACAAAGGACCGTCCAGGTCAGGGAAAGAGACGAAGCGGGTAAGACCCACATATACAGCCAGGTATGAGGTCAGGGCCGCAAGAAGAATCGCCCTTTGGGCCGACCACCCCAGGAGCTGAGTGAAGTCGGCCAAGACCCCCCCGCGCAGAAAGAGCGCCATCAGAACGACAGTAACGTAGGCCTTTAGGAATGCGTTTCGAGCTGTTGATGAAATCGGCCACCCCTGCCGCATCTTGAGGACACAGAAGAGGCATGCTGCCATCAAAAAGCTGAGGATATGGGCCGAACTCAAGGACACTCCGGCACCAATGAGCAAGTAAAACAACCCTACATCAATTGCCACTCCGACCAAAACGGGGTAGGCAGAGGGCACTATTTCCCTCACGAATAATGCTGGGTTGTTGTTAAATTGTTGTTTCATTGTATGAATTTAGCCCTTTTCCAAAATCTGCACTGGGACAGGGAATGGGGGTACAGCTAAGGTGTTGCGTTTCATTTAGGTTAACCAATTTGATTCATTTCCCCGATACTTGAAGGCTAAGCCTTTCCCCCTCTATTTCAATGGTCGTCTTGAAATAGGTAAGTTTATGTATGATCTTCCCATCTCGAAAATGGAGTACATCTACCCCCCGTCGTCTTTCAGGCCTTCCTTCATAGCCTTTCTCTAGAGAAGGCCACCGGAGTATCCAGCGATAAAGGACCTTCTGTTCTCTTTCATCGATAAATGTCTCTTCTTCGATAAACCGAAAACCCCCGTGATTTGCAAACCACGGTGTCCATGCCTTTCTGAGGGTTTCCTTACCTTTGGCTTTTCCACCAGTCCAGTTCTCAAACACAATCTCATTATGAAAGAGTTCCATAACTCCATCTAGATCGTGATTGTCCCAGGCCAGATTCCATTCCTTCAACGCTTCCCTAATTGCCTCCCTTGACAATGTCATCAGTTCTCCTCCCTTCTTTGCTGTCTTAATCGAAACCTGAACACTGATCGCTGATTTGGCTGCGGCCGAAGGCCTGCATAAGGGACTCATCAAGTATAATAAAGATGCTCTCAAGGTCAAGCTATCATATCCGCCTTTCTTCTCTTGACACGACTACAGGATGAGCATAGAGAAGACCCAGGAATTGGTAGATGTGTCAGGCTAAATCGAAAGGCCCAAGGCCACTGGGAGGAGGCAGCAATCCAGGAAACGCCTGACCGGGAAAGGACCAAAATGAGACGAGCTTTGTGGTCTTAAGGCAGAACATCTCAACAGGGAGGACCAAGAGAAATGAGCGTCCAAGGAGTTATGGTAGAAATCGTTGCCAAGAAAAAGGGGTGCATGCTTTGTGATCTGGCAATTGGGATCCTGGAAGAGATCTCCCCGGACTTTGATGAGGGGGTGCTGAGATGGGATGTGGTGGATGTGGGCGCTCGAGAGGGCCTCCGAAGGTTTGACGAACTGACAAGGCTGTGCGGCCGAAGGCCGGCAGTACCCTCTATAGTCATCAATGAAAGGATAGCCTTTGATAACATCCCTGACTTTGAGGCCCTTTCAGGGGCAGTGCGAGAGGCCCTAGGGGCTCAGTAAAAGGGGACGGGGTGTAAAAGGAGGTTGGAAAAATGGATCTTAGAGAGTTAAGGGTCAACGGCAAACGGCTAAGGAGCACCCTCGAAGAAATGGCGAAAATCGGTGCAACCCCGAGGGGTGGGGTTCATCGGTTAGCGCTCTCAGAAGAAGATAAGAAGGCAAGAGATCTTTTCGTGACTTGGCTAAAAGGGCTTGGTCTCGGGATCAGCGTCGATGACATGGGAAATATCTTCGGGAGCAGGCCTGGCAGGAATAACGGCCTTCCGCCGATCCTGAGCGGGTCTCATATTGATTCTCAGCCAAGAGGTGGAAGGTTTGATGGAATCCTAGGTGTTATGGGTACCCTAGAGGTGTTGCGCACGCTGCAAGAAAACGATATTGAGACTGAGCGGCCTATTACGATCGTTGACTGGACCAATGAGGAGGGTTCTCGGTTTGCCCCTGCAATGGTGGGTTCCGGTGTATGGACCGGGGCTCTTGACAGGGACTGGGTTTACGACAGGACCGATATTAACGGCAAGAGATTCGAGGATGAGCTGATCCGCATCCGCTACAAAGGATCGGTACCTGCCAAGAAATGGCCGATCTACGCCTATTACGAATATCATATCGAGCAAGGACCGATTCTTGAAAGAGAAGGGAAGATCGTCGGTGCACCCAAAGGTATTTTTAGTTTACACTGGTATGATGTATACGTGCAAGGGGAGGCCAATCAGGTGGGGCCGACGCCCATGGAAGGGCGACACGATGCCCTATGTGCCGCGGCTGAAATGATTCTGAAGGTAAATGAACTCCCGGAACGGATGGCCGGTAACATGGTTGCAACCGTCGGGGAAATCCAGAACTATCCAAATTCCAGAAATATCATTCCGGACAAGGTACACTTTACCGTGGACATCCGGTCCTGGGATGATGACCATCTCTCAAAGGCATGGAAGATAGTCAGCAAGGACTTTGATGACATCGTCAAGAGAAGGGGTTGTCAGATCAAAATGGAAGAGACCTGGAGTGTAGGACACTCGTCTTTTGATGCGAGATTGGTGCAGCGAATTCTCAAGACCGCTGAACGATTGGGCTATTCTTGCCTTCATATGGTCAGCGGTGCAGGGCATGATGCAAGTTATATGAACCGGATTTGCCCGACAGCCATGATCTTTGTTCCAAGCATCAATGGTCGCAGCCATGTTGAAGTAGAAGACACAAGGTGGGAAGACTGTGAGGCCGGCGCCAATGTCCTGCTACATGCGATTCTTCAATCTGCCAATGAGAAGTAGAACCTTCCGACATATTCCTCCCCCGGCGAGAGTGACCAAGGGGCTATTAACACAACTCTTCTCTATCAGAAGCGGATTCATCATCTGTAATCTTTGACACAGAAACGGGGGCTGTGGGTGAACTTTGACTGGTGGCTTGCCGGTATCTGTCTTGGCAGGGTATTTAGCCAGACCGTGACAATGACATATGCCGCGGTGGTCCCATTGCTTCAACAGGAATGGGAGATGTCGGCCACGGCAGCCGGGGGGATTGCCAGCGCATTCCAGATCGGGTACGCGGCATCACTGTTCGCCTTTTCCAGCCTTGCAGACCGGATGGGATCTAAGCCCCTCTTTCTGGGATCCATATCTGCAGCGGCATTTTTCTCCCTTGGGTTTGCATTGTTTGCCCGGGGATATCTCTCGGCCATGATTCTCTATACCCTTGTGGGCGTTTCCCTGGGAGGGACCTACACGACCGGCCTCATGATCATAGCCGACCAGTACCCGGTCAGACGAAGAGGAATGGCATCAGGGTGGTTTATTGCAAGCAGTTCAATGGGGTACATGCTCTCGCTTGTGATGAGCGGCACGGCAATACCCATCGGGGGATACAGGCTCTCTTTTCTCGTCACATGCCTCGGGCCGGCACTGGGCTCTATCTTCGCATGGGTCACCCTCATAAAGACCCAGGTCTCAGTCCCGGGGCGTCATGAAGAGCAGAGATTCACAAAAGAGGTGGTACGGAACAGGCCCGCCAGGCTCCTCATAAGTTCGTATACCTGTCACAGCTGGGAGCTCCTGGGAATGTGGGCGTGGACCCCGGCCTTTCTTACAAGCTGCCTGGCCTTCGGGGGTGCCAGGGGGCTGGGTGCCACTGGGTCTGGCGCCTATCTGACCGCCGCATTGCACCTTGCAGGCCTAACCGCATCGTTCAGTATGGGGGCCTTATCCGACCGCCAAGGACGCGCCCGTGTCATCATGGTCCTTTCGGGTATAAGTGCCTTCTGCTCCTTTGTGTTCGGATGGACCATCGGGTGGCCCTTTGCAGTGGTTGTTGCAATAGGGCTTGCATATTCATTTTCCAGCCTCGGAGACTCACCTGTCCTCTCGGCGGCCCTGACAGAGGTGGTGACTCCCTCGTATCTGGGGGCTGCATTTGGGGTTCGGTCACTGCTGGGGTTTGGGGCCGGAGCTGTTTCATCCCTGGTCTTTGGGGCCGTTCTGGACCTGACCAATCCGGTGGGGGCCATCAGGGAGCACTATCCGGTATGGGGCTGGGCATTCAGCACCCTGGGTGTGGGCGGTGTCGGGGCCTTCTTGGCAGCCTACCGGCTGGAAAAGGCGACTAGATAGTTAATCTTGAATTTCCGGTCTATCCGGGTTAGGAATTATGACCTCCAGGGGTGTGTATTCCAGCCCCAGGGCATCTGCCACCGCCTTGTAGGTCACCTTTCCCCTATAGATATTGACCCCCTTTGCCAGCGAAAGATCCCCTTGAATGGCCCCCGCCACGCCCTGCCCGGCCAGCTTCATCATATAAGGGAGTGTTGCATTGGAGAGGGCATGGGTGCTTGTGCGCGGGACAGCCCCTGGCATATTGGTCACCCCGTAGTGGAGGACTCCATCCACCACATAAACAGGATCTGAGTGTGTGGTTGGACAGGTGGTCTCAATACACCCGCCCTGATCCACAGACACATCAATGACTACACTTCCTGGCTCCATGGTACGGATCATCTCTGCGGTCACAAGACGCGGGGCCTTGGCACCTTTTACCAGGACAGCTCCAATCAGGAGATCAGACCTCCTTACAGAATCGGCTATATTCAAAGGGTTTGCGCTCAACGTGGTCAGGCGACCGTGCAGGGCCCGGTCCAGATAACGGAGACGTTCGGTATTGATGTCGAGGAGCAAGACATTGGCCCCCATTCCCAGTGCCATTTCTGCGGCATTGGTTCCTACCACACCTGCCCCAATTATGGTGACATCGGCCGGCCGGACCCCAGGGACTCCACCCAGCAGCTTTCCTCTTCCACCATTTGGCCTTTCCAGATACTGGGCCCCCACCTGAACCGCCATACGTCCCGCCACCTCGCTCATTGGCGTAAGCAAGGGAAGGGTGCCATCTGGCTGTTCTACGGTTTCGTAGGCAATGCCTATGCCCCCCCTTCTGATCATCTCTTCGGTCAATTTTTTTTCAGCTGCCAGATGGAGGTAGGTGAAAAGGACCAGATCCGAACGCATCAGCTCATATTCAGAAGGCTGGGGCTCCTTCACCTTGGCAACCAGCTCGGCATCCCACGCATGCCTGCTTTCTGATGCAATTTCGGCCCCGACTCGCCTGTATTCATCGTCGGAAAATCCGCTTCCTGCACCGGCCCCCGACTGGACTAGCACCCTGTGCCCGGCCTCCACAAGCTGACGGACACCGCCCGGTGTAATGGCCACCCGATATTCATTATCCTTGATCTCCTTGGGTACACCTATAATCATGTGTCAACTCCTTGTTAATATAAATTATAAAGTAATTCTACTTTAATTTTTTTGTTTTAACAACCTCAAGTTCATTGCTTAGGCAAGTCCAGGTATGATAGGAATTCATGGTTCATCAAGAACCAAGCACCTCGGGACCTGCATTCTTGACCCCTTTGCAGCGAGCTATCTGCCGGTTTACTGGCTGGGGTGTGGCCTTTACCGGCAGCGGGAGGTTCAGGGTATGATCGGGCCGGGCGGATCCAGGGGAACGACTCTCGGGGGGGGCATGCGTTCTTTTGCGGTCGGGGTGCCCAAGATCATGATCTCCACCATGGCCTCTGCGCCATGAGGCCCGTATGATATTGACAGGCCTTGGAGAATCATATAAGAATGAACTTACTAAGTCCGAATTATATTAGATTCTTGATGATCCCGGCCCACCACAAATGGCTTTCTCGTCCAATTCCGGAAAAGGATTCATATGTACCTTCCCAGATTCAGGCACCTGCGTGCGTCGTCCCTAGAAGAGGGTATTCAAATCCTTAAAGATTATGGCCCGCAGGCCCGGGTATTTGCAGGGGGGACCGACCTATTTCCACGCATGAAGTACGGTCTCGTAAGACCTGAGGTGTTAGTCAGCCTGAAAGGGATACCCTCAAGGCTGGCGAAAGTGGGTCCTGATGGTGCCTTGTATCTGGATGCCCTGACGACCCTGGCGGACGTGGCTTTTTCTCCTCTGGTGTTAGAAAGGGTCCCTATCCTGTCACAGGCCGCCTTGAGCGTAGGTTCCCATCAGATCCGACAGATGGGGACCCGGGGTGGCAATATCTGTCTGGAGACCCGTTGTTCCTATTACAACCAAAGCCATGCCTTTCAATTCGTGGAGCCGTGTTTTAAGCGGAAAGGAGGGCGATGCTACCTCCTTCCAAAGGGGAATAGGTGCTGTGCCGTCTTTTGTGGGGATACTGCACCTGCGCTGATTACGCTGGGGGCGCCTGTGAAAATAGAAGGCCCTGGAAGGACACCTTTGTCGGTGTACCGGTTACAATAAGATTGTTGAAGCGGTCAAAGGGGCGGCCGGCCAGATGGTTGCAGAGGGGGAGTAAAAGGGAGATCAATATGGTCGATAGGCTAGATTACGTAGGACAACGCATTCCGCGAAAGGATGGCCCTGCAAAGGTGACCGGCCGTGCCAGATACACCCAGGATAAGACACGGTTTCGTTGAGATACCGCGATACCCTCCGGATCAGTATCCCATGGCAACGGACAAGGTGCGTTTTGTGGGGGAGGAAATTGCCGCGGTGGCGGCCACAGACCCATATATTGCTGAAGAGGCCCTGAGGCTCATTAAGGTGGATTACGAGCCCCTTAGCAACGTTGGGGGTTCGGCTTTATTCCAGTCCTTTCACCCCGGAAAAGATCCTGAGGGGATTGGGGAAGATTAAGTGAACTTTGGATCTCGGATTGGGGAGGATTTGAGACTTGAAATTGGAGGCTGGAGATCGGTTAAAGGGGATGGGTCTTCAAAAAGATCTTTGAACCGGAGAACGGTCTAAAGAGAACGTCGGCCTATTCTGGGTGTCTATGGGCGACTGTTTGAGGGAGAGTGTCAACATGGAAGAGGTGGTTTACTGGAAGAAGGATATGGAGACCCTGCCGAGGGAAAGGCTGGAAGAACTCCAACTCAAACGCTTTAAGAAACAGATGCAGTATGTCTATGATCGCAGCCCGATGTACAGGAGAAAGTACGATGAGGCGGGGGTAGAACCGTCAGACATACAAACGCTGGATGACATCCAGAAGATCCCGGTTACCTTAAAGGAGGAACTGCGGGAGAGTCAGGCCCAGCATCCTCCATGGGGGGATTTTCCTT
>CAYVMN010000082.1:0-9844 GCA_964452575.1 uncultured Desulfobacteraceae bacterium | reverse complement strand
AAGGAGGAACTGCGGGAGAGTCAGGCCCAGCATCCTCCATGGGGGGATTTTCCTTGTATTGCGCCTGAAGAGGGTGTGCGAGTATTTCAGACTACAGGGACCACGGGTATCCCTGTAAAGGTCCTCCTCAACAAGAACGACTGGACTGTCCATTTCTACGAACAGTTCATGCACTTCATGAAGGGTTACGGAATAAAGACATCTGATATCCTCTTTGTACCGTTTGGCTATGGTCTCTACATAGCGTGGTGGGGTTTTCAGGCCGCACTGGAGCAGGCGGGGGTGATGATCGTACCGGGGGGGGCCCAATCCACCCAGGACAGGGTAAGAAATGTCTTTGAGTGGGGGGCAACCGTTGTCTGCGGAACACCCACCTACTTGCTCTACCTGGGGGATACCGCCGACAAGATGGGCATGCCGCTCAGGGATTCGGCGGTGAGGATCGTGGTTGCGGCAGGGGAGTCCGGTGCCAATGTCCCTTCCACCAAGAAGGCCATAGAGGATCTTTGGGGCGCCAGATGTTACGACGATATCGGCTCCACAGAGATCTCCAACTTCGGTTTCGAATGTGTGGCCCAGAAGGGGACACATGTGATCGACACCATGTTCCTTGCAGAATGCCTCGATCCAGAGACCCTTGCCCCGGTTGGTCCTGGTGAGATTGGGGAACTGGTCCTCTCTAACCTGTGCACTGAAAGCGTACCCCTCTTGCGTTACCGCATGAAGGATCTGGTCAGGTTCAACAAAGGGGTCTGCGAATGCGGTCGGACATTCCTGAGGCTCGATGGGGGCATCCTTGGTCGATCCGATGAGATGTTTCAGTTCGCAGGGGTCAATATCTTTCCTTCTGCCATAGAGAACCTTATCAGAGAGGTGGAGGAATTCTCCAACGAGTATCAGTTGGTGGTCCCAAAGATGGGGAGCGGAAGGCATCTTAAGGTCCGAGTCGAACCTGCTACGACCGAGATTTCAAGGGATAAAATGGAGCAGGCTGTCAGGCGGTTTATCGAGACCGTCAAATACCGGATTACAGTTACTCCTGACGTTGAGATTGTGGAGATCGGAGAATTGCCCAGGTTCGAGCTAAAGGCCAAACGAGTGGTACGAGAGGAGAGGTAAGGACAATGAAATGGAGGCAGTTCTTCAGGCCAGTAAGTTCTATGGATACTGATGAGGCCAGGGCCTACATGAGCCGAGAAAAGGAAGGGAGCTATACGCTCCTGGACGTGCGCGAGCCAGGGGAATACAAGAGGGCACATATCCCTGGGGCAAAGCTCATTCCCATCTCTCAACTCCCTAACCGGATAGGGGAACTGGATCCTGGAAAACCCCTCATCACCTACTGAGCGGCTGGCGGGCGTAGCCGTGCTGCTGCGCAGCTTCTTGAAGGTCAGGGTTTCAAGGAGATCTACAACCTCAAAGGGGGCATTAAGGCCTGGGAGGGGCTTACGGCAATCGGCCCTGTTGAGATGGGCATGGAACGGTTAAGGGGAGACGAGACTCCGGAGGAGATTATTATACTCGCCTACGGCATGGAAGCGGGGCTTGCGGATTTTTATAAGATAATGGCCAAGAGGAAGGAAGGCTCTGAACTGGTCAGTCTCCTTTTAAGGCTGGCCGGCCTTGAAGAGAATCACAAGCAAAGGCTCTTCGAACTATATGTAACAATGAATGACTCTGTTATGGACAGGCAATCATTCGAAGAAGGGATAGTATCAGATACGATGGAGGGAGGTTTTACACCAGAGGAGTTTTTGGAGCAGAATCGCGCGGCAATGGAGGCCATATCAGGTGCAATCAATGTGGCCATGATGCTCGAGACCCAGGCACTGGACCTCTATTTGAGGTATTCACAGAGGGCAGAAGAGAAGAGGAGCAAGGAGGTCTTGTTCGGTATAGCAGAGGAAGAAAAGGCCCACCTGAAGGCCCTGGCGGATCTCATGGGCAGGCATAGTCAATAGGGACCGGGTGGTGATATCTCCCGGAGAGGGAAGATGTTTGAACTGTCAGGATCTGCGATCATGCCCTTGTTTTTCTGGGGAGGGATTCTCTGCTTGCTTGTCATGCCCTTTACCAGGCCAATCAGGTAGGGCCATTGGTACGGGCCGTTTTGCTTGCGATATCAAGACCTGAAATTAGTCAGCACTGTAAGACTGATTAAAGAAGGAATTGGTCCATGGGCGGGACCAGTTGGGATGCATGGACTAAAGTGGTTTGGTTGATGATATGACTTATTTTGAAACCTATTGACAGAGACGCCTTTACGGACAAGAACGCAGCCGTGGGGGGCGGACGGATGGTTGTGTCTTAAGGCGTGCGGGTCTTACATATCGGGAAATATTATCCCCCTTATCAGGGAGGGATGGAAAACTTCTTGAGGGATCTTCTTCATGCCCTTAAGAAGGATGGTGTTTCTGCCTCCGCCCTGGTCCATCACCACCTCCCGAGACGGCCCTCTCTGATCGAGAGGGAGGATGATATCACTATAGTAAGGGCCCCTATACTGGGACAAGTCCTGTATGCCCCTATCAGCCCTTCTTTCCCTGTTCTCATCGGTCAGCAGATAAGATCCTTCCGCCCCGGCCTCCTCCATTTTCACCTCCCAAATCTCTCGGCCTTCTGGGCTATTTTCATTCCCGAAGCGCGAGCCATTCCCTGGGTGATACACTGGCAGTCAGACGTGGTAGCCTCGAAAGTGGACCGCAGGATGGCTGCGGCATATTGTATCTACAGGCCTCTTGAATATTATCTCCTGGACCGCGCACGCTCTGTAGTGGTTACATCAAAACGGTACCTGTCGACGAGCAGGGCATTGGCTCCTTTTAGGGCAAAATGCCGTGTGATTCCTCTCGGACTGAACCCTTCACGTTTGCATATGCCCGATGAGAGGGCTATGAGGTGGGCAGAGATAAAATGGGCTCAAGGCGGTGGTACAAGGGTGCTTGCTATCGGCAGGCTGACTTATTACAAGGGGCATGAGGTCCTTATGAGGGCCGCAGCGAAAACCCCTCGTGTGACGGTATTTATTGTTGGGGAAGGGGAGCAGAGGAAAGGCCTTGAAGGACTCATCTCTGAACTGGGGCTCAGGGACAGGGTGAAACTCCTGGGTCTCTTAGAGGAATCAAGGCTCCATGCCATGCTTGCTACCTGCGACTGCCTTTGCTTACCATCCATTGAGCGCACCGAGGCGTTCGGGCTGGTCCTCTTGGAGGCAATGCGATACGCCAGGCCAGTAGTGGCAAGTGACGTACCGGGTTCGGGTATAGGCTGGGTGGTAAGTCACGGGAAGACCGGGCTTTTGGTGGATCCAGGGGATCCAGTGGAGCTTGCAAAGGCCTTACAGATGATGGGGGAGAAGCACGAATTAAGGGAGGTCATGGGTCGGGCTGCCAGGGAGAGATTTGACGAGGTCTTTCAGATTGATCGAATATCCCGAGAGATCAAAGTTATGTATCGAAGCGTTTTGCGAGACTGGGCTTAATGGCGAATCGACGAAAAATTTACTTTCACTTGAGGGTACGATCTTTCATTCACACTCTTGGGTTTTTGATTCGACTTTTTGTAAATAATAGAGTATATGAATCTAAAATCTCTTTTAAGGTGTCTTTTTCAGTGATCGTGTCTTTTTCCGGGTGCTGATCCTCAAAAGATGAACTTCCTATTAAAAAGGCAGAGTAATAGGGTATCGGGGTTGCCCCCAAGAGACAGACCGAGTTCCAAGGGATTCTGGATGAAATCAAGCGTACCCTCCACGGGCAAACAAGTGGTTGTGCTGATCCCGGCCCTGAACGAGGCGGCCACAATAGGGCGCATTGCGGGGGAGGTCAGGGCAGAGCTTGGCTGCGCCGTGGTCGTCATAGATGATGCGAGCACGGACAGTACCGCGCAAGAGGCAAGGGCAGCGGGAGCAACCGTATTACCTCTGAGGTTGCAGATAGGTGCCTGGGGGGCCATCCGTACGGGCATGTGTTACGCCTTCAAGCATGGGTATGGGGTGGCGGTCACCATGGACGGTGACGGGCAGCACCTTGTAAGCTCCCTCCAATCGGTTATGGCACCCATTGAATCGAAACAGGCAGATGTGGTCATTGGATCCTGTGTCGACCGGGGGAGTATGGCGAGAAGGCTTGCCTGGTCTTTCTTGCGTAAATTAACGAGGCTTGAAGTAAAAGACATGACATCAGGACTCCGCGCATACAATCGGGTTGCGATCTCTGAACTGGTCTCGTCAAATACTACCCTCTTCGACTATCAGGATATTTTGGTGCTGCTTTTTCTTCAAAAGAGAGGGCTTAAGATAGTTGAGACTCCTGTGAGCATGTGCGCCAGGGCATCAGGACATTCCAGGGTCTTTCACTCATGGGGAGCCGTCTTAAGATACCTGGTGGTCACCACCGTACTGTGTTTGTCCAGGGCAAAATAGATGTGGGCACCATGAGTATTTCATACAACTTTACATCCCTGGCCATAGGGATTGTGGTAGCAGTTATTATACTACTGCTGGTCCGAAAAGGCTTGATGCACAGCAGGTATTCCCTATGGTGGCTCCTTGTGGCCTTGGCAATTGCCATATTCGGATGTTTCCCTCGGCTGGTGGATAGGATTGCGGATAAGCTAGGTGTACACTATGGGCCCGTCTTGCTCATCGTGGTTGGAATGGCCCTGATCTTAATCAAGATGCTGACTATGGACGTTGAGCGCTCTGACCAGGAACGAAGGCTTCGTTTACTCACTCAAAGGCTTGCCATCTTAGAAGGCGAAAGAGATGCCGACCAAGAAAAGGATGAAAAAACCGAGACTCTACTTTAGGATGGATCTGGCTAGGGCCTCTGGCAGTTACATAGTGGCACGAGCGCAATTTAATTGACAATGTGATTTTCTTGTATTAAATAAATTAATTTTTGATGAATTACCTTCTTGCCCCTCAGGCGAGCTTGATGGCAAGGTGCACGGATCTTAAGGCCGCTCTGAGGGCCTAAGATCCTGGTAGGGAGAAGGCCGAAAGGAGAAAAATGGAAAAATATGCGATATTATGAAACCCTTTATATTATCAACCCTGATCTAGCAGAAGAGGATTACAGGGAGGTCGTGGTCAAGTTCGCCGGCATTGTTGAAAAGAATAACGGAGTTGTTACAACGGTACACGAGTGGGGCAAGAAGCCCCTGGCTTATGAGGTGAAAAAGAAAGATAAAGGCTATTACGTGCTTTTGCGGTACTGCGGGGACTCCGGTATAGCGGATCAACTGAAGAGAGACCTGAAACTGGACGACAGGGTCCTAAAATACCAGACGATCAAGCTGAGTGACCATGCCGACCCCGAGGCGATTAAGTCCAAGGCAGAGCAAGAGGATGCCAGGATGTTCGGAGATGAGGCAACCCAGGAGGAAATAAGCTTTGAGGAAGAGGTAGAGGCAGAGAGGGACTTAGAGGTTGAGAATGGCATACAGTAGAGATAAAAACGATAAGAATAGATTCAGGAGGACATATCACCGAAGGAAGATATGCCGGTTCTGTGCTGACAACAGCCTTGCGATAGATTACAAGGAAACTAAGATTCTCAGGTATTTCACGACAGAGCGGGGTAAGATCACGCCACGGAGAATTTCAGGTAACTGCGCCAAGCACCAGCGCATGTTAACCATGGCCATCAAGAGGGCCAGAAATATTGCCCTGTTGCCATTCACTACCTCTATTGTCAGGTAATCTAAAGACCCTTAGAATTTGTCAGATGTGCATTTTCTTTGATATTTGGGAATCTTATCACTCCTAAAATCCCATGAAATTGACAGACCTACTGGGGTGTGTGGGTGGGGCCACCTTTTTTCTCTTAGCCTCCGCATGGATTCCCGTGTTTGGCCCCCTCCTTAGCCTATTGACGCCGTTACCATTCCTTTACTATTCAACCAAGCTGGGATTGTATCAAGGTATAAAGCTTGCCGCGGCGGCAATGCTTATTATCGGGCTCTTTACCAAACTCACAGGATATCCCCAGATCATCCTGTTTGGAGTAGAGTTCAGCCTCTTGGGACTGGCCCTCTCCGAGTTGATGAGAAGGAAGTTCTCACTCGGGCAGACCATCTTCCTTGCGACCGCCTTCATGCTGGTTGTGGGCTGGTGTTTCCTCTTCGTTGTTGCCCTCTCAAAAAATGTAGGTCCCTTTGAGTTGATCTCAAAATATTTGCAGGGCCATCTAAAGGAGACGATCGAGGCCTATGAAGAGACCGGAATCACCAAGGAAAACGCCATGGAGCTTGAGCAGTATGCAAAGATCTTTATGGATATCATCTCCAAGATCTATCCATCCCTCATGATTGTAGGCACCGGATTTGCGGTCTGGCTCAACGTTATCATAGCAAGACCCTTGTTTAGGATAGGACACCTTGAGTATCCAGGCTTTATTTCCATGGACAGGTGGCAGACACCGGAGAGTTTGGTGTGGGCGGTGATCGTTTCAGGTTTTGCTTTATTTTTCTCTTCAGGAATTATAACATGGATTGCGGTCAATGTGCTGATCGTAATAATGGTGGCCTATCTTTTTCACGGGCTGTCTATTGTCTTGTTTTTTCTAAATAAATATAATATTCCCTCATGGATGAGGGTAGGAATCTATTTCTTGATCATAATTCAGCAGCTCTTCTTGGTGGTCTTGGCCCTTGCTGGGCTCTTCGATCAGTGGATTGACTTCCGGAAGATCCACAGGAGAGCTCAAGGCTGACTTTGGTTTCGGAGGAGATAATATGAAGATCATTTTGAGACAGGATGTGGATGAATTGGGCCTGGAGGGAGATGTCGTGAACGTGACCAAGGGCTATGCGCGTAATTACCTGATCCCGAAGAGAATCGCAGTCGAAGCGAGTGCACAAAACATGAAGATCTTTCAATTGCAAAGGAGAAAGATTGAGGCCAAGAGGCTGAAGGCAAGAGAAGACGCTGAAAGACTGAGGGAAAGGATAGAAGGGGTTGTGATCACCTTTTTGCAGAAGGCAGGTGAAGAGGGGAAATTATACGGCTCTGTAACCAGCATGGACATCGCATCACGACTCGAAAAGCAGGGCATTGTCGTTGACCGAAGAAAGGTGGTCCTAGAAAGGCCCATAAAGGCCCTAGGGGAATTTAAGGTTCCGATCAAGATCTATCCCAAGGTCACGGGCTCGGTAAAGGTGATTGTAGGGCCTGAAAAGGGAAAAGACGAGTAGGTAATTATTGGATGCAGCAGGCCAAGGAAAAAAATGCCCCTTCCTATTTGAAGGTTCCCCCTCAAAACATTGAGGCGGAACAGGCTATACTGGGCGGCATTTTGATGAATAATGACGCCTTAAGTCAGGTGATGGATGTCTTGTCGCCCGAGGACTTCTACCGCGAGGCAAATAAGTCCCTTTTTGAGGGGATGGTCCAATTATATGGTAATGACGAACCAATCGATATCATTACCCTTTCCAGGTACCTTAGCAAGAAGGATCTATTGGAAAAGGTCGGGGGAACAGAGTATTTGGCTTCCCTGGTGGAGGCTGTTTCTACCTCTGCAGGAGTCGCTTTCCACGCAGAGATCGTAAAGGGGTTGTCCATAAGAAGGAAGCTGATAGGCCAGTGTTCGGTCATTTCCGAGGCCTGTTTTCGGGATCTGGAAGATACCGAGGATCTCTTGGAAATGGCCGAGCAGTCTATCTTCGATATTGCTGAGGAGCAGGTGGCAGAAGGGTTTCAGAGCCTGAATGCGGTCATTGCCGACAGTTTTAGGCAGTTGGAGAGTGCGGCCCAGTTCGAGGGATATGTGACAGGTGTGCCCACCGGGTTTGATGATTTTGATCGCATTACAACGGGCCTTCAGCCCTCTGACCTGATTATCATTGCCGGCAGGCCAAGTATGGGGAAGACGGCCCTGGCCCTGAATATCGGTTACAATGCAGCCAAAAAAACCAATAAAGGGGTGGCGATCTTCTCTCTTGAGATGTCCAAATCACAGCTGGGGATCAGGTTGCTGGGATTTGATTCAGGTATAAACGCCACCAAGGTGAGGACCGGCTTCATAAGGGATCATGAATGGGGACTGTTGACCGAGTCGGCCAATCGCCTGTCAGAGCTGCCGATCTTTATCGATGACAGCTCGGCCATCAGCGTCCTCGAAATGAAGGCCAAATGCAGGAGGCTCAAGAAAAAACAAGAGCTGGTGCTCGTGATCGTTGATTACCTGCAACTGATTCAGGGCCGCAGGTCTGCCGAGTCCCGTCAACTGGAGATATCAGCGATCTCGAGATCCTTGAAGGCCCTGGCAAAGGACCTCAATGTCCCGGTTGTTGCCATTTCCCAGCTAAACAGAAAGGTGGAAGACCGGCCAAACAAAAAGCCCCAGCTGGCAGATCTAAGGGAGAGCGGTGCAATTGAACAGGATGCAGATGTGATCGCCTTTATTTACAGGGACGAGGTATACTACCCTGACTCGACGGAAAACCGCAATATTGCCGACATCAATGTGGCAAAGCAGAGAAATGGACCCACCGGATTCCTGAAGCTGACCTTTCAGAAGGAGCTCACGCGGTTTAGAAATTACACTGAACAGGATATTACCGTGTAGGGAGTAGTCGGTTGCTAGTGGTCAGTGATTAGGGCCCTGATGCCGGCCCGCCTAAGGCGTAAAAGGGCGAAATTATCGACAAGGTATATGGCAAGACCGGTGGCCTGAAGGCCAGCCAGCAGAAGCGACTTCAGAATCTTTACCGTCGCAGAATACCCCCCTGTGAAATAATTTCCCGCGAATTGACCCGCCAGATCTCCTCTATTTCCCACGAGATCAACAGACAGGTGGCCCTGTTGATGACCCGCAAGGGTCATGTCGAATATGTGATTCTTGGTGACAATAGGCATATATGGATCCCTGACCTGAGCGGCTTCAGGCTGGGGGCAGGCCGTCTCAAGGGCCTTCGATGTATCCACACTCACCTGAATGGGGAACCCCTCTCTGAAGAAGACTTATCTGACCTGGTTTTGCCGGGTCTGGACCTCATGGTGTGCGTACAGGTGGGTGAAGAAGGGATACCAGGGTCCATCTCATATGCCAATATCCTGCCGACAAACAGTAAGGGAAAGGGGTGGGACCTGGGTCAGGTCAATGACATCGGGCAATTGGATATCGATTTTCTGGAGATGATCCGTTCCCTGGAAGAGGAGCTTGGAAGGACCCGTGTTGGACGCCCCTTGGAAAGAAAGGAGAAGGCCTTACTGGTAGGAGTGACACCGGATTCACGACGACAACAAGAAGAGTTCTTGGATGAACTTGAGGCCCTGGCCCTTTCTGATGACATAGACGTGGCTGGGAGGGTAGTCCAGCGGATCAAGAAGGCCGATCCTCGCTTCTTGATGGGAAAGGGAAAACTAAGTGAACTGGTCCTACGGTGCCTTCAGACCGGTTCAAATCTCTTGATCTTCAATAACGAGTTGACGGCTGCCCAGGTGAAGAGCCTGGCTGATTTCACCGAACTCAAGATCATAGACAGGAGTCAGCTCATCCTGGATATATTCGCCAGACGCGCAGTGACCAGAGAGGGAAAGATCCAGGTAGAGCTTGCCCAGTTGAAGTACCTCCTGCCCAGGCTCGCAACCAAGAATACCGCCATGTCTCGACTGACGGGAGGAATAGGGGGAAGGGGACCTGGTGAGACCAAGTTGGAGATCAACAGGCGGAGGGTCAGGGAGAGGATCGCAAGATTGAACAGCGAGCTCAGGGAGATCAAACTGCAGAGGGAGGAAAGGAGGCGGCAGCGGGGGGCGAATAGGTTGCCGGTGATATCCATCGTGGGGTACACCAACTCAGGAAAATCTACTTTATTGAACAGTTTGACCCATAGC
>CAYVMN010000081.1:0-18971 GCA_964452575.1 uncultured Desulfobacteraceae bacterium | reverse complement strand
TGATCCCTCTTGGGGTGGTTTCTGAATGCCAGCCAAGATCTGCTCTATTATCTAAAGCTCCCAGATGGGCAATCCACTCAGAGGTACTTCCAACACCGATTTGCAGGGTATCACCGTCCTTAATAAGGGTGGAAACATGGTCAGCAATGCGCTTTTCGACCTCTCCGGGCTCCCAGGTTTTTCGCCCCAGGAGGTCGGTTCCCCCAGGACGAGCGCCCCCCGAGACATGTTCAACGAAATAATCTATCTCGGATACGTGAACGTAATTCCCACCATATGTTCTGATGAGATTCTTGTTCACCTCGGCAAGTACAATTTTAGCGCATTCGATTGCCATCTTTTTTCCCCAGACTGAGGCCCCGAAGCTGCAATAGCCGTGCTCATCAGGCGGAGAAACTTCGGTAAAAAGGACATCAACTTTCCCAACTGCCGCATGCCTCGGAGTCATTCCCAGCAGTCCCCCTATAACAAAGTCACATCGTCTTTCAGCCATCATCTCCCGCGTGATGGGGAGGACATAGCTTATTTCTATCTTAAAACTCTCCTCCCACCCGGGGTCATACCAGCCAAAATCCATTGCTGGGGTGCGGACAAATACCGTAACGTCCTTAAGCTCCCCAAGTCGAGCGGCCAATGCCAGCCCGAGAGCCCGGGGTTGCCTTCCATACGTGAAACCAACTCTGTCGCCATTCTTTACCACTGCCACCGCCTCTTCTGGGGAAACCAACTTCCGTCTGTATTCATCTTGCCATTTTTCCCTCATATGGAAGCCCCCTTTTGCTTATACTTAATCAGCATTCCTACATCCTGGATCTTTCTCTGAGTATACTCTCTCAGCGAATGGATCCCCTCTATCAGAGTAAATAGGAATTAACTACCTTTAAATAAAGTTATAGTATGCAATCAGCTTACTTACGGCCCTGATGGCTGCGTCCATACTGGCAAAACATGCTATGCCTTCCCTCTGGCATGCATGCTGAATCTTCAGGGTTGACTTGAAGACATCAATACTCGTTCCCTGAAATAACACCACAATAAAAGGTTTAGATACGTTTGTTCTGGCTTCCTTCAATGCCATAGTAATGTCTTCGGCCCATCCCTTGATGCTGTAATGGATATAGTCTTGTGGATTCAAAAAGGTGATTATGAAGTCTACATGTGGATCAGAGGCGACAATCTGGAGCCCTTCAACGTAGTGTTTGGAAACACCACCAATACCTAATCCAATCTCTACCGGATTACTTATCGCTGAACCGGCATCAAAAGGAGTGATTCTCTCCAGCTGCCTCATAGTCGCCCGTTCAAATTGAGGGACTTTGAGACCTTCCTTTTCACAAATTTCGGTAGCTATTACACCGATACCTCCTCCACGGCCAACTAGCCCAACCCTCCTCCCTTTTATGGGCGGAAGGGTCTGTAATGCAACCATCTGGTCAACCGCCTCCTCAAGGCTGTGCACAGGGATTGCACCAGTCTGCTTAAAGAATGCCTGCCAGATCTCCTTGCTACCGCCTAGTGAGGCGGTATGAGACGTTACGGCACGAGCTCCGCTCTCGCTTAATCCAGCCTTGACAATAAGCACTGGTTTGGTCCGGGTACACTCTTTCAGGAGCCTCAAAAATCGACGCCCTTCCGTCAATCCTTCCAGATAGATGAGGATCAGCTTTGTTTCTGGATTGGATAGTTCATACTCGAGAAAGTCTATGATATTAAGGTCAACCGCATTGCCGTAACTTATTGCGTGTTCAAAGCGAAGTCCCCTTCCTAGGGCTAGGTGGATAAGCCGTCGACCTCCAACCCCTGTTTGTGAGACAAAGGTTATTGATCCTCTTTCTTTTGGAAATCGAATGTCAAAACTCAGGCCTCCTGCTGGGGAGTAAACACCCATGCAGTTGGGGCCGATTACTCTGGTGGAAGCTCCTTTGATAATGCTTTCAATCTTACCTTGAAGAGCTTTTCCTTCCTCTGTACCGGTCTCGCTGAAGCCGGCTGTATAAATATGAACGACCTTCACATCTCTGGCAACACACTCCTCCAACGAGGTTGGTACAAGGCTCCGAGGTACGACGATTATTGCATAATCAATTGGCTCTGGAATCTCTCTAATTGACGGATATGCCCTCAGGCCAAGAATCTGGCTAGCATGAGGATTCACCGGATAGATTTTGCCTTTGTAACCAAACTGGACCAGTCTTCCTACCCATCCCGAACTTATCTCTTTCTCGTGATTACTTGATGCTCCGACTACTGCTATAGAACGGGGGAAGAAAACATAATTCATCGTAGTGAGGTAATCAGCAACCATGTCTTTCTGAGATCGAATATAAAGCCCTTCCTGTCAAGAATCTGTGCTTCGAGGTGTGGGAAAAGGATATCTGAGTTTCTGAGGGCGTACCACATACAGAACTATAGCAATACTATTTGGGTGTCAATGTAAAATCTTGCATCTGGATACAAGAGCATCTCTATTTATCAGGCTCATGTTTTTCACTATTTTTTTCATTTTTCTCTTGAATAAACGTTATCCATCATCGTCTCACACATTAACGTCTCTTGCCTGACTTTCGAGACCGCTCTGACCAATCCGAGATTTGGTATTGACATATTCATAATGACATTATAATTTTGTAGACAACAATCCTGCAAAAATCAAGGAATTCCTTATCAGCCTGCCATTGTAGAGAAAGGGTCCTGAAGATTATATTTATAGTTCATCTGAGGTTTCTCCCTGCGTTGAAGAATCGAGCCGGGAAACTTTTTTTGGCCGTGAGATCAATGACTGGAGCAAAGCTGTTCAAGGATCGTTTTGATTTTCAAATAGATGTGGATGGCCATTTATTGGTAGATATTGATTGCGGTGGGTGAAACCAGAAAGGGGGGACTTACATGCTGAGGGGGCCCACTGTTGATCTTTCATTTCCCTCTGAACAAAAGTATGGGTCAGCGTTGAAGAGCAGACGTGCGAGAAGGAGAATCCAAGCAACAGGGTGTCAGATTCCAGGAAAGGGCACGACGACTAATCTAAAAAACCGCACAAAGGGGTTGAACCATGTTAGGTGGATATCTGGATAAGATACTAGAGGCAGATCTCTCCACTGGCAGAATATCTGAGGAAAAACTGCCGTCGGAGGATATCACAAGAAAGTTCCTTGGCGGCTATGGTCTCGGCCTATGGATGCTCTATCAGAGGTGTCCACCGGGAGTCTCGGCCCTTGATGCAGAAAACCCCATGATTTTCCTTACCGGTCCACTTGTTGGCACACACGGACCAGCACCAAATAACCTGACACTTACGTTCAAAAATGCTTCTACCGGTTTTACTGCAGGCCGTTCTCATACACATGGTTTCTTTGGGCCTAATCTTAGATGGGCTGGCTACGATGGTATCATCGTTACCGGGAAATCGGAGAAACCAGTATACCTCTGGATAAATCAGGACAAGGCAGAAATCAGGGACGCTGCAAAGATCTGGGGTAAGGACACCCATGAGTCTGAAGACCTGGTTAAAGAAGAGATAGGAGAAGCAAAGGCCAGTGTGGCTGCCATCGGGCCCGCTGGAGAGAACCTGTGCGCCGGAGCCCTAATTGAAAATGATAAGAATCACTCAATGGCCCATGGTGGCACAGGAACTGTTATGGGATCCAAAAGACTAAAAGCTATTGCAGTCTATGGTACACGAAGGCCCATTCCAGTAACCAACAGGGAGCAGGAGAAGGCAATAGGAAAGCGCTGGCGGGATTCGGTTGACTTCGGGCCGACATCTTGCGCTGCTATCATGAAAAATGGAGGTGTTCCGAGGGGCAATTACGAAGGGATAAAATCCAGATACGGACTCTGCGCTAAGAATATGCTGACTACTGTTCTTGAAGGGTTCGGTGATGGCATGTCAGAGCAAAAGATAACACGAAGGCCCTGTTTTGGGTGCTCCATTGGCTGCAGCTACGATGTAGAGATACTATACGGTCCTCATAAAGGCTATGTGGCTTCGCTTTCTGGAGGGGGCGAGGGTATGGAAGGCTCTGCATCAATGGTGGGAATCTCCGATGCTGGCTGGACGTTCTATCTGACTGACCTCTATGACCGGCTCGGTCTTGAGTCGAGTACAGTCGGCTGCACGATATCTATGGCATTTGAAGCGTATGAAAAAGGTCTTATCAGCAAATCGGATACTGATGGGTTAGAGCTGAAATGGGGAGATGCCGAGGTGGTGGAGGCGATGATCCGGAAATATGCGGCCAGGGACGGCTTTGGCGATATCTTGGCTCTAGGGCCTAAAGGAGCGGCTGAAATCATCGGAGGTGACGCCCCCAGCTTTGCAGTTCACATCAAGGGGTCGGGAATGAACCTGCATGACTGGAGAAGAGGGTGGGGAGTGCTGCTGGGACAGATCTTGGGCACCGGCTCAGGATGGCCGGCAGCTGGTGCTGATATCACCAGGCCAGATTCCGACTCCGGCTATCCGAAAAGGCAACCGCCGCTTGATCCCAAAGTAAAGCCAGAAGAGGTAAAAAGGACAGGCATAGTAAAGTTCGCACATGACAGCACTGGAGTCTGCTGGCTCAATACGTGGGGACACCCCGAAGGAACCCAGCTCGCTGCTGAGATGATTTCTGCAGTTACTGGCTGGGAATTCAGTCGCGAGGAGCTACTTGCCTTCGGTGAGAGAGTGATCAATTTGGAACGTGCCTTTAACGTGAGACATGGATTGACACCAGAGGATGACTACCGTGTACCTGAGAGACTCTTAGAGGGACAGAAGGACGGCCCTTCCGCTGGTATCCCTTTGAGGCCATACCTGAAGGGAATGGTAAATGAGTATTACCGTTTGATGGGATGGGATGAGAAAACAGGGAGGCCTTGGAGGAGCACACTCAACCGGTTAGGTCTTGCTGAGGTGGCTAAAGACCTTTGGGGTTAGTTTTCTGTGTCCAAAAACTAGGTACCTGTAGTTCACCTCATAAGTACCCGGAAGTTTGCAGCAGCTGATTCTTATGACTTCTTGCTTAAATCATCAATGGCTCGATAGAGGAAATCGGTTCGTGTACTAACCAATTCCAGCCTCGTTTTAATCCTCTTTATCTTGCCAGATACCAAAGATTTCAATAAACTAAAACCCTGTGATATAGTCAATTCGGGTTGATTGACTGAACCTGTGACAGCTAATTCCGTCTCTCAGGCTTGCTCGTTGCACCCAACCCCCAATTACCACCAACCTAGAGCGACCCTCCTAGCTTCCTAACACTTCACCTAGAAATCCCGCTTCACAAACCTTCCTAAAATTAGAGCGCTGCGGGGTCTTATCTCCCTCGACCTTCCTGAAAAGCACCTCGTCCTTAAGGACATTGTCTTTGAGGTCAATCAGTAAGGACTAGATGTCAGCTACGCTCCCTCTGATATAGCCCTTGGTTGGCCAAGAGGTTGTACTCAACCGGCCTGATCTTCTCAGGTCTGATTCCCCATTTCTCCCATACATTCCATAGCAGGAGAGCTGAAGGGAAATGTCGCCTTAAGACACTCTGGGTCATCGATCATGGACGGAAATAATGTGCCCCTTGGAGCAATCGAGAGAATCCCCGGCCATAGAAATCGTTCTACTACCGAGATCTACCTGCACAGCCTGGAACAAACGAGCGCGATGCTATCTCTATTTATCAACGGGCCAGGAATTCTTACACAGACGTCAAAAAAGAAGGCCAAGCCGAAAATCTTGGCCTGGCCTAACCCCTTTAAATCACTGGTGCCTGGGACGAGAATCGAACTCGTACGGAGACTAAGCTCCAAGGGATTTTAAGTCCCTTGCGTCTACCTATTCCGCCACCCAGGCAGCCCTTTACCTCTGATCTTGGCAGGTCAGAGATGTCACTATACACAGCCCCCCGAATTCTTGTCAACCCTGGCAAGGGACCGGGCAGATCTTCAATTTTACCTTTCCACGAAATGTACCTGTACCCCGGTTTCGAAGGCGTGTCTCTGGAAACGCCCGCTTATCCCATGGCAACCCTCGAAGACCACGGTGCGGAACTCGGGCCCGAAGTGCTGACCCAACCGCCTGGCGATCTCGCTGACTCGCAGGGAAAAGGTGTGGCAGCTCAGGTTCTTGTGGAACAGGACACCGTCGGCTTCGTACTTGTTTACCATATCGATATAGACCTGCACCCTCTGGTCTATGGTCATGTTCGTGTACATGGCCGCGTAGGTACGGGCCATGCTGTCGATCAGAGCATCATAGCTGGAGGTATCCAGCTCCTTGCGCCATGCGTCCAGATAGGTCGAGCCAACGACGGCGATACCGTCTCTGGCGAGCCCCTCCTGCAATTCGCGAAAGTTAAACCAGGTTGCCAGGTTGTCCCACAATAGCCGGTGCCGTTCCTGGCCAACCACGCTGACGCCATTCTTTATCAGCTCATTGGTAGCGCCCATGAGCTGCTGATAATATTCGATGGCCTGCTGGGTGCCCCTTTCAGAGACTATCAGAGCCATGTGGGAGAAGCCGTCGAAGGCCGTCATGGGCGACGGCTTTTCCGTTCCCATATCCAGATAGCGCTTCCAAAGCTCTATTGCCTGGCGTGATTTTTTGGCCACGTCCATGAGATGGCCCCGGTCCAGGCGCTGGCCGGTCACTTCCTCCAACCAGGTTATAAGCCCCTCGAGCTGGGCGCGCACGTAAGACAGTCGGTCCTTATCCAGGGAGCCATCGTAGCGGTCGCCCACGTTGACCATCTTATAAGGCGCATGGCCGTAGATTTCACTCAGGTGCCTGAACCACTCGCAGACCACCCGGCACTGGTTGTCGCAGGCAAGGAGGATGTCGGGCTCGGCCAGCTTGATAATGGGGCGGCCCTTGGGGTCCAGGAGATCTTCGGCATCCGGCCCGCCCCGGCCGTTTAGCAGGTAGCCGGTGTTATAAAGTTCATATGCGCAGCCCATGCGGTCCAGGCCAGCGGCTTCGGCGTGACGCACGAACTGGGCCTGGCCCCTTGAAATTAGAAGAGCGGCATGGTTTTCGGGATAGACCGTCGCTATATAGGGCTCAAAGGCCTTGACGATTTCCACCGGAAACATGGCCGTGACGTACGCGACCGGTCGGCCTTCGGCCTTGGCGGCAAGGGCGCGCTCGTAGTGCTCGGTCATAAGCCGGCCTTGCAGCCGATGGACCTCCTTAAGCCTTTCTGTCAGCATGGATAGACCTCAAAAGATGTCCTGTCTCTTGGTAACTGCGAGAAAGCGGGCTCGTACCGCTGGGTCAAGGCACTTAGCCATCTCGCGCTGGTAGTCTTCGGTCTTAAACTCTTTGATTCCGCCCTGGCCGATCACGTATAGTAGGTCCTCTCCATCTGCGTCCTTCCCGGGAGTTCTTTCTATGAAGTCGTAGATCAGGGCGGATTTCTTGATCTTGTGTGTGTCCGTGCGTGGGAGTTCCCGGATCAGTCGGATGAAACCCGGCAGTGCATACTGAGGTAGCTCGGCCTTACAGTAAGCGTGGAACTTGGTGACATCGAAACCCTGCGGGTCCTCAATTTCCAGCACATATATTGGGTTATCATTTTCAGTACTGTCCACGAAGGGGATACCAATCACTGCGCAGTTTTCAAGTCCTGGATACCTCATTATTATTTCTTCCACGAAGGTGGTGGAAAAATTCTCGCCCTTGGTGCGGAGACGGTCGGCACCTGTGCGGCCCAAGAAGATGACATAGCGCGCGCAGTTTTTCTCTTCCAGGGCGCCCAGATCGCCCATGTGGTAGTAGCCATCCTTGTCAACCCTTTCGGCGCTCTCTGTGGGCAGATTATAATAGCCCGAGAAGGCTGAGTCACCCAATGACTCCTGGCGCACCAAAATTTCGCCCACGGCCCTGTCAAAGTTGGTGATCTTACCTCCTTCATCCACCACCGGAGGCTCGCATTCTTTCCCGCTAAACTCGTCAACCACCTTGACGTCCCTTCCGGGGATGACCCTGCCCACGCTATAGTCGGGTGTATCAGGTGTGACCAGGGCTATAGCTCCTACCTCGGTGGAGCCGTATGCCTCAGCGAAGATCTCCAGGCCGAAGATGCGGGTAAAGGCCGCTCTGTTGGCAGAGTTGGTGCCTGTGCTGACTACCGTGCGCAGGGGCAGGTGCGAGTAGTCGGCCTCTGGCCCAACGGTGCTCAGCACGTACATTACGGGATCTCCCACGCTGTTCCATACAGTGGCCCCGGCCTCCCTTACATCCCTGACGAAGTTACTGGCACTGAAACGCCGGCGCAGGAGCACCTTTGCGCCGTTGAGGAGCGCGGTCACTAGGTTGATGTAAAGCGAGTTGGAGTGGTTAAGCGGCATGCAAATGTAGCCAACGTCCCTCTCGGAGTAATTGAGTAAAGAGGTGAAGCCCACGCCCACGTCTATGAGTTTCTTCCACTTCACCTCGATGCCTTTGGGTGCGCCGGTGGTGCCTGAGGTGAAGATAATGGCCCCGGTGCTGTCATGGTTCAGAGGCACTGGCGCGAAATCCTCGGCTTCGCACCGACCCAGACGCTCTTCTAGGGTGGCCACTCCGGGCGGGTGGTTCCTTGCCTGCCTTTTACGGCCGATCACGAAACAGGGATAAAGATCGCCCAGGCCAAAACGGTTATGGGCGTCGATGATCGACTCCACAAAGGTGCGGCCGGTCTTGGGTTGCTCCACCTCGTCGGCGAAGACTACCTCTATGTCCATTTTGTTTAGGTCAATGGACAGCTTCTCACCCATCTGGGCATTGTTGATTCCTACCCAGGTGGAGTTGGTGAAGGCGCAACCCCCTAAGAGAAAAACCGCCTCCGGCGTGTTCTGCATAAAGAATCCCACGTGGAAGCGGGGCGCGTCAAGCTTGCCCCTCTCCCTTCTGATCTGATGGATCATTGCCCCATAGCGCATAGAGTTATTATAGAAGTCAGCGAAGCTGACCTCCTGCAGGGAACCTTCTTCGTCGCGGTACATAAGGAAGGTACGGTCACGGGACCGGGGATCGGTTCCATAGAACTCTATAACCTGGGCAACATTCATGCCCTTGACTTGCTCCAAGGCCATTTCGAATCTCCCTTAAAGGGTTGAATCCCTTCGAACTGGTAAGAGTTGTCTGTCACAATTTGCCAAGAGTATAATCTGAAGTCAACCATTATAGTTCTCAATGGGCAGCTACCCAAGCGATATCTTTGGATCTGCACAGGGATAAGCCGGAACAAAAAAGGGCCTCTCGCAGATAAGCAAATAAGCCAGGTATGAACGAACAGTCCAATCTTTGGAGGTAGTGGTTAACCGCCTGTTGCTTATCGTCCCATTAAAGAGTATAGAGGTGGCTAAAAAAGCAGTAAACAGATGCATTAACTTGATCCTGGACTGGAGGAGGGAGATGGATATGGCTTACAAGATTGAGAAGGTGACCGTATTGGGCTTAGGAACTCTAGGGGCTCAGATCGCTGCACAATCGGCTGCTTCGGGCTATCGCGTCTCTGCGTATGATCCTGACGAAGGTGTCTTCAAGAGGTCAATGGAGGCCTTCCTGGCCATTGATCCCTCGAGGACTAGGCCGTCACCCATAGAGGTCTCTCAATGGCCTGAAGCGGTAAAGAAGATCAGCATGCACTCAAGTCTTGAGCGCGCAGTCAGGGAAGCAGACCTGGTCTTCGAGGTAGTGCCTGAAAATCTGCATTTGAAGCTAAGGGTGTGGAAGGAGATGGATGAGTTTGCTCCGGCTCACGCCATCCTGGCCACCAATTCGTCTTCTATGCCTGTCTCGAAATTAGAAGGGGCTACCAGGCGCCCGGAAAAGTGCCTGAACATCCACTTTTATCAGATGACCTTGGGTCAGAATATGGCGGACGTGATGGGCGGAACCGTGACCAGTCCTGATGTCCTGGAGGCCGGACGGAAATTTGTTCGTTCCCTGGGAATAGTCGCGCTCAAGGTCAATAAGGAGATACTGGGTTTTTGTTTCAACCGGGTCTGGCGGGCCGTTAAGCGAGAGACGCTCCACATGTGGGCCGACGGTTATGTAGACTTTATGGATGTTGACCGGGCCTGGATGATTTTCAATGGCACCACCTGGGGACCTTTTGGCCTGATGGATGCTGTAGGATTGGATGTCATTTATGATATTGAAATGGTTTATTACAACGAGTCCAGAGATCCAAGAGACCATCCGCCCAAGGCCCTGAAAGAATTAGTCGAGGCTGGGAGGCTTGGGGTTAAGGCCGCTCAGGGATTTTATAGATATCCTCATCCCGAATACACAGGCCCAGATTTCCTGAAGCCATAGAACTCCGGAATGAAGGACCAGTGAAATCCGTAACACTTTAGCGTTTTGAAAGAGAGGCAGAGGACCGCGAGGGTCTTTTTTCCAAAGGACGTAACCCAAATTCTTCACAGCCTCTGGCACGCCCCCTTACCTTTAAATACAGTTTCTGCCAGGCAGGGGAGAGGGTTCTTCATAGGGACGTCCTCTTATGGGGCTGTTCCGTAACGAGGTTCAAGACCTCACTGCCGTTCTATGAAGTGATGCCGTCCTTTACGTCCTTTGGAAAAAAGATCCTCGCGGTCCGTCATCTTATTCCTCAGCGTTTTCGAAACGCTAAAGTGTTACTGAAATCCTAAAGGGGCCTACATACCTGTTTGGGTCGCCTCCATCCTGGCTGTTTGCTGGTATTCGGCCAGATCCAGGAGACATAAACAGATCTCAGGTCTCAGTTCTAAAGATGCTCACCTTTCGGCTCATCTTCTTTTGGAACCTGTCCAGGTAGACGTAAACCACCGGGGTAATGTAGAGGGTCATGAGTTGAGAGAAGATCAGGCCTCCTACGGTTGCCATTCCCAGGGGACGTCTGGCTTCAGCGCCGGCCCCAAATCCGATGGCAATGGGGAGTGTACCGAAGAACGCCGCCATGGTTGTCATCATGATGGGCCTGAAACGGATGATGCACCCCTGGTAAATCGCCTCGACAGGGCCTTTTCCTTCTTTTCTTTCCGCCTCCAAGGCGAAGTCGATCATCATAATGGCATTCTTTTTTACCAGGCCGACCAGCATGATGACGCCTACAAAGGCATAGACGTTGAGGTCTATGTTGAAGATAAGCAGGGTCAGGAGGGCGCCGAATCCTGCTGAAGGCAGGCCGGAGAGGATGGTGAGGGGATGGATGAAGCTCTCGTATAGAATTCCCAGTACGATGTATATGACAAGGACCGCCATCACTAACAGGATCCCCAGGCCCCGCATAGAGGCCTGAAAGGCCTGGGCCGTCCCCTGGAAGCTGGTGCTGATGCCTTCCGGCAAGGTCTGGCGGGCAGTCTTCTCAACCGTGGCAACGACGTCTCCCAATGAGACCCCGGGCTTCACATCAAAAGAAATGGTAACCGCAGGGAGCTGACCGAGATGGTTTACCGTCAATGGCCCGAGGCCGCTGGTAATGGTCGCTACCGCATTCAAGGGAACCAGGTGCCCTGTGGCTGATCGGATGTAAAGCAGGCTGAGGGCCTCCGGATCGAGCTGGTATCCTGGCTGGAGCTCGAGGATGACCTGGTATTCATTGTTAGGGGCAAAGATCGTGGAGATCTGCCGTGAGGAATAGGCGCTGAAGAGGCCATCTTCAATCTGGTGCGCCGTCACACCCAGCGTGGCGGCCTTGTCCCGCTGGATATCAATGTTGATTTGAGGATTCTTGATTTCCAGATCGCTTGTCACATCCTGCAGCCCCGGCAGGTCGCGGAGTTTCGCTTCGAGGATGGGCGCATAGCGATAGAGCTCATCGGTGTCTGGACCCTGCAGCGCGAACTGATACTGGCTCTTTGTGAGCCGCCCGCCGATCCGGATCGGGGGAAGGTTCTGTAGGAAGGCCTGAATTCCAGGAACGGTGGCGAGCTTGCTCCTAAGCACCTGAATGACGCCATCGACGCTCAGACTGCGTTCCTTCCTGGGCTTCAAATGCATAAAGAGACGGCCGGCATTAGTGGCCGAACTGGAGCGGCTGGCTCCGATCCCTGACATGAATGAGTCTACATTTGGATCCTGGTGAACGATCGCGGCCAGGGCGCGCTGGTGGCGGACCATGGAGTCGAAAGAGATCCCTTGAGGGGCCTCGGTCATAGCAAAAATCCGTCCTGTGTCCTCGCTTGGGAGAAAACCCTTTGGTATGTGTACGAACAGGTAAGCCGTCACTAGAAGGATCATCCCCGAGAGGATAATGGTCGCAAGACGATGGTCAAGGACTCTCCGGAGGCTCCATCCATAGGCCTTGAGCATTCCTTCGAAGATCCGTTCAGCGGCGTTATAGAGGCCACCATGGCCTCGATCGGAAGGAGGGCGGAGGAACCGGCTGCAAAGCATCGGAGTCAATGTGAGCGAGACTAATCCTGATATGAGCACCGCACAGGCGATGGTAACGGCGAATTCATGCAGAAGCCTTCCCATGACACCGCCCATGAAGAGCACCGGCACGAAGACGACGACAAGAGAAAGGGTCATGGAGACGATGGTAAAGCCGATCTCTCTCGCCCCGTCAAGGGCGGCCTTAAGGGCCCCTTCTCCCTGCTCCATGTGGCGGACGATGTTTTCGAGCATCACTATGGCATCATCCACCACAAACCCCACAGAAAGGATAAGGGCCATCATGGAGAGGTTGTTGATGCTGAAATCCATAAAATACATTGCGGCAAAGGTCCCTACAATGGATATGGGGAGGGACAGGCTGGGGATGAGGGTGGCGGAGAGGTTGCGCAAAAAGAGGAAGATCACCAGCACCACCAGGCATACGGCAAGAAGGAGGGTGAACTCCACATCGGCTACGGATTCACGGATGGATTCCGACCGGTCATAGAGGACGCCTATGCTGACAGATGCCGGAATGCTCGCCCGGAGGGTGTTGAGTATCCCTTTTATGGCGTTCACCACCTCAACTGTGTTGGTGCCGGGCTGGCGCTGAATAGCCAGGACAATAGCCGGAATCTCGTTATACCAGTAAGCAGACTTGTCGTTTTCGACGCTGTCGATGACGCGGCCGATGTCTTCAAGGCGTACAGGGGTCCCCTTCCGATAGGCCACCACCAGCGGGCGGTAGGCATGCGCTTCTGTCAGCTGGCCGCTCACCCTCACCGTGAAGGCCCGGTCAGTTCCCCAAAGCGTCCCTGTGGGGAGGTTTACATTCGCCTTCTGGATCGCACCGGCCACCTCGTCGATCCCTATTCCCCTGGAGGCCATTGCCTTAGGGTCAAGCTGGACCCGCACGGCATACTTCTGGGCGCCGTAGACCATGACCTGTGCGACCCCGCTGACCATAGAAATTCGCTGTGCCAGCAAGGTCTCTGCATATTCGTTGACAGTCGAAAGGGGAAGGGTAGGAGAGCTCAAGGAAAGATAGAGAACGGGCTGATCCGCTGGATTCACCTTGCGATAGGAGGGGGGGGTGGGCATATCGGAGGGCAGTTGCTTGGCCGCTGCCGTGATAGCTGCCTGCACATCCTGGGCGGCGGCGTCAATGTCGCGGCTCAGGTCAAACTGTAACGTGATCTGTGTATTTCCCAGCCCACTCGTTGAGGTCATGGAGTCTAGGCCTGCGATGGTGGAAAACTGGCGCTCCAGTGGCGTGGCGACGGCCGAGGCCATGGTCTCGGGGCTCGCTCCAGGGAGATCTGCCGATACAAGAAGGGTGGGGAAATCCACATTGGGCAGATCGCTTACCGGGAGCTGCCGGTACCCCATGATACCGAAGAGCAAGATGGCCACCATGACCAGCGTGGTCATGACCGGCCGGCGTATGAAGATCTCGGCGATGTTCATTGATTGGGTTTGGTCTTATTGAGGTCGGCCTTGATTTCTACCTTTGTCCCTGGGGTGAGCCTGAGATAACCGTCGGTCACGACCCTCTCCCCTGGTCTGACCCCTCGGGCGACAACGGTTTCTCCGCTCAGGGATCGGCTTACGGTCACCTTGCGATACTCCGCGGTGAGATCTGGAGTGACGACGAACACATAAGGCCCTTCCTGGCCGATCTGGACTGCCTCCGATGGGACGACGATTGCGCCACACTCTGTGGTGAGAATCAGGGCAACATCAACAAACTGGCCTGGCCACAGCCTGTCCCGGGCATTCGGGAAGGTCCCTTTGAGTCTGATTGTTCCGGTCGTCCTGTCCACGGAGTTGTCTACGAAGGTGAGGACCCCTTCTTCCGCTCGATTCCCCTCGCCAGGTACGGAGACCTTCACCTTGAGTTCTTCCCGGGCCATATGTCTCCTGATATCCCCCAGGTGCTGTTCGGGAACAGAGAAAGCGACGTAGATGGGATGGACCTGATTGATATCCACGAGGACCACATCGTTGGCCTTGATGATGTTGCCATTCTTTATGTGTAGGTTCCCTGTCCTTCCGTACAGAGGTGAGTGAATGGTGCAATAAGCCAGCCGGAGTCTGGCATTCTCCACCCCGGCCCTTGAGGCGCGAACGGCAGCTCGGGCATGCTCCACGGTAGCTTCAGATGCCCGCAGACTGGCCCGTGCCTCCTCCATCGACGCCCGGTCTGCGAGGACCGACGCCTCCAGGGCATCCGAGTTTGTTCGGACCTGATCGTACTGTTCTTTGGACACATTTCCCTTTTTGGCCAGGGCAGCGTAACGTTCTACTTGTACTTTGGCCAGCTTGGCATGCACCAGATCCTTGGTCAAAAGGGCCTCCGTGTGTTTCACCTGGGATTGGTCACGTGCCCGGTTTGCCTCTGCCTGCTTAACCAGTGAGAGGTCTTTTTCTAGGATGGCCTGTGCCTGCTTGAGGGCGGCCTCATAGGGACGTGGATCGATCACGAAGAGGAGATCACCCTTCTTTACCGCCTGTCCTTCTTCGAAGGCGGTCTTAAAGAGTTGTCCACTTACCATTGATTTAATAGAAACAGAAGAGTAAGGCTCAACGTTTCCTATGGCTTTCAGCTGGACCGGGACGTCTTTCTCCACCACAGAACCAACGGTGACGGGCGCTGTCGACCGATTCCTCTGCTTGCCCTCTGTGTCCGCCGAGCAGCAAAAAGAGAAGAGGACAAGGGCCAGGGGCAGTACCTGTTTTATATACCGCCAATGGTCGGGCCCAGGGGAAAATCGCCCTTCCTGATCAGTCCTTACGCACAATGCCATCGACCTGTTTCGAGCTCCCTTCTTTCAATGCCGCCTTTTACCCATAGTCTCGCCTGCTGCCGCCAGGTTCGTATTACTATACTCGCCCACCCTTCGCTATGACAACAGAAAAATAAGGGTATCGGTGGGGAGAAATCCTTGCGGCCTGTAGGAAAGTCTGCTATCAGTATTGCATGCCTCCTATGGGTACGCCGAGAGGCAGCCGTTTCCTGTAAATCTCCGCAGAGGGTGAATACCATGCAGATCCTAGAGAAGGTCAAGGTCGTTGATCTGGCCCAGTTTATCTCAGGCTCCAGGTGCACTCAGATACTCGCCGATATGGGTGCGCAGGTGGTGCATGTGGAACCCCCTGAAGGGGATACCTTACGCCTTATATTCAAGCTGCTGGGCGGGGTTGAGCGGAACTATTCTATACTAAACCGTAACAAATATGGCATGGCTGTTAATTGGAGAAAACCAAAAGGTCAGCAAATCGTACAAAGGCTCGTGGCCAGGTCAGACATCTTCGTTCATAACCTCATCCCTGGCAGTCTGGAAAGATATAATCTTGGATACGATCATATCCAAGAGATTAAGGGGGATATTATCTACGTGGCCATATCCGGGTTCGGGGCCAGTGGCGTTAACCCGGAGAGGGCTGCCTTCGATATCATTGCCCAGGCAACTTCAGGCCAATTCTGGAACGAGACAGAGACCTTGATGCCTCCGACTAACCACTGGGCAGACCTGATGACCGGGGCCTATGCGGCCCTATCCGCCCTTATGGCCCTCATTCACAAGATGAACACCAATGAGGGCCAGTATATAGATGTTTCCATGCAGGATGTGCTTTATTTCAATAATTACAGGGCCATGAGCCACAAAGCCATGGGGCCAATCCTAGAAGATGTCGAAAGGGCCCTGGGCAGAAGACCACAGGATGTCCTCAATTCTTCTGACCGAATGCCCTTCTACGGATTTTTCAGATCAAAGGACGGAAGAGTGGCCATCGTTGCCATGACGCCTCGACAGTGGAAAGATCTCACTGAGGCAATCGGCCGTCCCCAGATGGCCTCTGACCCGAAGTTTTCAAATCTGATGGTCCAGATCCACAACCACGAGGAGGCGGTAGACCTGATTGAGGAGTGGACTACACGACACACCTCAAAGAAGATCATAACCATTCTTGAGGGAAAGAAGGTTCCGTGTGGCATAGCGTATACACTTGAAGAGGTGCTTGAGGACGAAAATCTTAAACAGCGAGGCATGTTTGAGAAGGTGTTTCATAGGGAATTTGGAACTATCGATATACCGGGTATCCCATACAAGTTTTCTGGGACACCGGGCAACATCCGGATGCCAGCCCCCGGGCTTGGTGAACACAACCATTTTATACTCGAAAACTGGCTTGGTTATGAATCACGTGAGATAAGGCTTCTCGAAGATGAAGGAATAATCATTGCTGCCTCCAACTGATTGGGAAGGTCGGTAGGCGTTGAGAAAAGGAGTAGACATCATGAAAGTGAAAGCAAATGGAATTGAGATGAATTACGAGCTAGTCGGTAAAGAAGGGGCTCAGGTAGTAATGTTGAGCCATTCCCTGGGAGCCAGCCTGGCCATGTGGGAGCCCCAGATGGAATCCTTGAAGGCCCATTTCCGGGTTCTTCGGTACGACACTCGAGGACACGGCGGCACCGAGGCCCCTTCAGGTGCATATACCCTGGAACAGTTAGGGGATGATGCCATTGGCCTGCTTGATGTCTTGGGTATTGACGTCGTTCACTGGGTTGGGTTGTCCATGGGTGGAATGATCGGTCAATGTCTCGCCTTGAATGATCCGAATCGACTCCATTGTCTGGTTCTCTCCGATACCGCTTCTATGGTTCCGACGGAGGCACAACCGGTCTGGCAGGAGCGGATCGACACTGCGAACAATAAAGGGATGAAGGCATTGGTCGATGGAACCATTGAGAATTGGTTCACGCAGCCCTATCTTAGCGCTAACCCTCCAGAGGTGCAAATGATTCGCCAGCAGTTTCTCGCTACCCCTGTTTCGGGGTTTGTCGGTTGCAGCGAGGCGATTCGGAATCTCAACTACCTGGATCGACTCTCACAGATCGAAAAGCCCACTCTGATCATGGTCGGGGAGCAAGATCCAAGAACACCTGTGGCAGCCGCCGAGGCGATACACGCAAGGATCCCCACTTCCAGGCTGGTGGTCCTGCCTTCTGCCTCTCATCTGTCAAGCGTGGAACAAAGCGGGGCATTCAACAAGGAGTTGGTCGCGTTCTTGAAGAGCTGCTAGTCTTCCGTCCCTTAAATCCCTTCTTTAGTGCCCGGGGCTCGCACCATCAGGACCGGGACGTTTGAAAAGCGGAGAACTTTGTCAGCCACGCTCCCCCTGACCCACCGAGTTACCCCGGATCGTCCATGGGTTGCGATGACAATGAGGTCGATACCATTTTTTTCAGTGTAATCTGCGAGGCTGTCTGCCGGCCTCCCGAACAGGACCTCGGAATGCAGTGCCGCCCCTTCATGTTGGAACCGGTCAACCACTTGGTCAAGGTATTCTTTGGCGGCCGATTTCTGGGCTGTTTCCATTTCCTCCAATACTTCCGGGCTGATTGGGTAGTCTCCATGCCCCAGTATAATGGTTGGCTCTACGACGCGCACAAACACGACATCACTAACCCGGCATCTCTCAATGAAGGCCTTCACATGGGGGAAGACACACTCGGCAAGTTCCGAGCCATCCAATGGGGCCATAATCTTTTCATACATCTTTCATCCCTCCCTTCTCCTATAAGTCTCTGATATCTCTCACGCCACTAAAATGATTCCTGTCAACCCTCAATTAGCTTGAGTCACATGTCCCGGATGACTTTCAGCATGTCCATTGCTGAAATAATGCCTACCACCTTATCATTTTTGGTAACAAATACCCGGTGGATACGATTCCTTATCATGGTGTCGGCCACCTGTTGAACCGTTGCGTTCTCACTGACCCTAAAGATCGTGGGTGTCATAATATCGCGGACCGTCATCAACGGTTCATTTCCAAGGTGAAGTGAGTTGATCTCCTCCGGCGCAAGTTGGCTTTCAAGGGTCTGGAGGTAGTATTCGTGGGGCCCATAGGATTGTACACCTTTTTCCAGGAGGACATCTTGGCGGATAATGTCCGTTAAGGAAACCACACCGATCAGTTTCCCCTCCTCGGTTGTGACCGGAGCGCCTGATATGGAATTCTCAAGCAGGAAATCGATCAGACTCTGGAGCGACCAGTCGGGCTTCACTTCTAGAACTTCCTGCCTCATAACATCTTTTGCGGTGAGATTCTTCACTTATATGCCTGTCATTATTCGGGTTACCCCGATGCTGCATTGGAATTCGCTCAGTTGCAATTCAGTGATTTCATGCTTCAAAAACATGCCGATTTACGAGAAACATAGATATTTTTTGCAACATCCGGGTTTAATCTTATGGCATTCCAGCAACCTTTGGAAGAAAATTTTAGGGGCTTGATTCCAATACCGGTCAATCGACTCCTTTCGCCTCCCTTTCAAGCCGGTAGCGTTTTGGGCTTTTGCGGCATAATTCCCAAATCAGACATTGAGGTCGAAATTTACAGTAGGCGCATGGATCTGTGCATGCCTCGCAGTTCTCAAGGCATTCTCGGCAATATCCAACCTCCATTTTCATGCACTGAATATAGGTTTCACGATCTGGATGATATCGGCAGGGCATATTTATGGGTCCTTCATCCTATTCTAAAAAGCCACTTTGAGCTGATCCTTATTATGTAAATTTGCCAAAGTTTTTAGTCCAATATAGAAACCCTTGCTCTCAGGGCAAGGTCAGAGGTGAAAGGC
>CAYVMN010000080.1:0-19042 GCA_964452575.1 uncultured Desulfobacteraceae bacterium | reverse complement strand
CCTGTACCCCTATAACTAATTGTTTTATCTATATAAATAAGTATTGAACAGGCTTCATTTATTCATTAAGCAAAGGCAACAAGAACAGGCAGAGGTCGCAGGCCCCACTCAAACAGAACCCTGAATTCCCGGGGCGGTCATTTTCTATTGTAGAGTCCTATCCTATTTCAATTTCATTACAGTTCCAAGTTTTTTCTCTGTTCCCATCAAGCGACCTCTAGCCCGCAGGTTTACAGGGGTTAGGTGTTCTCCAAGACATGCACGGAGGGGAGGATAGATGGACTAGACAAGAAATCGCATATGTGACTAATATTTTCCTGTTTTGCAATCGAACTGGGCTATGCTATAAAAAGCCTTTGTTAACGTTGCATAAACATGCACAGGGCCTCAGTCTGTCATTCCAGATCGTCATTACCTCCAGGGACAGGTATTTCGAGGTTGTTGCAACTGGTTTTTCTGCAACCTCAGTGTTAATCCATAGTGAGCAACATTATCCAGTAGCAAAGGATCGCATCAAAAAAAGGAGGACACTATGACTGTATGGGAGATTAAAGTCCTTTACTATGGGAAGATCAATGTACCGAAGTCGGCGCTAACGCTGGGCTTTGATCCAGACCTGGTCATCGATTGGCCGTATCTGGGGTTTCTCCTCCAAAATGGGGATCGCAATATCCTGGTTGACACCGGAATCAGCGAGAACTTCATTATAGATGGCAAGGCCTGGGGAGGCTGGCCGGCAGAAGGGGGCCGGTTTTACCTAGAAAAATCCCTGGCCGATGCCGGAATCGGGCCTGAAGACGTGGAAACCGTCATATTCACTCACCTGCATAATGACCATGCGGCTAACACCACGATATTCAAAAATGCACGGCTCGTATTTCAGAAAGATGACTGGGCCACATTGGTCAACCCCATTCCTGCCTACAACTTTCGGAGAGATTACGACTACGACCTGATCGAAGAATTGAAGACCATGCAATGCCTAAGAATTGATGGGGATATGGAATGGACCGATGGGATCAGCATTTATAAGACCCCAGGACATACGCCGGGCAGCCAGTCCATTGCGGTAAGAACCGAAAAGGGGACCAAGTTCATCGTGGGGGATCACTGGCACGTATACTGTATGGCCTTCGCTGAGCAGGACGAACTCGTTGATATGGAGGGCAACCGGCATAAGATCACACCGGCCCCGGCTGTCTATGAAGGTGTAATACCGTCCTCTTTGATTTACAATTACTATGATTACTATGACAGCTGTTACAAGCTGCATGCCCTCATGGAGAAACACAGCCCGGAGTTTCTCTTACCAGGCCACGAGCCGTCATTAATGGTCACAGGGGCCTAGGCTTCCAAAATAGACTTTTTATCAGCCTTGCTGGTCAGCCGCCTTGGGAGGGCTTACCACTGCCTCCCCCTCCAGCACCACGGTTCCATCCTGGATGGAGCAGGTCGTCTTCATCTTGACCCTGTTCTTCTCGGAAATGATTTCCACCACCTCCACCCGGGCCGTGAGTGTATCACCCATCCGCACAGGGGCCAGGAAGTTGAGTTGCTGACTCACATAAATGGTCCCTGGGCCTGGCAGTTGATTTGCAAGGACCGTGGAGATAAAGCCAGCCGTCAGCATGCCATGGACGATTCGCCCCTCAAAAAAGGTATTCCGTGCGTATTCCTCGTTCACATGGGCCGGATTTAGATCACCTGTGATGCCTGCATAGAGGTATACGTCGGACTCTGAGAGGGTCTTTGAGAACTGCGCCCCGTCTCCCACCTTGAGTTCATTGATGCTTTTTCCTAATTTCATCTCCCACCTATGATTTACCTCAGGTTTGTGCCAACCTCTTCCTATTACCCTTCCAGCATGGGATCCAGCCTTCCATCTCGTTCTAGTTCATAGAGTTCATCGCACCCCCCCACGTGGTAATCCCCTATGAAGATCTGGGGGACCGTCTTCTGTCCACCGCTCCTCTGAACGGCCTCCTCGGCCAGTTCAGGTCTTTCGTCTGTATGCAATTCCCGGTATGTTACACCTTTCGAATCCAGGAGCTTTTTTGCCTTGATACAATAGGGGCACGCCTTGGATGTATAGATATCAACGTCTGCCATAATCAGTTCTCCTTCCGGTCTCATCTTCGCAAGGCCCTGCGAAGATATCGTAAACGGCTAGCAGCCTTCCAGCATGGAAATAAACCTCTTCCATTTTTCTTGAAAAGATGGCATGGGAATACTGTCCAGGGTCCTCAGTTCCAGGGTTGGCCCTTTGAAATTTATGCGCACATCCGTAAAGATCGTGGTCATATGATATAGAAATTTGTCAAAGGTTATATTTGTCCTTTGCCTGAACGGAACGCCCTCCCAGAGGTCAACCGCATCTAAGGCAAATCGCACCAGCCCTCTCATCAGCTCCTCTGAACCCCTGAGGGCTTCATGGAGGCAAACGGCCTGGCCGCATCTGGTAGGATCTGTATTATCCCAGATTTCTCGCCGATCCTGGGACATCCCGAATTCCTCACCTCGGGATAGCCTGCAGAGCTCATGGAAAAGAATAGGCATCTCCTGGCTTCTCCGAATGACAACATGGAGGTGAATAGAGGCAGTTCCTTTCATCATCTCAAGCCCCCTTGTTCCACTCCTCTTAAGACGCGCATGTAGATTCAGGTAGCGGTCCGTAGTCAGGCACAATGGGGCATCAATGCGGCCAGGGATATATCCGACGCCCAGGTATTCGATACCCAATGTGTTCAGGATAGCCTCATTTGTGGCCTTGATCTCTGACAATGTCTCATCCAGCCAAGCCTTGTCCCAGCCAAACACGGGCCTGCTATGGTACTCGATCTGCCCACCTGGCTCAAAGGTAATATAGATCCCGGAGCGCGACACAAAACGTCCTTCATCCTGGTCAAAACCTAGAGAGGGCAAAAACCGGTAAATCTCCTCCATGCTATCCAATGAGAGTGGCCTCCGGGAGATGAATTCATACTCAAAGCCATAGCTCCTGGGGCCATCCGGTGCCCGTTCTCGCAGGGCTTTTAAGAGCATGCGCGTAAAGCACTCCAAGAGTTCGTCTTTTCTATTCTGATCAAGCACACCCTTCACCCCCTTCTCTCAGCCGAAGAATTCATCATACCACAGGGTAAATACGATTACAGCGAACACCCGATCGGCGTCAGAGACAAGGGTCTCAGGCCCCACTCCCTCGGCTGAGACACCTCGCACCAGGTCTTTTACCATATCTCCATCTAAGATCCCTTGCCTTTCCACAATATCTACCAGCAGGATCTCCTTCATGAAATCGGGAAGGGAAGACGGATCACTCAGCCAGTCTGCCAGAGGCATGGTAAAGGACTGTTTATCCCTATAGGCGGTCTCTGGGTCCAGGACAGCATGCTTCGCAAAGGCGTAGCGGCAGATCATCTTTACTTGTCCCAATCCGAGGTGGACCTTGAAGCCCGGGGGGAGCGTTGCGGCAAATTCGGCCAACCGGTAGTCCAGCAACGGGGTGCGCGTCTCCAGTGAGTACCTCATGGATAATTTGTCGAGACGCAGGATAACATAATCTGGCAACCGGAAACGGCTCTCCATGGCAAGGGCGGCGTTCAGGGGATGTTCCTTGCCGCTCAGCTTAGGCAGGGCCTCCTCCGGGAAAAGATCCGCAGGAGGTTCTCGACCTATGAGCCTTCGCAACTCATCCCTGCCAAAGAGAAGTTCACTCTGAATATAGCGCCTTACCGGATCGCTATCCCTTATGGCCATATAGTAGCGGAGCTCGGGATAGATCTCTTTCAGCTCCCTCTGAGCCTCCATCGATAAATTCCCATACTCATGGGCAGCCATTTCGAGGAGAAACTTACGGTAGCCTGCAAAGATCTCATCGGCACCTTCCCCTGTAAGCACCACCTTCACGTGCCCGCTGGCCAGTTGACAGACCTGATCCGTTGGGAGAACAGCCCCCAGAGAGATCGGCTCCTCAATTGCCCGGACTATCCCTGGGAGCTGGCCCAGTGACTCCTTGCCGCAAACCCTGCTGACCAGCCGCACAGAGCCGAAATGACCCTCATTGGCCCTGATGAACCTCTCCACCGACGGGAGCTCATTATACCTCTCTTCATCAAAGGCCAGTGTGAATACCCTGACATCTGGGATTAGTCCAGCTACGCGGGATGCCACAGCGGATGAGTCTATTCCACCGCTCAAAAGACAGCCCACCTCTACGTCTGACCTGAGCCGAATGCGTACAGCATCCGTGAACAGGGTGTGGAAAGTCTCCGCTGCCTCGTCCAGCCCGAGATCGGGATCCACGCGGTCCAAGCGATACTCCCAGTACCGCTCCACACGCCTTTTCCCGTTTCTTAGGCCATATTCCATGAAAGAGCCGGGGGGCAGTCGCTTTAGACCTTCAAACATGGTCTCTTCACCCGGCAGGTATCGGTAGGTAAAGAGTGTCCCCAGGCCGGAGTGGTTAAGCCGCCTTGGAAGTCCGCTTCCTGCCAGCAAGGGCCTTATTTCGGATGAAAAAACAAGATTCTCATCCCAGGTAGCATAGTAGAGCGGCTTGATCCCAAAGCGATCGCGAAACATCACGAGCTTCTCTTGCACCGGATCAAGAATGACACCAGCATACATCCCATTTAGGCGCTGGACAAAATCGAGACCAATCCTCCGGTAGAGATGAAGCGCTACCTCCACATCCCCTTTGGACACAAAAGGCTCATTCCTCACCTCCGGCCGCAGTTCGACGTAGTTGTAGATCTGGCCGTTACATATGATGACCGATTGATCTTCCGGGCATTGGATTGGCTGCATCCCTGTCTCCAGATCAAGGATAGACAACCTTACAAATCCAAGCCCAACCAGGTGATCTCCAACGGAAATGAGGGTCTCCCTTTGATCGTCCGGCCCCCGATGCCTCTGAAGTCTCCCCATTAGGGAAAGACGGCTCATAACCTCTCCCTCGGAAAGCGTCTTAGATACTATTCCATATATGCCACACATCAGATCTTATCCCCTTTTGACCTTAAATAGGATAATAAGCCGGTTCGTCGCGTCTCAAGGTGTTGCCACAAAAGGCTCGGTCTTACAGAAGTAGGGGAGAGAAAGGTGTTTATGGGGCAATCACTTGAGATTGGCGGAAGCTTGCCCCCAAAGCAGATTCAGGGGCCTTCCAGTTGGTTTCCCTTACAGCATCTCTTTAGTTTGTCCCGTGGATTCTACGACACTGCTCCACAATCTCCCGTCCGGATCTATCTGCTTCCGCTTTGACACGGCCAGCGGAATCGGCACGTGCGTGTATTCGCCGTTCCAGGATCCTGTGACCAGATTTGTCCGGCCGGCCATCCCGGCATGTACCGCATTGTGACCCAGGAGCAGGCAGAAGACCGCGTCATGCGGGTTTGCTGGCATGCTTCTTATCATGTAGCTGGGATCGATATATTTCAGACTTATCCCCTTTCCTTCCCGCTCAAAGTAGGCCGTAATTTCATCCCTCAGGAATAGGCCGATGTCGTTCAGGAGCACGTTGCCCGACTCGTCCCTCTCATTTGTCTCGGTCATAAGGTCCTGTCCCGCCCCCTCCGCAACCACCACTACAGCGTGGCGCCTCCTCTCAAGCCTCTCCCTGAGGGCCAGCAGGAAGCTCCCCAGGCTGAAGGGGACCTCAGGTACCAGGCAGAAATTGACCTGGGTAGTGGCCAGGGTTGCATTGGCGGCGATGAACCCTGATTTCCGACCCATCAGCTTCACCAAGCCGATGCCGTTTCGTGCCCCGATGGCCTCCACGTGCGCCCCGTAGATGGCCTCCTTCGATTCCGCAACGGCCGTCTCAAAGCCGAAGGTCTTGTCCACATACGAGATATCGTTATCGATGGTCTTTGGGACCCCGATCATGCCTATCTTGAGATTGCGTCGTTTTATTTCCTCATGAATGGCCTGGGCGCCGCGCAGGGTCCCATCCCCCCCGATGGCAAAGAGGATACCAATGTTCATTCGCTCCAGGGTGTCCACCATCTCAGAGACATCCTGAGGACCCCTGGATGTGCCGAGGATGGTCCCTCCCCATTGATGTATGTATGCCACATCTTTGGGGGTCAGGGCCATAGGGGCATGGGAATACCTGGGTGAGAGTCCTTCATAGCCGTAACGGAATCCCACCACATCATGAACCCCGTAATGGTAGAAGAGGCTCAACACAATCGCGCGAATGACATCGTTCACCCCAGGGCATATACCTCCACATGTCACGATTCCGCACCTGAGCCTTGAAGGATCGAAATAGATCTTCTTCCTTGGACCGGCCATTTCAAGACTGGAGGGCACTCCTCCCTTATTGAGAGTGGCCTGCACCTCCTTGAGGTTCCAATCAAAAAGCACACGGTCCTCATCGTTCACAAATTGCACCCCGGACATGGGTGTGGGAATACGGGGCTCACCCAACCTCGACACTGAAAGGTCTAGATCATCTATTTCCATAAGCCCAACTTTCTCTCAGCATATCCAAACATTGATCAATGTTGTGAGGAATTGCAGGCATCCACAGGTCCTGCGCTCCCCGATCAGGGAGAATAGGAAAAAGTCTTAAGTTATGTCAATACCAGACTTGCGGCCAAGCCCTGGGCATAACCCTAGCCCACTTGAAGCTTATATTCCTTGATTTTCGAGATGAGCATGGGGCGACTGATTTCAAGGAGCCTGGCCGCCTGGGTCTTATTGCCTCCTGTCTCTTCAAGGGCCCTTTCGATGAGCATCCGATGCAGCTCCTTGGATGCCTTTTTGATAGAAAGGGTATCTTTAGGGCCGAGGTACCGGGACAGGCCCTCAGCCCGTGTCATATTGGTGGGGAGATCTGCCGGCGTAATCAATCGCCCCGCAGCAAGTAAGACAGCCCTCTCGATTGCATTCTCCAGTTCTCTCACGTTTCCGGGCCAGTGGTATTCCATCAAGATGGACATTACCCTGGAAGTAGGTCCTTCTACCTCCTTATTCAGCTTCTTGTTAAAGGTCTCTATAAAATGACCCATAAGGAGAGGAATATCCCCCTTCCTCTCCCTCAGGGGAGGGATATGGATGCGCATTACGTTGATCCGATAAAAGAGGTCCTCCCTGAACCTTCCCTCTTGAACCATCTTATCAAGGTCCCTGGACGTGGCCGTGATTACCCTCACGTTGATTTTCTGAGACCCTCTCCCCCCTAGGGGGGTAACCTCCTCTCCCTGTAAGACCCGCAAAAGCTTCACCTGCAGGGACAATGGCAGCTCTCCAATCTCGTCTAAGAATATGGTCCCTCCGTCTGCCTCCATAAAACGACCGGGCTTGTCCCTGACCGCATCTGTAAATGCACCCCTCTTGTAACCGAACAATTCACTTTCAAGGAGGTTTTCCGGAATACCGCCGCAATTTATGGTCACCATGGGCCCTGAGGCCCTGGGACCATTGAGGTGTATGGCCTTAGCGACCAGCTCTTTGCCTGTCCCGCTCTCTCCGGTAAGGAGCACGGTTGTCTTGTGTTCTGCCACTTTTCGTACAAGGTCGAAGACCTTACACATGGCCTCGCTTCGGGCGATGACATTTCCAAATGAATACCTTTTTTCCATATCCTGGATCTTTGTCCTGAGCCTCAGGTTTTCCTCTTTGAGCCGTTCCCGCTCCTCGGCCTTCTTGAGGGTCAAGAGGACCTCATCCTTCTTGAAGGGCTTGGATATGTAATCATAGGCCCCTTCCTTCATTGCCTCCAGCGCCGTCTCCATAGTCCCATAGGCCGACATCATAACGAATGTCTTTTCAGGGTACTTCTCTTTGGCCTTCTTCAGGAAGGCCATCCCATCCATACGGGGCATCCTGATATCGCAGAGGATAAAATCGAAATCAGACTCTCCCATTCGCTGAAGGGCTTCAATGCCATCCGATGCGCTCTCCACAGTATAACCTGCCTTGCCCAGCATGACCTTCAGCATATGGCGCATATTCTCTTCATCATCTATGACTAGGACACGGTGTTGAGTCATGGGTCATATACCCCCTATTCTCACCTCTCTCCCCCCTCATGGAGAGGGATATTGATAATGATGGTAGCGCCTTTGCCGGGAGAACTCTCGGCCCGTATTTCACCTCCCAGCCCTTCTATGATCCTGTACGATACGGACAATCCCAGGCCTGTCCCCTTACCAGGCTCCTTGGTGGTGTAAAAGGGATCAAAGATATGAATCAGTTCTTCCTCCGGGATCCCTTCGCCTGTATCCGAGAACCTGATCTCTATTGAATCACCTATGTTTTCGGTCCTGATACTCAGGACCCCGCTCTGGTCCTCATTATCCATCGACCGGTCTCCTTGCATGGAATCGGCGCTGTTCATGATAATGTTCAGAAAGACCTGTTTCAGCTGGTCGGGTTCTGCCCAGACCTTGTCCCTTGCCGCATTGAGGGTCATCTCTACGTCAATATGGGTCATCATAGGCTGGGGCCTCAACATACTGACCGTCTCCATGATCATATTATGGACATTCCCCAGTTTTCGCTCGCCAGTGGAGGGGCGTGAAAAATCGAGGAGCTGTTTGATGATGCGACTAATGCGTGTCAACTCCGATTCAATGCGCTCCAGGAAATCCCTCCTTTCTTCTTCCTCAAGGTCTTCTCCCCTGAGTAGCTCCAGATAGCCCAGGATAATCCCTATGGGATTGCCGATCTCATGGGCCACCCCGGTTGCCAGCCTACCTACCGAAGCCGCCTTCTCAGACCTGATAATTTCTTCCTGGGCCTTCTTTATCTCTTGATTCGCCTTTTCAAGAGAGGAGATATGCGATCTCAGCTCCTTCTTGTTTTCTTCAAGACGTCCGAGCATCATATGGAGCGATTGGGAAAGCTGCCCGATCTCATTGCGGGGCGAATCATTAAAGGAGGGAAAAGGGACCCCATCTTTGAACTGATTTGTGATATGCAGCAGCCTGTAGATAGGCCTGACCACAGTGAGGGAGAGGAGATAGAATCCAAAGAGGACGAGGATAATCGTATTCACGATGATGTAAATGAGGATGGTCTTCTCTGAGTCCCTGAGTTTCTCGTACAGTGGGGCGAGCCGGGAGCTAATGGTGATGGCACCCATCAAACGCCCCTCCAAAAGCACCGGAGAAGAGATGTTGACCCTCTCAGGGGCGAACCAGATCACCCCCCAGGTGCTCCCGCAGAAGTCAAAGGCCCATTTCCTCATCTTGAGGGCCTTGGCTGATAGGGCCATAGCATCCCTTTCCGCCTCACCCCTCTGAGGTCCTTTCCAGTCTCTGCCAGCCGGAGACCCATACGACTCTGAGACCCTAGGGCTTTCGGCCCGGAGGTCAGGTTTCTCTCTGCCGGCCGTCGGCCCGTACGACCCAGACCTCGGGCCGGAGGCCCATGACCCCATCCTATAGACCTTGACGCCCCCCCTGTCCAGTATCAGGGCATCTGAAAACCCCCCTCTCTGAATCAACTGCCATAGGTCTTCCTTGAAACCAGGCCTCAAGAACGGCCTATCCGCCCCTTTCTCTTCGTGGGCAAGTTCATGAGCAGCCTGGCGGGCCAGTATGTGGATGAGCAGCCGTCCGGTTTCAAGCCTGGCCTCTATCAGGTCCCTTTCCTGGGATTTTACCATGACCACATTGATGAGGACCATAGCGGTCACAATCAAGAAACCGAGGGATGCCAGAATTCCTGTCCTCAAACTGAAAAACGGAAATCGCAAGTCCAGGCCTCTCTAGTGGAACAGCCGGAAATACCAGTCTTGCAGCCTAAGCCCAAAAAAAAGATAGATTAGTGCGCCGAGGGAGAGAAATGGTCCAAAGGGTATCTTGAACCTGGAGCCCTTACTGGCCATCAAGATAAAGACGGACCCCACAAATGCACCCGTGAGGGATGATATTAGTACGATAAAGGGCAATGGCCTCCAGCCCATCCACGCACCGATCATGGCCAATAGTTTGATGTCTCCTCCACCCATCCCCTCCTTTCCTGTGAGACGCTTATAAGCAAGGGCCACAAGAAAAAGACACCCCCCGCCGGCAATGGACCCTATAAGGGAGTCAAACCAGGATATGTGCCCCAAAAGGAGAGAAAATACTAAACCTGCGAGAATCCCTGGGACTGAGAGGGCATCAGGTATGATCCTGTGATGAAGATCAATAAAACTGATAGCCACGAGTGCCGCGGCAAAAAAAAGAGAAATGAGAAATTGAAAATTCAGTCCATATCTGATAAAGAGGGCAAGGGTCAAGAGTCCAGTAATGCCCTCCACAAGGGGATACTCCCATGAAATGGCCTCATGGCAGTGTCTGCATCTGCCCCTGAGGAAGAGATAGCTAACGACAGGGATATTGTCATAGAATTTTATCCTTTTCCCGCATTTGGGGCAGAGGGAGGGTGGGTTTATAATTGATTTCTTGATGGGAATGCGGTAAATACATACGTTTAGGAAGCTCCCCAAGGCCAAGCCAAATAAGAGAAAGTAGAGCGCCATGAGCGAATTCATATCCATATGACCGGACCCAAGAAGACCTTACTGGTTGCTATCAACCCGGATAATCCTCAACAGCGACTTATTGACCGTGTAAGTAAAGTCCTGGACATGGGGGGGCTAATCGCTTACCCCACCGATACCTTCTATGGAATAGGATGCGATCTCTATAACAAGAAGGGGATCCAACTCATCTATAAGCTAAAGAACCGTCCCCTAAGTCAACCCTTTTCGTTAGTATGCGATAGCCTCAAGAAAATAAGCCGTTATGCCATTGTATCTAACTACGCATATAAGACCATGAGGAGGCACCTGCCAGGGCCATTCACCTTTATCCTGGAAGGAACCCGGTTGGTACCAAGAATCATGCTTACAAGGAGAAATACAGTAGGCATCAGGGTTCCGGACAACAAGATCTGCCTGGCAATTGTTGGCACCTTCGGTAGGCCAATCATATCAACAAGCGCCGGATATGACGATCCTCGATCCATAAGAGAGAGCTACGGTTCATATCTGGATATTGTCGTTGATGGCGGGGTGCTATATCAGAGCCCTTCTAGCGTGGTCTCTTTGATTGATGATACGCCTGAAGTCCTGAGAGAGGGGAAAGGTAATGTCAGTAGCTTTCTCTGATGCCCTGACCAGGGAGGCCTCCGGTCCCCGGCCCGGAGGGGCCTGCGCCCCGGCGGGCCCCCAGGACGCTACGAACCGATGATCAGCCGCTCCACCGATATTCTATAGTTGTCTTCGTGCCCTGGAGCAATTTGAGGATGGATCGGCTTGCACTTTCCAGTAATAGGTCTAATAGCTCCAGCTTGCTCTTCTTGCTATAGACGAGGGTCACATCTCCTTTGATACCGGCCGATTCCTTGGCAAGTTCCACGGCGTCTTGAAAATTACCCAGGACATCGACTAGGCCCAGTTCCTTGGCCTGGGCACCTGTAAAGACGCGGCCGTCAGCAATCTTGCGGACCTTTTCCACGGCCAGATTCCTGCCCTTGGCCACCCCTTTCACAAACTGCTCCTGGATATCCTGTATCAGGGCATTCAGGACCTCCCTATCCCGTTTGGTCAACTTCCTGTCGGGGAAACCGATGTCTTTGAACTCGCCGCTCTTCAGGACCTCAAACTGGACTCCTATCTTTTCAAGGAGGCCCTCGAGCTGGATAAACTGCAAAATTACCCCGATGCTGCCGGTAATGGTACCGGGAGATGCCACGATCTTGTCTGCCGATGCGGCTGCGTAGTATCCGCCCGATGCGGCCACAGTGCCCATTGATGCAATGACCCTCTTGACTGGGACGGTCTTTTCGACCTCCCGATAGATCTCCTGGGCTGGCGCCACTGCTCCACCTGGTGAATTTATCCTCAGGATGATCGCCCTTATTCCTTCGTCCTTCTTGAACTTAAGCAGTTGGGATGTGATATCTTGGGCACTTGTTATGGTGCCATCGATTGGAATTACCCCGATCTTCTCATTAAATGTAAGGCCCGATGAGACCCCAAATAGCTTAAGAAAGAGGATCATGCTGCCACCCAGTATGAGGGCAACGACCAAAAGGACCACAAGGACTGTCAAAATCGTATGCCTTTTTTTCGCCATTTCGTGGTCTTGGGGGCCGATCCTCTGTTCGTGCGCCGTAATGGCTTCTCCTCAGGTTGTCTAGACTCCTCTGGAACCTTTGGGCCCCACTGGCTCGTTCAATTCCTCGGATCCCCTGTCTGTTACGGCGGGCTCTTTAGACTCAGATTCCCGGGCCGCCTTTGCCCCTGTTTCCCTTTCCGACTCAAGGCCCACTGAGAGGGCATGCTGTTGTAAGTTCATCATCTCTTCCCTCAGAAGCTCTCCCAGATTTGAGGTGGCCTCTTGGTGGCTATTCAGATAGCTCTTCAGGATTTCCTTTTCACTGCTCTCTTCCAGCTTTCGGATCGAAAGGCCGATCTTCTTTTCTTCCCGGGATACATTGATTACCTTGGCCTGAATCACATCATCAACCTGAAATCGCGACATGGGGTTTCCCCGTTTGTCAGCAGATATCTCGGATATGTGAATCAGGCCCTCTATGCCCTCTTCCAGTTCAAGAAAAAGGCCAAAGTCTGTCACGTTGGTCACGGTGCCGGTTACTCGGGTTCCAGGCCTGTATTTTTCTGGAATCTCATCCCATGGATCTGGTGTCAACTGCTTGATGCCAAGCGAAAAACGCTCACTATGCTTGTCAATGTTCAAGACCACCGCCTGAACTTCCTGCCCCTTCCTGTAAACCTCTGAGGGATGTCTTATCCTCTTGGTCCATGAGATATCAGAAATATGCACAAGACCGTCAATACCTTCATCAATCCCTATAAAGACTCCAAAATCCGTGATGTTCTTTATTTTTCCCTCTATTGTTGTGCCTACAGGGTACTTCTCTTCAATAACATCCCACGGGTTGGGTTCCACCTGCTTCATACCCAGCGAGATCCGCTTCCTGGCAACATCAATGTTCAATACCATGGCGGCCACCGTGTCGCCAACGCTCAAGACCTGTGAGGGATGTCTTATCTTTCTGGTCCAAGACATCTCGGAGACATGAATTAATCCCTCCACCCCTTCTTCCACTTCCACAAATGCCCCGTAGTCTGTCAGGCTAACCACACGCCCTGTTATTCTCACGCCAATGGGGTATTTCTCTTCGGCATTACTCCACGGATCAGGTGTCAGCTGTTTGATACCCAGGGATACCCTCTCCCTAGCCTTGTCAAAATTCAAGACCTTGACAGAGATCTCATCTCCAATCTGTTGCACCTCCGAAGGGTGCCCCACCCTTCCCCAGGACATGTCGGTGATATGGACAAGGCCATCGATACCACCCAGATCAATAAATAATCCGTAATCGGTAATATTCTTGACTGTTCCCCGGAGAATCGTTCCTTCCTGAATTCGATTGAGAGTCTTCTCCCTGAGCGCCATCCGTTCCCCCTCCAGCACGGCCCTACGGGAGAGCACTATATTGCCCCGACGCTTGTTATATTTAACTATCTTGAATTCATGTTCGGTGTCTACCAAGGCATCCATATCCCTCACCGGCCTCAGGTCGACCTGAGAGCCTGGCAAGAAGGCCTGAAGGCCGATATCAACGGCCAACCCCCCCTTGACCCTGGAGGTGATCCTACCCTTGATAGTCCCGTTGTTCTCATAGATATCCTTGATCTTATCCCAGACCTTGATCTTAGCGGCCTTTTCCTTGGAGAGCCTGATCACACCCTCATCATCCTCTCTCCTCTCCAAGAGGACGTCTATCCTGTCGCCCACCTTGGCTGTCAAATTCCCTGCCGAGTCTATAAACTCATTGAGTCGTATCTGGCCCTCTGACTTGTATCCGATATCTACCAGCACAAACTCCTTGTCTATTTGAACAATCTCCCCCCTGAGGACCTCTCCCTCCTGGATACTCCTGAGGCTTTCTTCATACAACTTTGTGAAATTATCGCTTTCCTGCGCATCTTCCTCCCCGCTTTCACCAGGAGCAACAGCCGTGTTCCTTTCTGCCCCATGTAAGGCAGGTTGCGGTTCCCCATCAATCCCTGTGCCCGAACTTTGAGTCTCAATAATTGCCTCTTGGGTTGCGTTGTTTGTTTGTTTTTCCATTAACCTGAATACCCCCCTCCATGGATTTGCCCCAAAGAAATCCCTCAAGTTATAATCTATATCAAAGACTATTCGTTAGTTCAACACTTATTTAATAAATCTGGACAAGGAGAGCCTTTGCTGTTCTGGCTCCCCGCAAGTTGACACCATATTTCCTCAATCACCTCTTCGGGCGTTAAACCGGTAGAATCGATTATAATGGCATCCTTTGCTGGCCTCAAGGGAGAAAGGGATCGCGTTTTGTCCTGGCAGTCTCTCTTTTGTAGTTCCGCCTCCACCCTCTCCCTCGAAACCGATTCCCCTCGCTCCAGCCTTTCCTTATATCTTCGGTCTGCCCTTGTTTCATGGGATGCCGTAAGGAAAAACTTATGCCCCGCTTCTGGAAAGGCCACCGTTCCCATGTCTCTTCCTTCGGCGATGATATTGGTCCCCTCCGCCATCTTCCGTTGAAGAGACACCATGGCCTCTCTCACCTCTCTTGCCGCAGAGATCTCCGAGGCCAGCATGTCCATCTCAGAACCTCTAATGGCAGTGGATATGTCCTCGTTCCCCAGGAACAATCTGGGAGATCCTTCACCGGTATTGAAGTGAAGGTCAAGTGATTTACAAAGCTCACCTAACCCCTTTTCGTCGCGGGGATCGATACCTTGCCGTTTTGACGCCAGTGCAACGGCCCGGTACATAGCCCCTGTGTCGAGATACAAGAAATTGAGCTTTAATGCGAGCATCCGGCTAACGGTGCTTTTACCCGAGCCGGCAGGCCCATCAATGGTTATTACATCAGTCATTCCCCTTAAGCACCAAATTTGAGGTGGGAGCCAATACCTTTTTGAGTGCCCCGATGAACCGCATATTCTCTTCTGGAAGGCCAACATTTATCCGGATATGGTCCGGAAGCCCAAAGCTATCCATCGCCCTTGCAATGACTCCTTCCTTCAGCATCAATTCGTAGGTCTTCCTACCGCCCATTGGCACCTTAATGAGAAAAAAATTGGCCTGGGTGGGGACATATTCAATACCCAGTTCATCGAGCTTTTGGTACAGGTATTGAAGTCCCTCTCTTATGGTACTGAGAGTCCTGGAGATAAACGCAGAGTCATCCAGGGCTGCAGCGGCGGCCGCCTGTGCCAGGGCATTGGCATTGAAAGGCTGCCTCACTCGGTTCATATACTCAATGACCTCCCTCGATCCAAACCCGTAACCGATCCTGAGCCCGGCCAGGCCATATAGCTTGGAAAAGGTCCGGAGGACAAATAGCAGCGGCCGCCCCTCTAGCAGTTCCAGTCCCGTAGAAACAGAATCATCCGATACAAACTCTATGTATGCCTCATCAAGGGCAACGATCACATCATCCGGAATTCCACCCAAAAAGGCCTTTATCTCCTCCTTTGAAGCAGCCGAACCCGTGGGATTATTCGGGTTATTGAGGAATACGATCTTGGTCTCAGGTCCAATTGCCCTGGCCATCCCCTCCAGATCTACCCTGAAATCTATCAGGGGGACAGAAGTCATCTTGCCCCCGGCCCCCTTTACGATCTTTTCGTATACAAGGAAGGTGGGGAAGGCCTGGACTGCATGCTCTCCCGCCGACAGGAATGTTCGAATCAAGAGTTCGATAAGCTCATTTGATCCATTCCCCAGTATGATCTGATCAGTTGGAACGTTGTACTTCCCTCCGATCTTTTTCTTGAGGTAATAGCCGCTTCCGTCGGGATAGCGGTTGAGGGTATGGACCTTATCCATGATGGCGCTTACGGCCAGGGGAGAGGGCCCCAATGGGTTTTCGTTGGAGGCCAGTTTGATGGATCCCACGATACCCAGTTCCCTTTCAAGCTCCTCTATTGGTTTTCCAGGGGGATAGGGCACCAGGTCCTCTACACCCTCCCGAATCAATCTTCTCATAATAACCACTCCTGCCCGGCTTTCGCTAATCCAAATGACTGATCTTATAACCCAGGGGCCTTGAAAAGTAAACTTGATTGGGGGCGGGGGGTACCAGCGGTTTTTCCCTTGTCTGACCCTTTTTCGCTGTTTTAGTCTTGACTTGAGAAATCCGATCAGCTATTTTGCGTCCTGTCCAGGTAAATGTTTATATTGTTCCACCTTTTGAGAGAGGAAACCCATGAATAAATCTCAATTAATAGAGGCCCTTGCCAAAGAGGAGAATCTGCCCATTAAGAAGGCCGAAGAGGTGGTCAATACGGTCTTCGGAGACATGGAAAAGGCCCTTATAAGAGGGGAAAGAGTGGAGATCAGAGGTCTCGGCAGTTTTAAGGTGAAACGATATGAGGGTTATAAGGGGAGAAACCCCAAGACGGGCGAGGTGATAGAGGTATCTCGCAAGAAACTCCCCTTTTTCAAGGTGGGCAAGGAGCTCAAAGAAAGGGTGGACATAGAACGATAAATCTCTAAAGCCCTTGGTCGTGCTAGATGGGGAGCTAGCGGTGCCCTGCAACCCGAAATCCGCTCATGCGGGATTGAAAGTCCTTCAGGAGAACCTTGATTCGGGTCGAGTCTTTGCCGTCTTTGGAGAGGAGCTGGACCTCACGTGACAGACGCTTATGAACCCCGTCAGGTCCGGGAGGAAGCAGCGGTAAATAAGAGAGTCTGTGTCGTGATGTGATCTGTCTCATTCCTCCGGATTGCGGGGCCTTCCCGGTCACGGTTCGAATAAGGATGCACGGCCAAGGACCCCAGACAAGTCCTCACCAACCATTGCTTTCCCTGTTAGAAAACTCCCCAAAAATCCGCATGCTCAGACCGTCTGACCACCTGTGGGTCAATGAAGGGATAAGATATTTCCGTTACCCGAGACTTTCAACCATTCCACACCTTATACACAGTGTCTTTACGCGCAGGGGTGGGGAAAGCAGTCCCCCTTTTCACGGCCTCAATACGAGTTACAGTGTGGGTGATCTCAATAGAAATGTGAAGAAAAATCTACGCATGATCAAGAATATCATGGGCGCGGAGCGCCTGGTCTTTATGGACCAGTCGCACCGCGCGCAAATCATGGTCCTGGGAAAGGAGTACCTTAAAGGCCGGGGCCACACTCCCAGGGCAGACGCGATCATAACAGAGATGCCATTTATCGCCCTTATGGTCAAACAGGCCGACTGCCAGGGCGTTATCCTCTTCGACCCTGAGCAAAGGGTGCTGGCAAATGTCCACTGCGGCTGGCGGGGAAGTGTCCGAAACATCCTGGGCCGGGTCATAGCCCGGATGGGCGAGGAGTTTGGGTGCAACTCAGCAGACATGCTGGCTGCCATCGGGCCTTCCCTGGGACCCTGCTGCGCTGAATTCGTAAGCCACAAGCGGATATTTCCCAAGAGTTTTGAACGTTTCATGGTCCGCGAAAACTACTTTGATCTCTGGGCCATAAGCTGCTGGCAATTGATGGAGGCAGGGGTAAGGGAAGAAAATATCGAGCTTTCCGCAATCTGTACCCGTTGCAGGACCGACATGTTTTACTCCTACAGAGGAGAGGAGAGAACAGGACGGTTCGCCACCGTGGCTATGATCATTCCCGCTCCCCGCCTTCACGAGGAGATGGCCAGCGGGGAGTGACGGTCTGGGAGGCCTTTTACGAGACCATCTAAGATGTTATTAGAGGTGAATTGTGAAAAAAAGAGGCATATTACCGAGGAGTATAAAGGGAAAGCTTGTCTTGTATTTTTGCTCAACAGTAACCCTGTTGGTACTTCTCATCCTTGCGGTCTTTCTGGAAGGTATGTACAGGTATTTGATCAAGGATAACGATCTCATTATAAAGGCCCATACCCTAGAAATAGCCAGCAAGATCGACGAACGTAATCTTGAGGCTGTAACGATTGCCAAGACAATGGCCCTGGCGGAAAAAAGCGGCCTTTTCGGTAACCGGGAAGCATCGACTTTGTACGCCAGAAACATCTTGCTTGAAAATCCCTGGCTTACAGGTTCCTACTTTGGATATGAACCAAACGCAGACCAGGATGACAAGGCCTATCTGGAAAAATCTCACCATAAAGGACAAGGCTTAGATAAGAACGGCCGTTTTCTCCCTTACTGGTTTGTTGATCAAAGTGACAAGGGCAAAGTAAAGATTAATCCTCTAATTGACATGGAAACAAGCCTTTACTACCAGGGGTGCAAGGAGAAATTTCTCTCCGCGAGCAAAGAGAAATATATGATTACCGAACCTTACTTTTATGAAGGGAAAATGATCGTAGAACAGACCTTTCCCATTGAGATAGATGGTAAATTCGTGGGTATTGCGGGTGTCGACCGAGCCCTAACAGACATACATGCCCATTTGAAAGGCATTAAGCCTTACAGGTCGGCTGCCTTTGTGTTGCTAAGTCGAAAGGGACGGATCATTTCATCAACCATGGAACTGGCCTCCGGAAAAACCTTTGCCCAACTCCAAAGGGCGGCCCCCAAGGAAGAGAAGGGGGCAGAGACTGAGATTGATAAACGTATGATGACCCGAAATATCGAAGAGACCGACTACAGGAAACTTCTGGAACTTTTCTACGAGCATTCCGGCCCTCCAATTCTGATCCGACAGACCGATCCTTTGGGCGGCGAGACCTATATCTTTTCGGGAGCCAAGATCGGGACAGGGGATTGGACGATTGTTATGCGGGTGTCTCAACGTGAGATAATGGAGCCGATTTGGAATACCCTGATTAAGGTCCTGGCACTTTCATTTGTCGGCCTGTTCATAACCTTTGTAATAGTGACCTGGTTGGCAAGAAGGATCAGCACCCCTATTTCACAGGCCGTCACTATTGCCAAAAAGGTTGCCGAGGGGGATTTTACGGCCACAGTAGATGTTAGATCAGAGGACGAGACCGGCCATCTCCTTTTAGCCCTAAAGGGTATGACGGAAAATCTAAACTCCCTGGTCGGTCAGGTCCAGCGTTCCGGGATTCAGGTGAGTTCTTCATCTACGGAGC
>CAYVMN010000079.1:0-19447 GCA_964452575.1 uncultured Desulfobacteraceae bacterium | reverse complement strand
AACCGGTGAATAACGGTTTTGCAGACCGCTGCCTTAGCCTCTTGGCTATGCCGCCATAAAAAACAGTGATTAGTGACCAGTGAATAGAAGAAAAACTTCCCCGAACCTCTGTTCACTAACAACTATCGAATGATTTTATGGAGCGGGAAACGGGACTTGAACCCGCGACAACCACGTTGGCAACGTGGGGCTCTACCAACTGAGCTATTCCCGCAGGTTGTATTTAAGAGGCATTTTACACCAGAGAGCCGTCTTGTCAACAAAAAAACCGGCCCTCTCATTGTCCCCTTCGGGGAATGGGAGAAAAACCCTCGGCTTTAGGCGAAGAGTTCAGTTCGATAAATTCGAAATCCGAATATCGAAATCCGAAACAAATTCGAAATCCGAATGTCCCAATGTCAAAAACAACCGACAGAGCCATGGGGAACATAGCGAATAGGGGCTTTGGGTCATTGGGATTTCGGTCATTGGGATTTGTTTCGAAATTAGGATTTAGTGCTTCGGATTTATGTACGTTAGTCGACTTGCAGTCTAAGACCTGAAGCCACCGCCTTGCAGCCGGTGGAGCCTTCACTTGCCCTGCCTCCGTGGCATTAACACCTTCCTAAATTTCCAGAGATAGTCCAGCCCTGACCAAACGGTCAAAATCAAGGCAACCCAGAGAAAGACCATCCCCACGACATGAAAACTCAGGTCCAGATAGGTATAGTGGAGACACAGCCCCAGGACGGCAATAGACTGAAAGAGGGTCTTATACTTTCCAAGGGAACTTGCGGAGATGACGATTCCTTCGCTGACCGCTATCCCCCTCAGACCCGTAACAGCCATTTCTCTCATGACAATAATGAGTACCATCCAGACCGGAATTCGACCCAGGGGGATGAGCATGATCATGGTCAGGCAGATTAAGATCTTATCCGCGAGTGGATCAAGAAACTTTCCCACGGAGGTCACCGCACCGTATCTTCTGGCAAAAAAGCCGTCCAGGATGTCGGTGATTGATGCCATGCCAAAAAACAGGGCCGCCAAGAAACCGCCCAACCTCCCCGGAATATTGAGGCATATCATGACAAGGGGGATACATGCCAGCCTTATGACCGTCAGGGCATTAGGTAAATTGTAGATGTTTTTTTGACTACCATGGTTCATAAATTCTCAGCTCAGCCCGGATCAGGTCCCGGATCTAAGGCCTTGGTCGAGGGACGTCGGAATTGTAAGCCTTGTAATAATTAATGACCCTTTCCACAAAGGCCTTGGTCTCCGGAAAGGGGGGCACTCCGTTGAAGGACTCCACCAGGTCGGCCCCGGCATTATAGGCTGCAAGGGCCAGGATCTTGTCGTTCTTGAACCGTTCCAACAAAAGACTCAGGTAACGAGTGCCCCCCAGGATGTTATCTTGCGGGTCAAATGAGTCTTCGACATCCATCTTCCGTGCGGTTTGCGGCATCAGCTGCATCAACCCTTTGGCCCCCTTTGGTGAGACCGCCTGATAGTCAAAGTCAGATTCGGCCTTTATGACCGCCTTTATCAGGGAAAGCTCTACGTTGAACCTTTTTGAGGCCTCAAGAATGATATCCCCATAATCCCTTATATATACCGAAGCCGCCTTGCGGCTTGCCCGTAAATAGAGTTTGTATCGGCTATCGGTCTTGATGTTCGTAAAATGGATGACACCCTTCTCGTCCACGTAACGGTAGATATCGCCCTGGGCCCTTGGGCTCAGAGATAGGGAAACGGAAAGAGCCAATAGGGCGACCCAGGCTGCCCGTGAGACAATCATTATTTGACCAGCTTTTTCCAGTCAGAGAGGAAATTCTCCAGACCAATATCCGTCAAGGGGTGTTTGATCAATTGTTGGATCACCTTAAACGGGATGGTCGCAATATCTGCACCCATAAGGGCGGCCTCAAGCACGTGAATGGGATTTCGGATGCTTGCTACGATCGTCTTTGTCTCAAAGCCAAAATTCTCATAGATAGTGAGGATCTGTTCTACCAGCTCCATGCCCTCTTGACTGATATCGTCTAATCTCCCCACAAAGGGGCTGACATAGGCTGCCCCCGCCTTTGCCGCCATCAATGCCTGAACCGGAGAAAAGCAAAGGGTCACATTGGTCTTGATTCCCTCTCCCGTCAGGATCTTTACGGCCTTGAGGCCCTCCTCTATGAGGGGTATTTTTACTACGATATTATCGGCCAGCCTGGCCAGTTCCTTAGCCTCCCTCACCATACCCTCTGCATCAAGGCTGACAACCTCGGCGTTCACAGGTCCATCCACAATACCGCATATCTCCTTGATAAGCTCCTTGAACTCCCGGCCCTCCCTGGAGACGAGACTGGGGTTTGTGGTAACTCCGTCCACCATGCCCAGGTCATTGGCCCTCTTGATCTCTTCGATGTTAGCAGTATCAATAAAAAACTTCATGGTGTCTCCTTCACAATTGGATTTCCGGTCTTTCCCTGTCGGCGCCCCCCAAAAGGGCGGGCAAGATCAGCCTTTCAGTCCCTCTTCGAACTTGTCAGCACATTCTTTGCTGCAAAAGAAGTATTCCCTCCCGGCCACCGTCCTTCTTATGGCATCCCTTTTGGGGATATAGGTCTTGCAGTTAGGATCCTGAACCATCTCATCTATTACGCCGTTGGCCCTTCTCCGATCAACACCCCTGTAGGGACCCAGTACAACCCTTACAAGACGGTAGAAAAGGTAGGCCAGCGCAACCAGGATGAGCAACCTAAGAATTCCCAAACTCTCCTTCTCCCATCTCCATCACGGTCTGGCCCTCGTCAGAAAGATCCTCAAGCAGCTCGGACATGCTCTTACCCAGGACAGGATGAATCAGCTCCGGGGCCAGTTGAACCATGGGAACAAGCACAAACCTCCTCAAATGCATGAACGGGTGAGGAATTTCCAGGTCTTTATCATTGATTATATCCTGTCCGAATAGGAGGATGTCCAGGTCGATGGTACGGGGGGCCCATTTCCCTGTCCTCACCCTGCCCATCCCCTCCTCGATTCCCATGAGAGAGCCCAGGAGGCCTTGGGCCGATATACTGGTACTCAAGGAAATCACTGCGTTCACGTACCAATCCTGTTTCTCGACCCCAACAGGCTCTGTACGGTAGAAATCCGATCCGGCTATGAGGGAACACCCTGGTATTCCGCGGATCAGCTCGATGGCCCTAAGACAATTGGCGAGTTTGTCTCCAAGGTTTGAACCGATTCCGATAAAGGCGGTCTTTGCCATTTCTAAAGGCCCTTATACTACCTGAGCCTCATGGCCTTCAGTCTCTCTACCGCCTCGGAGAGCCTTTCCATCTTCTGGGTAAGGGCAATACGGAAATACCCCTCCCCTGGCCCGCCAAAGCCATTTCCAGGGGTAACCACCAGGCCTGCCTCCTCCAATAGGCGAGCCGCAAACTGGGCAGAGGTGTATCCGTTGGGGACCTCGACCCACAGGTAAAAGGTTGCCTTGGGCAGCTCCACTTCAAGGCCCACAGCCCTCAGGCCTTCCACCATAAGGTCCCGCCGACTTGTATAGACCTGGATCATTTCCCGCACACAAGACTGGTCCCCCCGAATGGCCTCAATCCCTGCCATCTGAACGGCCTGGAAGACACCGGAGTCAATATTGCTCTTGACGGCACCAAGCCCCTCTATCCCCTTTTGATTGCCCACGGCAAAACCGATTCGCCACCCGGTCATGTTATAGGTCTTGGACAAGGAGTGAAATTCCAGGCCCACATCTTTGGCCCCTTCCACCTCGAGGAGACTGGGGGAACGATATCCGTCATAGGCCACTTCACTATATGCCGCGTCGTGGCATACCAGAAGGCGGTGTTTCTCGGCAAACTCCACTACCCTTTTGAAAAATCCTAGGTCAGCAACCGCCGACGTGGGGTTGTTCGGGTAGTTGAGAAACATCACCTTGGCCCTATCGGCAACTCGATCGGGGATCGCCTCAAGATCAGGCAGGAATCCGTTTTGCTTCAAAAGAGGCATGAAGTAGGGCTCTCCCCCGGCAAAGATGGTGGCAATGTTGTAGACCGGATAGGCCGGGGTTGGGACCAAGGTCACATCACCCGGATCAACAAAGGCCAAGGGGAGATGGGCGAGCCCCTCCTTGCTGCCTATAAGGGAGACCACCTCTGTTGAGGGGTTCAGACCTACCCCGAATCGCTCTCCGTACCATTGGGCGACCACCTCTTTAAAGTCGTTCATCCCGGAGTAGGAGGGATACCTGTGATTGGCCGGGTCATCCGCTGATCTTTTCAGGGCCTGGATTATATGGGGTGGTGTGGGGAGGTCAGGGTCACCCACACCGAGGTCAATGATATCTACCCCCCTGGCCATGACCTCTGCCTTTTTTCGATCGATCTCTTTGAAAAGATAGGGCGGTAATTGTTCGAGCCGCTCAGCCTTCTTGAAAATCTCCATGGTTTGCCATCTCCGAGTACCTTGCACGATCTATGTCGCCTACCTGAGCCCTAAGACGTCCTGCATGTCGTAAAGTCCCGCGGGCCGTTTGACCACCCAGAGGGCGGCCCTTACCGCCCCCCTGGCGAAGTTATCCCGGTTATGGGCCCGATGGGTCAATTCCAGCCTCTCCCCTATGCCGCCAAACATCACTGTATGTTCACCCGTGATGTCTCCGGCCCTCCAGGTCTGTATTCCTATTTCCTCATCTGTCCTCTGACCGATCATCCCCTTGCGCTCATATACCCCCACCTTTTCCAGGTCTCGACCCACAGCCTCGGCAAGGATCTGGGCCAGACGCATGGCCGTCCCGCTGGGCGCGTCCTTTTTTAGCCTGTGATGAACCTCCAGGATCTCCATGTCATAGTCGTTTCCGAGTATTCGAGCCATCTCCCTGGAGATCTTAAACATCACATTGACGCCCACGCTCATGTTGGGGGCCAGGACACACCTGATCTTCCTTGCGAGGGTCTCGACCTCCTGAAGCATTTCACCTGAAATCCCGGTGGTCCCGATAACCATGGCCAGTCCACGCGGAGCTATGGCCCTCATATGTTCAAGGGTGGCGGCTGGGGTGGTAAAGTCGATCAATACCTCTCCCCTGTCGATCACCTCCTTCAAAGAACCCATAATAGGGACGTCCAGTTCCCCCGCACCGGCCACCAGGCCTGCATCCTCATTGATCCTGGGATGGTCAGGTCTTTCAAAGGCAGCGGCCAGGCTGACCTCCGGATGCTGGGAGATCATGTTTATGATTCGCTGCCCCATACGACCGGCAGCCCCTGCAACAATCGTCTCAAGCATGATCATTTCTCCTTTAGCAGACCAAAGTCCTTCAGGGCCTTTTTCAGCTTCTCCAGATTGGCGGGGGCCATGCGATAAAGGGGTAGCCTCATCTCATCACCGATCTTTCCCATGAGTGCGAGGGAGGTCTTGACCGGGATCGGGTTGGTTTCGTAAAACATGGCCTGGCACAGATTAAAGAGCTTATAGAAGAGCTCCTTGGCCCGTTCCACATTACCGTCCTCCCAGGCACTCACAAGCTCTGCCGTTTCCTTGGGGACGACATTGGCGACTACCGAGACGACCCCTTTTCCCCCAAGGGAAAGGACCGGCAGGGTAACATTGTCGTCTCCTGAGAGGAGTGTAATCTTGTCCCCTGCCAGCCTGACGATCTCGGCCATTTGGGCGAGGCTTCCCGATGCCTCCTTGACGGCTACTATTCCCGGAAGCTCTGCCAGTCTGGCCACGGTCTCAGGAAGCATATTTACGCCCGTGCGGCCGGGCACGTTATACAGGACCTGGGGAAGAGGAACGGCCTTTGCAATTGCCTTGAAATGCTGATAGAGCCCTTCCTGGGTCGGTTTATTATAATAAGGGGTCACCTGCAGGGTGCCGTCTGCACCTACTTTCTTGGCATGTTCGGTTAGTTCGATGGCCTCGCTGGTACTGTTGCCGCCTGTCCCTGCAATAACAGGGACCCTCTTGTTTACTGCCTCTACGGCAATATCAATTACACGGTCATGTTCTTTCATACTCAGGGTGGCGGATTCCCCGGTTGTGCCGCAGGGGACGATGGCGTTCGTCCCGTTTTCGATCTGAAATTCTATCAGTTCACGAAAGGTTTCCTCGTCCACTTTCCCTTCTTTAAAAGGGGTCACAATGGCCACAATAGATCCTTTAAACATGATACCCTCCTTCAATCATCAATCGCCAATCCATTAGATGGCCTCATCGTGCAGTCGGGCCTGGTAGATTATCGAGGTATTCCCCTCGAGCCATACCTGATCAAAAGAACCGTTTTCTTGTCTGAAGTAAACAGTCAATTCCTCACCACCCCTGGTCCTGACCCGGAGAGGAGAACTTGCCTTCTCCCTGACAGAGGCCACCAGGGCGCAGGCGATTGCCCCGGTGCCACATGCCAGGGTCTCATCCTCAACTCCCCTCTCGTAGGTCCTTATCTCCAATTGATTTGGGCCGACCATCTTCATGAAGTCGGCGTTGGTTCCCTCGGGCGAGAAACGGCTGTGGTACCGAATAGATCTGCCCTGTTCCCTGATCGGGTGGTTTGAGAGGTCTTCGACGCCAACCACCACGTGGGGGACCCCCGTATTGATAGAATCGCAACTCTTCCATCCCAACTGGAAATCCATTTCCAGATCCATGGATAGCCTCCCCGGCCTCGGCATAAGGACCTTTACCACGCGTCCCTTGACCTCAGCGGAGACGGGTCCGGCCATGGTCTCAAAGGTCATTGTCGGACCCACAATCCCCTTTAAGCAGGCGAAACGGGAGACGCACCGTCCACCGTTACCGCACATTTCCACCTCCCCTCCGTCGGCGTTGAAAAAGCGCCAACCAAAGTCGTATCGCTCAGATCCGACGACGAAAATTACCCCATCTGCACCCACAGACTCCCTGCGCCTGCAGGCACTGGCCACCAAACGGCCCATCTCTTCATCCTTGATTCGACCGTCTCTGTTGTCAATCAGGATGAAATCGTTTCCGCTGCCGCTCATTTTCCAGAATTCAATGGACCCCATAGCTCTTAACACACTTCCTCCTCGCCCGCATCAACTCACCTTCAGGAAGTCCGGGAACCTCTCGCCCTTGACCAGGTCTTCAAAGGTCTCTCTCTCCCTGATGATATAGAATCGGTTTCCTCTAACCATTACCTCGCATGCCCTCGGCCTTGAATTATAGTTGGAGGCCATGCTAAATCCGTAGGCCCCGGCACTCATGATGGCCAGCAATTCCCCCTGCTGGCACGATTCAATCTCCCTCCCCTTTGCAAAAAAGTCGGCGGATTCGCAGATAGGTCCAACTATATCGGCCCTGATCTTCTCGCGATCTCCCCTCTTGACAGGCTGGATCAAGTGATAGGAATTGTAGAGACAGGGTCGCATCAGGTCATTCATGGCCGCATCAACGATAATAAACGTCTTTTCCACTGCGGGCTTTGTGTAGAGGACCTCTGTTACCAGGATCCCCCCATTTCCCATAATTACGCGGCCCGGCTCTAAGATCAGAGTCACGTCCGTGCCCTGGAGCTCTTGCTTTATGGCTGCGGCATATTCCCTTGGATGAGGCGGTTCTTCTCTGTCATAGGTGATCCCCAGCCCTCCCCCCAGGTCCAGATAGCTGATCCTTATCCCGCCCTTATGGAGCCTTCCGATCAACTCCTTCACTTTCCCGAGGGCATCCACAAAGGGACTTATCTGGGTCAACTGAGATCCGATATGGCATGAGACCCCGGAGACCTCAAGGTTCTCCAGGCCCGCTGCCAGGGAATATTGTTCAAGTGCATCTTTGATGTTGATCCCAAACTTATTTTCTCTTAATCCTGTGGAGATATAGGGGTGCGTCTTTGGGTCAACGTCCGGGTTGACCCTGATGGCGATCCTCGCCCTTTTGTATACCCTCCGGGATATCTCATTGAGTTTCAAGAGCTCAAGGGGAGACTCAACATTAAACATCAGGATATCTGAACGAAGGGCATACTCAAGGTCTTCGGTATCTTTGCCTACCCCTGAATAGACTATCTTTTGGGGTTTTACTCCGGCCTTTAGGGCCCGGTAGAGCTCCCCTCCTGAGACAATATCCATGCCCCCACCTTCAAGGGCGAAGAGCCTGAGTATGGCAATATTGGAATTGGACTTGACCGAAAAACAGATTAGATGTTCAATATCATCAAAGGCTTGTTCAAAAGCCTTAAAGTGTTGCCTTAAGGTAGCGTGGGAGTATAGGTAGAATGGTGTACCTACCTCAACAGCCACCTGTGAGACAGGGACATCTTCACAGTAGAGTTCGTCTCTTATGTAATGAAAATGATGCATGTTTGAATCGTTGATTGACAATTGGTTGTTCAGAAAGGTCTGAGTCTTAGGACGACAACCAACAATCGTAACAGGTCACCACCGAGATCACTGAGAACACAGAGGGAGTAAAAAGGCCCTTCCGATGGTTAATCAATGATCAAAACAAAAGAGTTTGCTCTGTGTACTCTGTGCCCTCTGTGGTGAACGATTGCCAACAATTATCAATCATAAATCGTAAGTTTGGCCCTATTCGATAGCGATCCTACTGCCCCATCCGCTCCAATGAGTCGCACCTCAAAGAAATGGGTCCCCTTGGTTGCCTCTCCCGGGACCTGGCAGTAAAATCCTTCGCCGGTTATCACCTCTCCCTTTATTAGCCTGAAGCCATCATACTCGATGGGGCAGGTCTCACAGGGCGTGTCGTCTGTGTCGTACCGGGCGTGATAGACCCGACACCCCGTTACGTCACCGCTCACTCGGCCTTTCCCCTCTGGACCGATTACCCTGCCCCTCAAGACAATGGTTCCTTTCTCCAACCCGGCCTCTAACTTGGTTACCCTCATGGGCATTACCCTCTTGGGCAATGATGGGGAGGCCTTCTTACCGCAGGCGACCAGGATCAGGAGAATCACCCCAACTGCAATAATAAAGAACCCTGGCCGATATCTCAAGCCTCAAGCTCCTGTCTCGCCCTTCGAAGGTTCCTCTCAACGATCTCAGGGCCTGTTCCACCAGGGAGATTCCTCCTTTTTGGAGAAGATAGCGGATCGAGCCATTCATAGACATCCTGCCCGATGTGCCCGCTGAAGCCTTTCATCTCATCAAGGGTCAAGTCAGAAAGCTCCTTTTCCCGCTCAAGGGCAAAGAGGACCATTTGCCCTACGATCTCATGCGCCCTGCGAAAGGTTATGCCTCTTAAGGTCAGATAATCGGCGAGGTCAGTGGCGACCAGAAACCCCTTTTTTGCGGCCTCCCTCAGCCGATCGGCATTAAAGGAGATTGCCCCAAGGAAGCTCACAAACACTCCCAGGCAGATCTCCACGGTATCCGTTGCGTCAAACAGGGCCTCTTTATCCTCCTGGGTATCTTTGTTATAGGCAAGGGGCAGCCCCTTCATGGTAGTCAGAAGTGAGATAAGATGGCCATAGACCCGACCGGTTTTCCCCCTGATCAGCTCCGGCACATCCGGGTTCTTCTTCTGGGGCATTATGCTGCTGCCCGTGCAAAAGGCATCAGATATGGTGATGAAGCCGAACTCACGGCTCGCCCATAATATCAGTTCCTCACTCAGGCGGCTGAGGTGCATCATCAGGACCGATGCATTGAAGAGGAACTCGAGGACAAAATCCCTGTCGCTTACGGCATCCATGCTGTTCTCACTGATCCTATCGAATCCAAGCTCCTTTGCCACCATCTCCCGATCCAGGTCAAAGGTGGTGCCAGCCAGGGCGGCGCTTCCCAGTGGCAGGACATTAACCCTTGCAAGGGACTCCCGAAACCGCTCTTTATCCCTCTTGAGCATCTCATAGAAGGCATGCAAATGGTGCGCCACGAGCACAGGCTGGGCCCTCTGTAGATGGGTGTATCCGGGCATTATCAGGTCGAAATTTTCCTCTGCAAGGGTTATGAGGGCAAGTTGCGTCTTTTTGATCAGATCGATCACACGGTGAATGCTATCCCTTACGTAGAGACGGGTGTCCAGGACCACCTGGTCATTGCGGCTCCTGCCTGTGTGGATCTTTTCGCCCACCACACCTATCTTGTCTATGAGTACGCCTTCTATGAGGCTGTGAATATCTTCGTAGTCGTCGTCCGGGCGAAGGTCGCCACGCTCTATTTCCCTGTTTATCTCTGCGAGGGCCTCTATTATCTTGAGGGTCTCTTCCTGGGTGATTATACCCTGGCTTGCCAACATCCGGCAATGGGCTATGCTGCCCTCTATATCATGGGCATAGAGACGGTGGTCAAAGCCTATGGAGGCATTGAATCTCTCTACCAGCCGGTCAGTCTCCTCCCGAAAACGGCTACCCCAAACCTTGCGAGCCATACTCATTCCCTTATGAGCCTCTCCTTCCCTGCCGCAACAGCCGGGCTATCTTGAGTCGGAGGCCGTTTAGTCGTATAAATCCCTCGGCATGCCTTTGGTTGTACACTGCATCCTCCTCGAATGTGGCGAAGTCTTGATGGTAAAGGGTTGTATCGGATTTCCTACCCGCCACTATGCAATTCCCCTTATAGAGCTTTAATCTGACAACACCGTTCACATTTTTCTGTGTTTCCTCTATCAGGGCCTGAAGCATCTCCCTTTCAGGAGAAAACCAGTAACCATTATAAATCATCTCTGAATAGCGGGGTACCAGCCCGTCCCGGATGTGCATGACCTCCCTGTCCAGGGTGACCGATTCCATGGCCATGTGGCCGACCCTGAGTATGGTACCCCCTGGCGTCTCGTATATCCCCCTTGATTTCATACCCACATAACGGTTTTCCACCATGTCCACGCGGCCGATCCCGTTCCTGCCCCCCAGCTCGTTCAGCCGGGTCAGGAGGTCAACAGGGGCCATAATCTCTCCATCCAGAGAGACGGGATTACCTTCTTTAAACCCTATTTCGAGGTATGTTGGTCTATCGGGTGCCTTCTCCGGAGAGACGGAGAGGACAAACATATCCTCCGGGGGCTCGCTCCAGACGTCTTCAAGGATCCCCCCCTCAAAACTGATATGCAAGAGATTTCTGTCGCTGGAGAAAGGTTTTTCTCTAGTCACAGGTACAGGTATCTTCCTTGAGCGGGCATACTCCATCAGATCTTCCCGGCCCTTGAAATCCCATATCCTCCATGGAGCAATAATCTTGAGTGTCGGTTCAAGGGCCATGTAGGCCAGTTCAAACCTCACTTGATCATTGCCCTTCCCGGTGGCGCCATGGGCTACTGCATCGGCCCCCACCTTTCTGGCGGTCTCCACCTGGCCTCTGGCTATGAGCGGCCTGGCGAGGGACGTACCCATCAGGTATTGGGATTCATAAATGGCATTGGCCCGGAGGGCAGGGAATATGAAATCCCGGACAAACTCCTCCCTCAAGTCTTCAATAAAGACCTCATCCGCCCCGGTCTTGATCGCCTTTTCTTTGAGGCCGTGGAGCTCTTCCCCTTGTCCCAGGTTGGCGGAATAGGCTACCACCGGGCACTCATATCGCTCCTTCAGCCAACTCAGGATCACTGAGGTATCAAGCCCCCCTGAATAGGCCAATACTATCTTCTTCATCTCTGTGTGCAAAAAAGGCCTCCTATTCTTAGCTCTCAGTGCTCATTGCCTGAAAAACCCTATCGAGTGTCTCTATCAGGAAATCGATCTCCCCTTTCTGGACGATGAGGGGCGGGAGGAAACGAAGCACCTTTTCATGGGCACAATTGATCAGGACTCCCTCTTTCAGGCAGGCATCAACTACAGGGCCGCCGGGCCTGTCGAGTTCCACGCCAAGGATAAGCCCGAGCCCCCTGACCTCTTTTATAAAGCCATATTTTCGGGCAAGCCCCTCCAATCCAGCTTTCAGGTACTCGCCCATGGCCTGGCAGTGCCCCAGCCGACCGTCCTCCAATAGGGCCTTCAGCACTGCGTAAGATACCGCACTTACCAGGGGTGTCCCTCCAAAGGTGCTTGCATGGCTTCCTGGCCCAAATGCCTTGCCCACTTCCTCTGTAGAGAGCATCGCCCCCATAGGGAGGCCATTGGCCAGTGCCTTGGCCAGGGTCATGATATCCGGGGTAACGCCATAGTGCTCGTGGGCAAAGAGCTTGCCTGTCCTTCCCATTCCCACCTGGACCTCGTCAAAGATCAAGAGCAGGTTGCGCTCGTTGCACAACCCCCTCACCTCCTTCAAATACGAAGGAGCGGGAAACACGACGCCCCCTTCTCCCTGAATAGGTTCCAGCATCACGGCAAAGACAGAATTATCCAGGGCCTGTTCAAGGCCCTCAATGTCGTTAAATGGCACAAACCTGAATCCCTCCAGCAACGGATCATATCCGGCCTGAATCTTGGCCTGGCCGGTGGCCGAAAGGGTAGCCATGGTTCGGCCGTGGAAGGAGTTTATCATAGAAATGATGATGCGTCTGTCCTGCCCGAGTTTCTCGTTTGCATAACGACGGCCGAGTTTGATGGCCGCCTCATTGGCCTCGGCCCCGCTGTTGCAGAAAAAGACCCTGTCGGCAAAGGAATTTTCCACGAGAAGCCGCGCCAGTTCTGTCTGAGGTCTGGTGTAGTAGAGATTGGAGACATGGACGAGTCTTTCCGACTGCTCCTTCAGGACGCGGCTTACGATCGGGGAGCTGTGACCTAGGGCACAGACAGCAATACCTCCAACAAAGTCAAGGTATTCTCGACCTTCCTCGTCCCATACCCGGCACCCCTCTCCGCGAACCAGGGTCAAAGGGAAGCGAGTATATGTCTGAAACATGTATCTATCTGCCTGAGCGATAGTGGAATCGCCTCTTGGATTATTATTCATCATGAACTCCTCCAATTCTCAACAAACGATTTCTGTGCCTACTCCAATCTTGGTAAAAATTTCCAGCAAGATGGCGTGGGGCTGGCGGCCATCGATGATGTGGGCCTTTCTGACACCGCCGCTCAGGGCCTCCAGACAACAGCTTATCTTTGGAATCATTCCCCCTTTGATGGTCATATTATGGATCAGCCGACGGGCATCCTCTATCTTTAGGGTTGGGATCAACCTCCCTTCCTGATCCAGGACACCTTCCGTGTCTGTAAGAAGGATCAATTTTCTGGCCTTAAGGGAGGAAGCTATGTGACCTGCCACCAGATCTGCATTGATATTATAGGTCTCTCCTTTATCGTCGGTGCCCACCGGTGCGATAACCGGGATGAACTCACTTTCCATGAGGCTCCTGAGCACACGGTCGTCCACAGAGGTGATCTCCCCCACCATCCCCATATCTATTATTTCAGGTGGTTGATTTTCTCCCACATCCCTCATGTATTTCATCTTCTTGGTCATGATGAGCCTTCCGTCTTTGCCTGAAAGCCCTACGGCCCGACCGCCGTTACTGTTAATCAGATTGACGATCTCCTTATTGACCTTTCCAACCAGGACCATCTCCACTACATCCATGGTCTGCCTGTCGGTGACCCGCATCCCGTCAATAAACTCCGATTCTATGGAAAGCCTCTTCAGGAACCCGCCGATTTGGGGGCCGCCTCCGTGGATAACCACCGGATTCATCCCCACATATTTCATCAGGATTATGTCCAGGGCGAAATCCTGCTTTAACCCATCATCCACCATGGCATGCCCACCGTATTTCACCACAATGGTGGCACCATTGAACCGTTGAATATAGGGGAGCGCCTCGATAAGGACCTTGGCCCTGTCGCTATGATCAATCATAATATATACCTGCTCAGGTTTTCATCTTCCAATATCTCTGTCAATTTCTCCCGCACATATTCCCTATTGATAGTAACTGTTTTTATGGGCATATCCGGTGCGTTAAATGATATCTCATCCACCAATTTTTCCATCACCGTATGGAGACGACGGGCCCCAATATTTTCCGTACTTTCATTGACCTGGTTGGCCATCTTGGCGATCTCTTCAATTGCATCATCTTCGAATATCAAGTCGGTTCCCTCAGTTGAAAGAAGGGCCTTGTACTGGGTGATCAAGGCGTTCTTGGGCTCGGTAAGGATCCTGACAAAGTCCTCTATGGAAAGCGAATCCAGTTCGACCCTAATGGGGAATCTTCCCTGTAATTCCGGCAAGAGGTCCGAGGGCTTGCTGATGTTAAATGCCCCGGCTGCAATAAAGAGGATATGGTCTGTCTTTACCATACCGTACTTGGTGGTGACAGTGGAACCTTCCACTATGGGCAAGAGGTCTCTCTGCACACCCTCCCGGGAAACGTCAGGTCCGTAAGAGTAGTCTGACCCGGCTACCTTATCCAATTCGTCCAGGAAGATTATTCCGTTTTGCTCGGTGTTACGCACTGCGCTCTCTATTACCTTGTCCATGTCGATGATGCGCTGCGATTCCTCTTGAAAGAGGATTTCCATGGCCTCCGGGATCTTTACTCGCCTCTTTTTCTTTCTGGGCGGAAACAGGCCCCCGAACATCTCCTTTATGTTGAATTCCATCTCTTCAAGGCCTGCGCTGGAGAAGATCTCCACCATCGGGACATTGGTGTTGGTCACTTCCAGCTCCACATAACGTTCGTCCAGTTTACCGTTCCTCAACATTCGCCGCAGTTTCTCACGGGTGGAAGAGGTCTCTGCCCTCTCTGCCTTCACCACCTCCAGGACCCTTTCCTTGTCACTATCATCCCCTTCACGGCTCTCCTCGGTCTTTTTGGGCAAAAGTATGTCAAGAAGCCTTTCTTCTGCGAGCTCCCGGGCCTTGGGCATTACCTTCTCCTGCTCCCCTTTCTTGGACATATTGACGGCCAGCTCTGTAAGGTCCCTGACCATCGATTCCACGTCTCTTCCCACATACCCCACCTCTGTAAACTTGGTAGCCTCTATCTTCAAGAAAGGGGAGTTTGCTAGACGGGCGAGACGCCTTGCAATCTCTGTCTTTCCCACCCCCGTAGGTCCCATCATTATGATGTTCTTTGGGGCGATCTCATCCCTCAGTTCCTCCGGGACCTGCTGGCGCCGCCACCGGTTTCTTAGGGCAATAGCCACCGAACGCTTGGCCTGGTCCTGACCGATGATATATTTATCCAACTCTGATACGATCTCCCTTGGTGTCAATACTTCCATATAGTGGTTTTCTTCCGGGCTTTCCTTTTTCATAAGTGCCTCTTATCGAGTATTGTGAAATTTCTAAAAACAGACCTTAGATCATGCTCCAGTACGGCTTTTCCCTCAAGGGTCGTGAACAGAAGGCCTCATAGAGATATCAGATTCCAGAGCAATTAGTCCTCAAGCTCTTCAACGGAGATATTCTCATTGGTATACACACAGATTGAGGCTGCAATCTTCATGGATTCACGTGCTATTGCGACTGCGTCCAGATCGGAATGATCCACCAGGGCCCGGGCAGCTGCCAGGGCATAAGGCCCGCCTGATCCGATCGCAGCCACAGCCTCATCTGGCTCTATCACATCCCCGGTGCCAGAGATAATGAGCGTATGCTCCTTGTCCATGGCAAGGAGCAGGGCCTCGAGCCTCCTTAAGATCTTGTCGGTTCTCCAGTCCTTTGCGAGTTCAACCGCGGCCCTCCCCAGATTTCCTTTATAGGACTCCAGTTTTGCCTCCAGCTTCTCGAAAAGACTGAATGCATCGGCTGCTGCCCCGGAGAACCCCACCAGGACCTTGTTCTTGTACATATGTCGGACCTTTATGGCCTTATGTTTCATAATTATATCGCCAAGGCTCACCTGTCCGTCTCCGGCCATGACCGCCCTTCCGTCTTTCCTTACTGCAAGTACGGTCGTTCCCCGCAATTTCAGATTATCACTTTGGTTCATGACTCAACTTTCTCTTTTTGCCTTCCCCCTAAAGCAGGCCTACGGCCGCAACCGAAATAGTGTCCAGTGGGCACGTTTCAGAGGGGCCTGTCTTTAAATTCCAAATCCCAAACACCAAACATAAAACACCACACTTGGAGTTTCCCTAACAAATATCTTCGCTTCTTGCATAGAAGTTCCAAATTAAGACTCTAATCACAGCCTTCAGCTGCCGTGCCCTTTGCCTTCCTCTATTTGCTCCGTGGGTGGGCCCTGTCATAGACCTCCATAAGCCTATCAAGGCTAACATGGGTGTATTTCTGAGTGGTGGACAGGCTCACGTGCCCTAACAGTTCCTGTACGGATCTCAGATCAGCCCCCCCCTCCAGGAGATGGGTGGCAAATGTATGCCTCAGGGAATGGGGGCTGATGTCACGGCTCAACCCGGTCTCTCTGACATATCGCTTGATGATTCTACCCACGCTACGCACCGAAAGCCTGCCCCCTCGAACATTCAGGAAGAGGGGACTTGGCCCGGAGTAAGGCTCAGCCTTTTTCCTGATGGATTGCGTTCCCTCAAGGTACTCCCTTACGGCCTTCACTGCCTGACGCCCTATAGGGACGATCCTCTCTTTGTTCCCCTTTCCCACGACCCTGACCAGGCGTTGGTCAAAATCGATGCTGGAGATATTCAGGGCCTCCAATTCACTTGCCCGAATCCCGCATGAATAAAGAATCTCCAGAATAGCTAGGTCTCTGAGACCGATTGGCTTGTCTCGCTTGGGTCTCTGGAGGAGCCCGAAGACCTCGTCCACCAGAAGATAGCCAGGGATATACTTTTCCAGCTTGGGCGTTTGAATATCAGCCGCAGGATTATGCCTGGTCACACCTTTCTTTTCAAGGAAGCGAAAAAAGGAGCGAATAGCAGAGACTTTTCGGGCAATGGTCCTGCGCTTAAAGGTCCCGAAAAGGCTTCCGAGGTATTCCCTTATGACTATTGGGTCGACCCTATTCAAGTCACGGCCGGTCCTCTTATTATAAGGGGCTACCTTCCTTGATGCAAGGAATCGTGAGAATCGTCTCAGGTCGGCATGGTAGTTCCTTAGGGTATGGAGGGAGTACCCCTTTTGGTCCCTCAAGTAACCTATGAAGAGTTCTATGCCGTCCTCGACTAACAAAAGAAGGGTGCCTGGATTTTTCCTCAAATAAGAGGTTAGCGTCACTCCTAATCCAAAGGTTATAAGTATAGCATATTTACCAAGATTGGCAATAGAAATGTCCTGGTCTATTCTTGGCTTGACTTTGATTTGACCGTTGATGTATTTTTTTTGTTACATTCTTGAGATTTCTAAGATTCCGCCATACCAGAGGAAAGCCGTACACAGTGTCCGTAAGAAGTGGGCTCGCCAATAATTTAAATCATTTCTTGACGTTTATCCCACATTCAGGAGCGCCATAATTTCGGTCTCTTAAACCGCCGAAATTATTATGGACGATGCAAGGATTCTTAATAGTCAAATCAAAATGTTAGAAAATATTAGTGAGGAGAGGTCTTGAGTATGGAAAAGAAGGCAGAAGAACTGAGGAATGTAGCTCTTGTGGCCCATGTGGGTTCGGGAAAGACTTCACTTGCGGAGGCAATGCTATTTGATGGAAAGGCAACCACCAGGCCTGGTAGAGTGGACGAAGGAACATCGAATCTTGATTTTGAGTCGGAGGAGATAAAAAGGGGGATCACCATCAGCACCTCCTTTCACAACCTTACCTGGAAGAAACATACAATAAACCTCATTGACACCCCGGGGGATGACAATTTTCTTTCTGACACAAAATTTTCACTCCAGGCAGCAGATGGGGTGGTAGTGGTAATTGACGCAACCGCCGGAGTAAAGGTTGGAACGGAAAAGGTGTGGGCGTTTGCGGATGAGCAAGCCTTACCCAGGATTATCTTTATCAACAAATTGGATAGGGAGCGGGCCGATTTCTTCAAGGTCGTTGGGGAGATCTCCCGGGTCTTCGAGATAAAGGCCACACCGCTTTTCCTGCCCATGGGTGAAGAGGACAGGTTTGAAGGGTTGATAGATCTGATCAAGAAAAAGGCCTATCTCTACAGCAAAGACGGAAGTGGAAAGTTTGAGACTTCAGATGTACCTGCTGACAAGGAGGAGGCTGTCGAGGAGTGGCGAGAAAAGATGATAGAGAATATTGTGGAAGCCAGCGATGAACTGATGGAGAAATATCTTGAAGGCGAAGAGCTTTCCCATCAGGAGATAGAACAGACCTTCACAAAGGGAGTCAAGTCCGGGATGATAGTCCCTATAGCCTGTGGTTCGGGTATTTTGAATATAGGGGTTCCCCAGTTGATGGATCTCATCATCCAGGGACTCCCATCCCCCATTGAAAGGTCATCACGAAGAGGGAAAAGACCTGACCGTGAAGACGTGGTTGAAAGACGTCCCTTAGCAGATGCACCATTTTCGGCCCTTGTCTTTAAGACCGTTGCGGACCCTTTTGCAGGAAAACTAACTCTTTTGAGGATCCTCTCAGGGACACTTCAATCCGATTCAACGCTCTACAATGCCAACAGGGAAGTGAGAGAGAAGTTCGGTCAACTTCTCGTCATGGAAGGTAAGAAGCAAAGGCCGGTGGAGATGGCAGGCCCTGGAGACATTGTAGCCATAGCCAAGTTAAAGGAGACATCAACCGGCGACACCTTGTGCGCAGAGAACGATCCTGTAATCTATGAGTCCGCTAAACCGCTCCCTCCAGTGATATCCTACGCAGTTCGCGCAAGGGTCAAGGGCAGCGAGGACAAGGTGTTTACCTCATTGGCCAAACTCGTTGAAGAAGACCCGGCCCTCAGGATGGAAAGGGATCAGTCCACAGCGGAAATTGTCCTCTCGGGCTCAGGGCAGATCCATTTGGAGGCCACCTGCGAAAAACTGACCAGGAAGTTTGGCGTGGAGGTCAACCTGAGCCCGGTAAAAGTCCCGTACCGGGAAACCATCAAGAAACCTGTTCAAAAGGTCGTTTACCGTCATAAGAAACAGACGGGTGGTCGCGGCCAGTTTGCGGAAGTCCATTTCGACGTCTCACCGTTGGAGAAAGGCGCCGGATTCGTGTTTGACGAGGATCTGACCGGAATGAACGTGCCCAGAAATTTCGTCCCTGCAGTGGAAAAGGGTCTTAATGAGGCACTGAAAAGTGGCATACTAGCAGGCTACCCTGTGGTGGACCTCAAGGTCCGTTTCTATGACGGAAAGTCCCATGAGGTGGACTCTTCTGAAATGGCCTTTAAGATAGCTGCCAGTATGTGCCTGAAGAAGGCCATGCAGGAGGCGAACCCGGCAATGCTGGAGCCTATCATGGAAATGGAGGTTACTGTCCCTGAGGAGGCGATGGGGGACGTAATGGGAGATCTGAACGGTAGGAGAGGGCGGGTCTTGGGCGTGGACAGCAAAGGCAAATACCAGGTCATCAAGGCCAATGTCCCCATGGCGGAAGTCCTGATGTACGCACTGGATCTCAATTCCCTCACAGGGGGACGAGGTACCTTCTGGATGAAACACTCCCATTATGAGGAGGTTCCTGCCCAGTTGGCGGAAAAGGTCATCGCTGCTTCACGGGAAAAGGAATAATAGTCAGAGATGAATCGGCGGGTTAAAGCTGGGGTCCTTACGATAAGCGATAA
>CAYVMN010000078.1:0-19519 GCA_964452575.1 uncultured Desulfobacteraceae bacterium | reverse complement strand
ATTTTTCCCTGAAAAACTCTCATCTTTCACCTACTTTATTCAAATGCGCCCGGCCCTAAGAGACCAGAGCCTGATTAGGAGATTTCGTGAAATCTTCTTGTTCTTCTATAACGTCAAGCACCTGCCTGAAGAGGAGATGGCGGAATGGCTCAAAGGCATCTCCCGTTAACTCGGGACTTACAGTTGAAATGAGGGATGAGGGTACTAGAGATAGCCAGTGAAAAAAACCCCACCTTCAAGAACATCCTGAGGCTGGCAAAGGCAAGGGGCATCAAGAAACACGGACTGGGCCTCTTGTCGGGCAAGAGACAGGTAATAGAGGTCTTGAAGGAGTTCCCTGAGCGATGCGAAGGAGTCATCCTTTCAGACCATAAAGACTTTCCTCATGGCATAGTGCAACAAGACATCCCCTGCTATCATCTCAGCCGAGAGCTTTTTGGACAGATCGACGTCTTCTTCGGTAAGGCGAGAATTGGGCTGCTGCTGAACTATGTTTTCGTTGTTTACCGGGCCTACATATTTGACAGGGAGTATCTACTGGACTATGGGGTCCAAAGGGCAGAATATTTTCCATGGATATACTTCGGCTTCGGATTTCTCGTCTTTTTCTTCGCCCTGTTTGGGTTCCTTACCCATCGGGATTGATAACTTCAAGGAATGAATCCCTCATTGAATCCAATCGTATAAGCTAATCCTATGATCGAGGCCCCGTCTTGCCCTTAGTCTGACCGCCTTTCCTTGATTTCAAGACAAGCAGAGTGATTACAGCACCAAGGAGGACCACTGTTGCCACCAGCTGTGTAACTGACATGGCGCCACCAAACAGCATACCCCTATCATCACCCCGGAAACGCTCAATTGCCAATCGGGCGATGCTATGCAGGATCAGGAACCAGAGAAAGACCTGGCCTTCGAATTTTTTCTTCGAATATATCAATAAGAGAATAAAAAAGATGATGAACCCGCTTATGGAAGAGTATATCTGGGTGGGGTGTAAGGCCAGGTTACGCGGAGCCAGAGAGGAAGGGTTGGTGAAGACTATCCCCCAGTTTGAATCGGTCGGTCTTCCGTAGCAACACCCTGCCATAAGGCAGCCAATTCTGCCAATGGCCTGGCCTACGGCAGCAGCAGGAGCCCAAAGATCACACATCTTAAAGAAAGAAAGGTGGTGACGTCTCACATACCAGGGTATGGTTAAGAGGAGGGCAATAATTCCCCCTGAAAATACCAGGCCTCCCTCCCATATTTTGAGAATATCCAGGGGGTGGCCCCTGTAATAGGCAAAATTCATGAGGACATACATTGCCCTCGACCCAATAAGCCCTGCAAGTACGATAATGAAGCCCATATCCATGACCCTCTGTGGAGGGATGTCTTCAACTGTCTTTCCGATCTTCACCCCTACCAGCAGGGCAACAAGGAAACCAAGGGCAACGAAGAGCCCATAAGTATGGAGGGTTAGAGGGCCTATTGAAAAGAGGTCAGGAAACATGAAAGGGTATAGCTCCGCACGTCATAGTTTTTGGTGAAAGATGAGACTTATGGCCACCAGGAAAGTTCCTACTGTGATGGCTGAGTCGGCCACATTGAAAGCAGGCCAGTGATACGGCCCCACGTAAAAGTCAAGAAAATCTATTACTTCGCGAAACCTGATACGGTCGATGAGGTTTCCTATGGCCCCTCCCAGGATAAGGGAGAGGCCCAGGATGGTCCGGCCGGCAGTCCGTTTCAGAGTGAAAAACCAGACGAGCAACAAAACAACGGCCCCAATGGTGGCTGCCACCAGGACAAAGAAGGGCAAATCTAAGTCAGGCCGGTTCATTATGCCAAAGGCCATGCCACGGTTTCGTATATGCACAAGATTAAAGAAACCCTTTATGATCATTACAGAACTATGCACCTGCAGGGCATGGATAATGGCCAGTTTTGATAGCTGATCCAACAGGAGGACAGCCACGACGGGCCATACCATCAGGTGATAGTTTCGTTCAGGACCTTCAGACATCGCTCGCAGATGGTTGGATGGTTGGTGTCTCGTCCGACCGTGGCATCATGGACCCAGCATCTCTCGCATTTAGGGTCCGTTGAAGGAAATACCTTCACCTTGAGGCCAGAGACTGTGTCGCTCTCAAGGCCGTCCTCCAGCTGCTTTATCTCTACCAGGTCAACTGAGGAGACAATAAATATAGTCCTCAACTGATCCCTGTAGGCTGACAACCTTTCCGTCAGTTCAGGTGATACACCCAGGATGACTGATGCATCCAATGGGTGCCCAATGGTTTTCTCCTTCCTTGCAAGTTCCAGTGCCTTTGTGACCTCTCCTCGGATCTCTATGATCCGTTCCCAGCGACCGGCCAATTCTGGATCCCTGTGCGTTTCATCGACTGGAATAAAAAGATCAGCGTGGACGCTTGGGATCCGTTCCTCCCCCTTAGTATACTGCCATATTTCCTCTGAGGTGAAGGAGAGAATTGGCGCCATCAGCCTAACCAAGACCTCCAGGATTTCGTTCAAGGCTGTTTGGGCGGATCGCCTTGCTAGCGATTTTGGGGGGGAGGTGTAGAGCCGATCCTTTATGATATCCAGATAAAAGGATGAGAGATCCAGGACGCAGAAGTTGTGCAGGTTGTGGTACACCAGGTGGAAATTGAAATTATCATATGCGTTCAAGACCCTTTCATTCAATTCCTGGAGACGGTTCAGTGCCCAGCGATCCAGTTCATTCATCTGCCCGTATGGGACCTCATCGACCCGGGGATCAAAGTCATACAGATTTCCCAAAATGTAACGGCAGGTATTACGGATTCGCCTGTAGGCCTCGGTTAGCCGCTGCAGTATCTCGTTTGAAAGTCTAATATTGTTGCGATAGTCTTCTCCTGCCACCCACAACCTGAGGATCTCTGCCCCGTAGTTTTGAATAAGCTCCTCTGGAGAGATAACATTCCCTGCTGATTTGTGCATTGCCTTGCCTGCACCATCTACCACGAAACCATGGGTAAGGACATTTCTATACGGGGCCTCATTGCGGGTTCCCACGGAACATAGAAGGGAACTATGGAACCATCCCCTGTGCTGGTCACTGCCTTCGAGGTAAAGATCCGATGGGCTATTAAGGTACTCCCTTTTCTCCATTACGGCTGCGTAGCTGACACCCGAATCGAACCAGACGTCCAGGATGTCAGCCTCCTTTCTGAATTGCCCTGAGCCGCAATTGGGGCATGTTATCCCTGGAGGAAGGAGGTTTTCTTCCGGTTCGGTGAACCATATATCGGCACCGGATTCTTCGACCATGCGGATGATATGATCCACGATTTCCTGTGAGATAATCAATTGGCCGCATTCCTTACAAAATAACACGGTTATGGGTACCCCCCATGCCCTCTGGCGGGAGATGCACCAGTCCGGTCGACTGGCAATCATATTGTAGATACGCTCCTGGCCCCAAGATGGTATCCACGAGACCTTCTTAATGGCTTCGAGCGCATTCTGCCTCAGGTTGTTCTTTTCCATTGATATGAACCACTGTTCAGTGGAACGGAAGATGACCGGATTCTTGCAACGCCAACAGTGCGGGTATTCATGGGTGATTTCTTCTTCTTTTAGAAGCGCGCCCACCTCCTTGAGCTTGTCATTAACCGCTCGGTTAGCAGCAAATACTTCAAGGCCTGCAAAATATTCGACATCACTTGTAAACCGGCCTGAGTCGTCTACCGGAGAATAGGTATCAATGCCGTATTCAACACCTGTTTCATAGTCTTCCCGGCCGTGGCCCGGGGCCGTGTGGACACATCCCGTCCCTGCCTCCAGGGTAACATAGGGGGCCAAGACAATCACCGAGGCCCTGTGATAAAGGGGATGTCTGGCCTCCAGGTTTTCAAGGTCGCCGGCCTTGAACTCTTCAAGGATGTCGTAGGATCTGATACCAAAGGTATCCATGCAAACCTCCAAGAGCCCTTTGGCCAAAATCATGACCTCGTCGCCCTGTGTCTTTACGGCCACATATTCCAGTTCAGGATGGAGGGCGATGGCCAGGTTGGCAGGCAGTGTCCAGGGCGTAGTGGTCCAGATTATGATGAAGACCTCTTTGCCTTTGAGGGACTCATAGATTGAGCCTAAATCGGATATCATCGGGAACTTCACGAAGATTGAGGGGGATGTGTGCTCCCCGTACTCCACCTCTGCCTCGGCAAGGGCGGTCTTGCATGATATGCACCAATAGATGGGCTTCTTGCTCCTCATGAGGCTGCCGTTCAGTGCAAACTTGCTGAACTCCCTTACAATGGTGGCTTCGTAAGGAAAATTCATGGTCAGATAAGGCCTTTTCCATTCTCCAAGGACCCCGAGGCGTTTGAATTCGTTGCGCTGAATATCTATGTATTTCTCAGCATATTCCCGGCAGTATTTCCTTATCTCGACCAGGGACATGTCTAGTTTTTTGGGGCCAAGTTCCTGATCCACCCTGTGCTCTATTGGGAGCCCGTGACAGTCCCAGCCGGGTACGTAAGGGGCATCGAAGCCCGCCATTTGTCTTGATTTGATGATGATGTCTTTGAGGATCTTATTAAAGGCCGTTCCCATATGTATGTGACCGTTGGCATACGGGGGGCCGTCATGAAGCATATAGGGTTTCCTGCCCTTGGAGGTCTTACGAATTATTTCATAGAGGCCTATCTTCTCCCACCGCGCAAGGATCTCCGGCTCTTTCTTTACAAGATTGGCCTTCATGGGGAACTGGGTCTTGGGAAGATTGAGTGTTTGCTTGTAGTCCATAAAGCGCTCCTCCAAATCCGTTAGTAAGGCGTTACGCTATCAAATGGACATTGCCAAGTCAAACGTATATTCGGAGTTTGAGAGAATGGACGCGGGTTAGGCCCATTTTCCTTGACTATTTGGTCGACCGCGGTTAAATGGTTTAGAATTAAACTGACCTTGGAGGATAAGGGATGAGCAAAATAATGTGCCTGATGTTGGGGATCTTATGTTTCCTGATGGTAGGTTGCGGGGCTGCAGTCCTGGTCGGCACGGGTGCGGCCGCTGGTGTGGCCGGCTACAAATATTATGAGGGGGCCTTGATTGTTGATTTTAAGGCGCCCTTCAAAGATACTTGGGATGCCTCCCTCAGGGCACTGAAGGGGATGGAAGGGCTCGAAGTCAAGAGTGCTGACCACAGCGTCACGGAAGGTAAGATATGGGGCACATTCAGTGATAAAAAGCCGCTCCAGGTTTCCTTCAAATACGTATCGGCAAATGAGACCCAGGTAAAGATCAGGGTGGGGATCCTGGGCGACCAAGATGCCTCAATCATCGTTAAAGACAGGATCCAGAAAGAGCTCTCTGGCGGATAAGAGGGGGCCTCTTATGTCCTTATCCCGAGCTGATCGAGCATGCCATGGGCAAAGTGGAACACGTAAAGCAGCTGTTTTTCAGTACAGTACCACGGGCATGTGCACCGCATACCTCTTAGGCTCCGAACAAATAGTTCCAGCTTGACGAAATTGGAGCCCAGTTCCACTGCAAAGACGTGGGGTTTACAGTGCCGGTGTTCGAATTGCTCACCGTCTAAGAGATCCTGCGGGAGCTTGACCCAGAATAGATCATCCAGACTTGAGGAAATGGCGACTTCCCGAAGGAAGCCACTGACCTTCTTCATATCTGAAGGGGAGATCTCATCGATCAGGTAGGCCCTCATGCGCCGCCCCCCTTTCCTTTTTCGTCTATCTCCCTCCCGCAGAAAAAGGCATCCAGCAGTGAATAGACCCATAAGATGCCCAGGGCAATAACAAGGCACCACAGGAAGAAGGGGTCTTCTGCCTTAAGCCTATCTATAATAACTGAGGTGTCAGGGCTCCTGATGTCTATTCCAGCAAGTGCCGTACTCAGCATTCGGAACAGTTTGATTGCACCTATTATAAAGATAATGAAGACGGCCACCAGGATAAAGGCCCCCTTCTTCAGGTGCTGATTAAGCACCTGTCCAAGCCCGGGAATAATGAATGCTGAACACAAGGGGGAGATGATAGCCTTTTTCATGTTAGGAATCTATCAGCCCTGGTGATCGGGCCCAGTTGATTGTTGTTCCCTCCCGTTACTCCGTTAAAGACTTCATTCTATAGGAACCTAAATGCCTTGTCAATTTGGGCGAGGATTTTTTTATGGCGCGAGTGAAAGAGATCGTTCAGGTCAACATCCCATTCACCATGCTTTATGAGTCGTACTTGGAGCATTTCATCGACTACAGGCTCAATCCAGAGATCGGATTTGATGCGGAGGCCCTCGACATATATTCCCTATCTGATTTCGGGAGGGTTGCAGAGACCCTGTGTAATGCGGCCCTTTCCATTTCCCTGCACGGACCCTTTGTCGACATGTCCCCAGGTTCTCCCGATCCAAAGATCGGCCGAGTGACTCGAGGCCGCTTTGAACAGGTCCTCAGGTTGATTCCCATTTTCAGGCCAAGAACCATCGTGTTCCACATGGGATATGACCCCAAGAGATATTATTACATGAAGGATATCTGGGTTGAAAAGAGCCTGGAACTGTGGACCTGGGTTGCACAGTGTGTGCAGGACGAGGGGAGCTCACTGATGTTGGAAAATGTGTATGAACATAGGCCAGATGATATCCAGATCCTCTTTGAGACCTTGGGGAGACAAAGAGCGGGCTTCTGTCTTGATACAGGTCACCAGGCCGTATTCAGCCGTGTGCCCCTCGATTCCTGGGTGGACTCCCTTGGACCCTTTATTGGCCAGCTTCACCTCCATGATAACTCCGGCACACAAGATGACCACCTGGGGCTTGGCCAGGGGACGATTGATTTTAAAGGGCTTTTCACACGCCTGAATGCCATGAAAGGAAACCCACCCATCATTACCCTTGAGCCTCACAGGGAAAAGGACCTCTGGCCCAGTCTTCAATATCTGGAGAAGCTCTTGCCGTGGTGACCGGGAAATTCTCTGAGTTTCACATTGAATTTTGAGTGCCCTTGGGATACTATCCCTTTACTTACACCGGCCTAAAACCGGTAGAACCTCTAAGACGAACCGATACCAGACGACTGAAATGCGGATGACACTAAAGGTCTGTTAGCGGCACAAGATCTTAGGGAGGAGCCTGACATGAATGGTCTGATGGACCACCCCTTTTCCAAATCCACCAGCCTCACGGAGAGGTGCAAGCGTCTACGGGAGGTGGTGAGCCCTGAAGACAGCCTGTGCATACTTATCAATGCCGACCCTGATGCCATGGCAAGTGCCCTGGCACTAAAGAGGTTTTTTTGGCGGAAGGTCAGAAAAGCAGAGGTCTTTCATATCAATCCAATCCAACGGACCGATAATTTGGCCTTTATCAAACTCCTTAAGGTAGAACAGAGGCCTATTCGGGACTTGAGGCCTTCTGAGGCCACCAAATGGGCAATCCTTGACTCCCAGCCTCACCATCATAAGGAGTTTGCCGACCAGCAATTTGATATTATTATCGATCATCACCCGATTGGTCCATTATCAAAGGCCTATTTTGTGGATATCAAGGAAAGCTATGGGGCGAACTCTACGATCTTAACCGAATACCTGAGGGCCTTCAAGATCAGGCCTTCCCCCAGGCTTGCAACGGCCCTCTTCTATGGGATCAAGACAGATACCAACAACTTTGTCAGGGAATGCCTCCCCAATGATATCAATGCCTTCAGGTACCTTTATCCCCTTACGAATATGAATATCATAAAAAAGATCGAATCCTCAGAGATGACAAAAGAGATGTTGGCCAATTATCGGATTGGGATGGAGCGCCTCAAGATAGTGAGGCACGTGGCCTTTGTTCACATGGGGGAGGTCAAGAATCCGGATATCCTGGTCATCATAGCGGATTTTTTTATGGGGCTGGCTGAGGCGACATGGAGTGTTGTCTCCGGCATATTTGAGGAGAGGCTTATCGTAATCGTGAGAAATGCAGGCTTCAGGAGTAATGCAGGAAAAGTTGCCGAGAGGCTCTTTAAGCACTTAGGTGGTTCTGGAGGGGGTCACAGGAGCGCTGCAAGGGCCGAAATTTCTCTGGATGCAATCAGTAAAGAGATAAAGGGTACACCTAACATCCCCAAGTTCATTACGAAAAGGCTAAAGACGCTGAATTGACCGGGATAGGAGATTAACCTTGGCTCGTTTCCAGACCGTAACCGTACACGAAAAACTGATTCAAGAGGTCAAGACCCTTATTCACAAACAAGATAGCCATGGGGTCAAGACCCTGATTGATAGTGCTAGGCCTGCAGATGCGGCGGATTTAGTAGAGCATCTGGATCCCCAGGAACGCATCTTTGTCTTCAAATTGCTTGAACCCGAGGGGGCGGGAGAGGTCCTGGTAGAGATTGAGACGCCTGTACAAGATCGGATACTCAAGGATCTTGACAATCAGGCCATCTCTGAGATTCTCGAGGGGCTTGACTCAGATGATGCAGCCGAACTTGTAAGGGATCTACCGGCCGAAAGGGCCAAAGAGATCATTGAAGCGGTAAGAGATGATGTCTCAGGAGAGCTGGAGAAGCTCCTGCCTTATCCTGAGGATACGGCTGGCGGGATCATGGCCCTGGAGTATGTCGCCGTAAAGGCAAATGCCACGGTCCAGGATGCCATCGAGACTATCCGAGAAAAAAGGGAGGAGGTGGAAAGCCTTTATTACATCTGGGTAGTGGATGACTCGGGTGTCCTGGTTGGAGTGATATCCCTTAAGGATCTTGTGCTGGAGCATCCGTACAGGAAAGTCAGCCAAATCATGAACCCCGAGGTCATCTCGGTGGATGTAAACACAGATCAGGAAGAGGTAATTCAACTGGTCAAGAAATATGACCTTGTCACTATTCCCGTTGTAGACAAGGCTCATCACCTGGTGGGCCGTATAACCCATGACGATATCATTGATGTCATCGAGGAAGAGGTTGACGAGGACATCTCCCTCATGGCCGGGGTGATTGATCAGGAGATTGCGGAAGAGTCTGCATTAAAGATCTCCAAGGCCAGGCTGCCGTGGTTGATAGCGGCACTGGGTGGAGGGATACTCGCTGCGGTGGTGATCAACAGATTCCAGGTGTCCCTTCAGAAGATAATCGCTCTGACCTTCTTTATCCCGGTGATTATGGCCATGGGTGGCAATACAGGCACCCAGGCCGCCACATTCGTTGTCAGAGGATTGGCTACGGGTGACATCAGCCTTATGAGTACCTGGAAACGGCTCTGGATGGAGCTGAGAGTTGCGCTTGTAAACGGGATCACATGCGGGGCAGTCCTTGGCCTGATTGTGGGTTTCTGGCTTTCAGATTACGAGCTGGGATGCATCGTGGCCCTGGCGATGATAGTAATCGTGCTCAACTCGGGCTTTGTGGGTTCGGCCGTTCCTTTGATCCTGAAAAGATCCAATGTTGATCCTGCCCTTGCGGCAGGACCTTTTGTGACGACCTTTAATGATGTCTTGAGTTTGGTTATTTACCTGGGTCTGGTGACCCTTTTTCTGCACATGACGGCGTGAGATGGATGCCATCTTCTGTGAACTGATGGCAAAGACCAGGTTTCAATATCTTTGGGTTTATTCGGGTTAGTATCTGGGGTAAACAAGGCTCGCAAAGAGAAACAATGCTGCGAGATTTGTGCATAAAACTTGGCGTCTTGCGCCTTTGTGAGGGATTCTTCTTTGGTTCCGGTTCATCCGGTTAGGGTATTGTCATGAACATCACATTTATTCTTGAAAAGGCCCTGAGTCTCTATGCGGGTAAAGAGGCCGTGGTCTGCAACGAGAAGCGATTTACCTACTCCCAGTTTGCAGATCGCGTCTATGGTCTAGCTAATTTCTTTAGAAGGAAAGGTGTCGGCAAGGGAGACTGTGTGGCCATTTTGCATCACAACAGTAACGAATTCCTAGAATGCTATTTCGCTGTCGCGCAACTGGGGGCCATTTTGAATCCCCTCAACTTTCGGCTTTCTCCGGCTGAACTGGGTTATATATTGGGGGATTCCCAGGCCCGTTTGTTGATTGCCGCGAGGCGATTTGGGCCTCAGGTTTCTTCTGTCATGGAGACGAGCAGCGGGATAGGACGGGTAGTCTGGACAGGTCCGGGCGACGAGCCACGCCTCAAGGATTCGCTCGATTATGAGGAGATTTTGGAGCGGGAAGAAAAGGCGCCTCCGGAGGTCCCGGATCTATCCGATGACGATGTGGCACACCTCTACTATGCCAGCGGAACAACAGGACGGCCCAAGGGGGTTATGCTCTCGCACAAGAACGTATGCAGCCATGCCCTGGCAGCCATAGCGGAGTTGCATCTGACGGATAAGGACAACTGGATACATGTTGCCCCCCTTTTTCATCTGGCCGACGCATGGGCTACCTTCGCGATTACGTGGGTGGGGGGAAAGCACGTGGTCGTGACCGACTTCGATGCCCCCTGCGTACTTGTCGCCCTTCGAGATGAGAAGGTGACCATTACAAACATGATTCCCACCATGTTGAACATGCTGGTCAATACCCCTGGCGTGGGTACCTATGACTTCTCCAGCCTTAGGGCCCTGCTCAGCGGTGGTGCCCCAATCGCCCCAGAGGTGGTGAGGAAGATTATGGAGACCTTCAGGTGCGACTATATCCAGACCTACGGGATGACCGAGACGAGCCCCTACCTTACGGTCTCTATCCTGAAAGGTAATCTGGCGGACCTTTCTCCAGAGAGGCAGTTCTTTTACAAGGCAAAGACAGGTCGACCATTCCTTGGCGTCCTTCTGAAGGTGGTGAGGGAAGACGGCACATTGGTCACCCCCGATGACAAAGAGGTGGGCGAGATTGTCGTAAAGGGGGATATCGTAACAAAGGGCTACTGGAGGCAGCCGGAGGAGACGGCCAAGGTCCTAAAAGATGGCTGGCTCTTTACAGGAGACATGGCCGTAGTGGATGAAGAGGGGTATGTCAATATCGTTGACAGGAAAAAGGATATGATCATCACGGGCGGCGAAAACGTTTACTCTGTAAAAGTAGAAAACACGCTCTATACCCATCCTTCCATCCTGGAGGCAGCGGTCATCGGGGTTCCGGACCCTAAGTGGGGAGAGGCTGTGAAGGCGATAGTGGTGCTCAAGGAGGGCCATAGCGTCACGGAAGATGAGATTATCCTGCACTGCAAAGATCGTATTGCCCGCTACAAGGCCCCAAAGTCGGTCGACTTTGTCCCGGAACTTCCGAAGACAGGCTCTGCCAAGATCTATAAGAAAGGACTTAGGGAGCGGTATCTGTGATCTGACGCAGGGTCCGAACTGTGCCTATGCCCGCCCGTTCATCGGATCAAGTATAAGACAAAAAGCACTTTTTTATTGGGATGAGATATGGTAGTGATTCGTCCGGCAATGCAATAGCCCAACGAAACTCTGCTCACCGGCCATTACTTGCCTAGGACGGGGAAATCCTGCCAACGGGCACGATGCCTGACTTACAAAGACTTGACACGAATTTAGAGATGTTAGCCTATAGAGAGGACTGGAAGTCTATTTCAAATAAGGAGGTGACGAGATGGCCCTTAATCTGGATGCCATCGGCAAAAAAATCGGCCCCTTGAGCAAGGATTACACGTGGAAAAACGTGGCGCTTTATGCCCTGGGGGTCGGTGCAGGATTTGATGATCTGGAATACTGCTATGAACACAGGCTCAAGGTGATACCCAGCTTTTCCATAGCCAGCGTTTTCGAGTTCCTTGCGGAGGTAGGAATGAGTTCCAATGCGGATCTCTCAGGTATCCTCCACGGAGAGCAGGACATAATCCTTCATAATCCCATTCCCACAGAGGGCACTATTACCACCGAAGGGGCCATCACCCACATGTATGACAAGGGGCCTGGCAAAGGGGCCCTGGTGGTGGCCGAGGCCGTGACCTTTCATTCCAACGGACAGAAGCTCTTTACCAATATATTCACCCTCTTCTGCCGGAAGGACGGCGGTTTCGGAGGAGACCCAGGCCCCAGCGAGCCGGTAAAGTTTCCCGAGAGGGCCCCTGATTTCGAAGAATCCGCGCATCCCTCTGCCGACCAGCCCTTACTCTACCGCCTCTCAGGGGACATATTTCAGCTTCATGCTGACCCGGACTTCGCCCGGGCCAGCGGCTTTGAAAAGCCGATCATGCACGGGCTCTGTACCCACGGCTACGCCTGCCGGGCGGTGATTAAGCACCTGTTCCCTGGGGAGCCGGAACGAATGAGTCGTTTTCGAGTGCGTTTTTCAAAGACCTTATATCCGGGCGTTCCCATTACCACCCAGATATGGAAAATGGAAGAGGGGAGGGCGCTTTTCCGCACGATCAATGCCAAGAGCGGTGAGGTCGTGATCGACCAGGGGATTGTCGAATGGCTGAGTCCAGATGAGATGAAAAGACGCCAGCAGGCCGAAGACATCCGTTTTGATGATCGTGTTGCGATAGTGACGGGTGCTGGTGCGGGGCTTGGCAGGGCCTATGCCATTGAGCTGGCGAGGCGAGGTGCCAAGGTGGTGATAAACGACCTGGGTGGTGCCAGGGATGGCACGGGATCTGGCTCTGAGGCCGCCGACAGGGTGGTGGAGGAGATCAAGGCCCTTGGTGGTGAAGCTGTAGCCAATTATGACTCTGTGGCCACTCCGGAAGGTGGTCAGGCCATAGTGGACACGGCGATCAATGCCTTTGGGCGTCTTGACGTATTGATCAACAACGCAGGGATATTGAGGGACAAGACCCTTGTAAAGATGGAGCCTGAGCAGTGGGATGCGGTGATGGACGTTCACCTGAAGGGGGCGTATAACGTGACCCGTCCTGCGTTTGTGAAGATGAGGGATAACCGCTATGGCAGGATCGTTATGACTACCTCAGCTGCGGGGCTTTTCGGTAATTTTGGTCAGACCAATTATTCAGCGGCCAAGATGGGGCTGATTGGTTTGATGAACACGGTTAAGCTGGAGGGTGAGAAGCACAACATCAAGGTGAATACCATAGCGCCGGTTGCGGCGACCCGTCTGACCGAGGACATACTGCCGCCGGATCTCTTTGAGAGGTTGAGGCCCGAGTTCGTGGCCCCAATAGTCCTTTACCTCTGCTCTGAACAGTGCCCGATATCAGGTTCAATATATAACGCCGGAATGGGTTACTTCAGTCGTGCGGCCGTGGTTAGCGGGCCTGGTACAGTGGTCGGAGATGGAAAAGAGATTCCATCCCCAGAGGCCGTGGCCGCAAATATAGATAAGATCAAGTCCCTTGCAGGCGCAGAGGAATTTGCTAACGCCACGGCCGCCTTTGGTCCGATGATTGATGCCTTTAGTCCCAAGAAGGAGTCGGCAACCAAGGCGGAAGATACAGGCGGACTGACGGTGAAGGGGATATTCGAGAAGCTGCCGGATGCCTTTCAGGCAGACAAGGCCGGTGGGGTGGACGTGGTTTTTCAGTTTGATATATCAGGGCCAAAAGGTGGTTCGTGGTATGTCACGGTCAAGGAGGGGACTTGCGGGGTGACCGAAGGCTCCCACAGCGGTCCTACAACTACCATCAAGATGGGCGATGACGACTTTGTCAAGCTCATCGCAGGCGAGCTGAACGCCATGAATGCCTTTACCACCGGGAGACTCAAGGTGGAAGGGGACCTGATGAAGTCACAGCTTATCGAAAAGCTGTTCAAGTTTTAGCCAAAGGAGGGATAACGATGGCCACAGGAATAAGAGACAAGGTGGCAATCATAGGCATGGGCTGCACCCGTTTCGGCGAGCGGTGGGACGTGGGCGGCGAGGAACTCATGGTGGAGGCCTTTACAGAGTGCCTGGAGGATGCGGGCATCGACAGGAACGATATTCAGGCGGCCTGGCTTTCTACCTGCCTTGAAGAGATCAATGTGGGCAAAAGCGCCCTGCCGCTTGCCACCACGCTCAGGTTGCCGTTCATACCGGTCACAAGGACCGAGAATTTCTGCGCCAGCGGCACCGAGGCCTTTCGCGGGGCTGTTTATGCGGTTGCTTCAGGGGCCTATGACATCTGCCTTGCCCTGGGCGTGGAGAAGCTCAAGGATACCGGTTATGGCGGGCTTCCGAATCCAGGGTCCAACTTCGGGTCTTTGACCTGGCTATGGGTCCCTAATATGACGGCGCCGGGCTCCTTTGCGCAGCTTGCAACGGCCTATGCCGCCAAGCATCGTGTCCCCGAGCAGGAGATCAAACGGGCGATGGCCCAGGTCTCCGTGAAGAGCCACGAAAACGGTGTTCTCAATTCCAAGGCCCATCTTCGTAAAGCGGTCACTATCGATCAGGTCATGGCCGCCCCCATTATCGCCCATCCTCTCGGCCTCTTTGACTGCTGCGGCGTGAGCGATGGATCTGCGTGCGCCGTTGTCACCACGGTGGAAAAGGCCAGGGAAATGGGCATCAAAAATCCAGTCACAGTCAAGGCACTGCAATTGTCTCTAAGTAACGGCGAGGAAATGGGCTTTAACGCGTGGGACGGCGATCACTTTATGACCACGGACCGGTGCAGCACCAAGGCCTATCAGGAGGCAGGGATCACGGATCCGCGTGAAGATATCAGCATGATGGAACTCCATGACTGTTTTTCCATCACTGAGCTTGTCACTTACGAGGACCTGCACATCTCGGAACGGGGAAAGGCCTGGAGGGACTCACTGGACGGATTCTACAACCGGAATGGCAAGATACCGGCCCAGATAGACGGCGGCCTCAAGTGCTTCGGCCACCCCATCGGGGCATCGGGCCTGCGCATGCTCTATGAGATGTATCTCCAGCTGCTGGGGCGAGCCGATGAACGACAACTTGGGAACCCTCGCTACGGCCTAACCCACAACCTGGGAGGCTTCCCGGCCCAGAATATCTGCAGCATTGCCATCGTGGGGCGTTACAGGGGGTGATGGCCTTGGCATTTGATAGGATATATAGCTGAACCGCTACCCTTATGCCCTACGGAGATCTGCGGACCGAACCCGGGGAGGCCCGGGCCTGGAGAGACACACGGGTCATGTCCATCTTCGCCGGAACCAACGAGATCATGAAGGGGATTGCCGCGAAATTCATGGGGCTATGAGATGTGGGACACTCTCAAAAAAGGTAACTGGCCCTCGTTCCATAATCTTACAAGAATCGTATGATCTTGTCAAAACAAGCTGACAACAATGAGAATACCGGTCCCGATCAGAGATTGTTGAACGCCCAAAACTAACCTTTACAATCGCCATAAATACTGATAGTTTAAAGTGATTGCGGTTCAGTGCAGCGGGTTTTTATCGATCATCCCATTCCATGGAAAAGCAATGAACCCTGTTCAATATTCACCCTTTGTACAACCACCCCTGTTACTAACTCACAGTGCTGGACGATGGATAAGACCCTTTAAGGAAGAGATAAATAGCTATAAGGAGAAAGACATATGAGTGAAAGAAATCGGAGATTGGATCTTATCCGAAAAATTCAAAGGTCGCGAGAATCTAAGATGCTTGTGTATTTTACAGGTGATAGAAGACCATTCCCTTCACAAATAGCTGAGGATGCTGTACTTCCGTTATATAAGAATCTTTTGGCCTTGAAAGAGGTTAAACCAACAACGGAAAGGATAGACCTATTTCTTTACACTAGAGGTGGCGATGTAAGCGTGCCTTGGCGCATAGTAACAATGATTCGTGAATTTTGTAGTGAATTATCTGTCTTGATTCCTTATAAAGCCCATAGTGCTGGCACAATGATTGCTCTAGGTTCTGATAAAATCGTAATGGGTAAGAAGGCAGAACTTAGCCCCATTGACCCCACACTAGTGAGAGCTGTCATCGGAGAAGCTACTGTGCCACCGCCTGAGATAAGCGTTGAAGATGTCTCGTCCTACATTTCATTCATGAGGGAGCGGGCGAACATCACAGACCAATCTGCTCTAGCACAGGTTGTATCACAATTGGCTAACCATCTGACTCCTTTAACCCTTGGGAGCGTTAACAGACAATATTCTCATATTAGACTTGTAGCGCGGAAGCTGTTAACGTCAAGAAAGGAAAAAATTGAAGAGGCTAAGTTAGGAACCATTATTGAGGCATTAACAGAGAAGATGTATTCGCATGGTCATGCAATTGGGAGAGAAGAAGCAATAGAACTGGGCCTCTCTGTTGAAAAACCTGATAGGCGCATTGAGACAATAATATGGGACCTTTATGAAGAATATGAGCGACTGCTAAAACTTACTGAACCGATTGATCCAGAGGAACTGTTTACTCGAGAAAATAAAGAGGAGCACACATTGGACAATATTCCTTTAGCTGTTATTGAAAGCACTTCTAAGTTGGATATATTTGAGCTTAATTCTGTTTTCCGCAGAAAACGACAGGTCCCTGTAAATCCACAAATTAACATCAATATGAACTTAGGACTTCCACCAGGTATCGATCCTACAAAGTTGCCGCAAAACTTTCAGCAGATAATCCAGCAACTTATTGGAGAGATTTCTAAAGCAGTCCCCCAAATAGTCCAACAAGAGATAACTCGTCAATCGCCAATTGTGGGTATTGACGGCAGGACTTTCGGTGGAAAGTGGAAGGGAAAAAACGAAAATATTTGATGGAGGAAATAATCATGTCAATTAATATAGAAATAAAAGTCCTTCCATTTGGTCAATTAACATTTGAAATTGGTAAGCCAAGTCTTTCTGTTGAGGAAAGCCCGGCACTCATAACGAAAGAACCGCCTCGATACAATGAGCCTAAAGAAACATCTTCCCAAATCTATGAGGTTCAGTACAAGGAAAAACCAAGAAATTATATTGCTCCACCTTTCACTGCGTAACCAATACCGATAAAATCGCCTAGCTTTTTTCTTACACGAGGAAAGGGAGACGCATTATACTCCCGAATCGGACATATAGGAGGTAGGTGTTTTTCCGGGTATAAAGCCCCCATCGACACGGCATTGGTGAGACAAAAGGAGGTTTGTCATGTTCAAGAAGTGGACCAACCTGATTGTCATCCTTTCCGGACTATGGATCCTTCAACTGATTCTCACCGCCCCTTTATGGCCGGCTGAGACCGAGTTGCGCCTGAAGATCGCACCACCGCCCCCCACGCCAGCACGGCTCACCCTTTCCGTAGCATTCCAAGAACCCTCGGGAAACGCTGCCCTGGATGCAGGGGAGACAGGCCGGTTTCTGGTCACGGTCACCAACCACGGCCCAGGCACTGCCCACGGGGTCTCATTGCGCCTTAAGGCCCTTGAAGGGGGCCAGGGCGTTACCCTCCCTGAACCCATGAGGGTGGGTGATATTCCTGCTGGGAAGGAGTCCCGGCATGAACTCCCGCTTTCGGCCAGCCGGGGTGTTGCGACGGGCCGATTGCGTCTCCAGGTGGAAGGCCTGGAGGCCAACGGCTTTGATGCAGACCCGGTTGTTGTGCAGCTCTCAACCCGTGCCTTCGAACCGCCGGCCTTGGCCGTGGTGGACATGGGGATCAACGACACGAGCCAGAACGCTCAGGTGGAGCCCATGGAGGTGGTTTTTGTGACCGCCCGGCAACGTGAAGGCCAGAGTGATCCTGGGGCCGAACGTCTATAAGGCCCCCGACTCCAAGGATCGCTTTGATATCGGAGATTTGGCGCCCGGCGAGCACCGGGATGTCACCTTCTCCTTTCTGACCAACAAGCGCATAGCTGCCGGAGAACGCATCCCCGTCACCCTGGCCTTGAGCGAGGAGCGTTCGGGGGTCAAGGTGGAAACCCCTCTGGACCTGGTGATGAACAGGCCCCAGCGGAGGAGCGGGGATATTGTCATCGCTAGCCAGGACGAGCGGAGACCGGTGGCCCCTCAGGAGTCTCCCACATCACTTTCCATCGATGTGGATCAGGACATCCCCTTGGGGCGACCGGCAGGCCCCTTTGACGTGGCAGTGATCGTGGGAAACGGCCGCTACCAGTGCCAGGGCGTACCCGAGGTGCCCTATGCCTACCGCGATGCGGGGGTCATGCGGGAGTACCTGGTCCGGACCCTGGGGTTTATGCCTGAAAACATCCTGTTTGAGAAGGATGCTACGAAAGGCATTTTTGAAACCCTCTTCGGAAGCCGTTATAGCTCAAAAGGCAAGCCCTATCGCTTGGTCAAGCCCGGTCAGAGCCGGGTGTTCATCTACTACGTCGGGCACGGTGCACCCTCGACCGATACGGGAGAGGCCTTTTTTGTGCCGGTAGATGCGGATCCCGACTACATCGCCACATCGGGATATCCGCTTTCCGTGTTCTACGGCAATCTCAAAGGGCTCCCGGCGAGAGAGGTGATTGTGGTCTTGGATGCCTGCTTTTCAGGAAGGACGCCCTCAGGACTCTTGCTCAAGAATGTGAGCCCGGCCCTTTTGCGTGTGAAGGAGACGGCAGCAGGCCTGAGGGAGGGCGTGGTGCTCACAAGCGCCAGGGAGGACCAGGTGAGCACCTGGTATGAGGATAAGCGACACAGCCTTTTCACCTATTACTTCCTCAAAGGGCTTCGGGGGGAGGCGGACCAGGACCAAAACAAGGTCATCACTGTCGGCGAAATGGAGGCCTACCTGATGGAACAGGTCCCGTATATGGCCGGAAGGCTGTCAGGAAAGACACAGGAGCCAAGGGTGGAGGGCCGGAAAGACCTGGTGCTCGCAATCCTGAAATGAACCTCGAAAAGGCAGAGGTTAGGGGGTTCAGAGGTTCCGGGTTCAGAAGTTTAAAGGTTTCGGGGTGCATTTTTGTCGGCTGCCGGACCTAACCGTTTTCTTGCGCAGGAGGATCGGGAATTGTTGAAAAAGAAGATGTCCCAGCGATCCATTCAATGCATCCTACTCTTCTGCCTTCTGTTTCTATCCGGAAATCCGGAAGAGGCCTCCACCTCAGACAAACCACTTGAGACAGGAGTACGGGAACTAGTAGATCGTTCATAAAATATTATTACAATATTCCTTTGGTCTATGGCATAATTGGCAAAAACGAAAGGAGCCAGATATGCCATTCCAGAGGACACGGAGCGCATTGATATTAGAGCAAAAGGACGTCGAGTTCCTGGAGAATCTTGCTGCATCACGAACTGAGCCGTATTCCAAGGTAAAACGCGCAAAGATGCTTCTGACATACGCTCAGGGAGAGAGCATTTCGAGCATTGCCCGAAAAGAGCAAACAGATCGCCCTGTGGTGGAGCGATGTGTTGATAAAGCCCTATCGGCGGGTATCATGACAGCTCTCCGGGATCTCGCACGATCGGGACGTCCCCCTGTGATTACCGATAAAGACAAAGCATGGGTCATTCATTTGGCCTGCTCCAAGCCATCGGAGTACGGATATGCGGCAGAGCGGTGGACGATTGCTCAGTTGGCCAAGCACATCCGTGAACATGCCATTGAAAATGGTCATCCCTCGTTGACCCGAATGGGCAAAAGTGGGCTTCATAATATTCTTGCTGGCGCGGAAATTAAAGCCCATAAGACCGCCTATTACCTTGAGAGGCGCGATAGTGAATTTGAGGAAAAAATGGCCCAGGTGCTTGTGGTGTACA
>CAYVMN010000077.1:0-19809 GCA_964452575.1 uncultured Desulfobacteraceae bacterium | reverse complement strand
GGTATTGAGGATCGTCTCTTTCTAAGCTTTGATATTCCATAATTCTTGAACCAACGTCTCTATCTCTTCTTCAATTTCACTAACATCCTTCCCACCTGCGACCCGCATATGGGCCTTAATGGAGAGCGCGGCCAGATTTTTGTGCAGGGGCTCTTTTGCGTTAAAACCGGGAATTCCCAAGGTTTCCATTGCAGAAGGGGCGCCAAAGCCCCTCCCGGGTGAAGAGAAACTTCTGATATATTGATCCACAAGGCTTGAATTCATAATAGCACAAAGATAATGGGCCTCCAGTTTGTTATCAAGGGCAAAAAAGGAAGTCGTGTCTGTGGAGATAACTGCCTTTCTTCCGAAGGGCAGGGTTTTTGTAGAGAGGATAGCAGCAACCATCTTGCTGGCCATTCGCTTCCATACCACCCTGTATTTGGCCAGCGTATATTCCCCTATTCCATACATGGCATAAAACTCGGTTCTTTCTGCAAATTGACGAACAATCTTAGAGCCGCGTGTCAGCAATATTTCTTTAAACTGTCTAAGATACGCGTATGTTAAAGGGAGTTGATGGGACATCGAGGTAGACGGATAGGGTTGCCTTTTCGAAGGGTCCTGCGCTAACAGGACAAAAAAGTTTACGTCAAATCCAAAACGAGTTAAATCAGCGCCGCTCACCGCAGGATAGACAAGGTCGCTTTCAATGGAGTTGGTTACGGCAGGCACCTCCCTTTTTCCTCGATCATGCATGTTTGAGACGACTAAATATCCATCGGGACGGACCTCCTTGATCTGGAGCCAGAAAACCCCGTAAGGTTCTGTGCTCGCTCCACGGTAAGCTCTATATTGATTAGCTCCCTTGACTTTTTCTAAAAGGGCATGGGAGCCCTTATCGACCGTCTGCCATGATGAATTCTTCTTTTTCGAATCAACAGGGAAGGCCTTAAGGGCTAAGCATTGAGTCTTATTTTTTACTTCATCGAGATTCCAATCCAATGGAATGGAGCCCACTCCTTGCTTCCTTTTCCAGAGGCTAACAGGCACAGGATAAGAAGTCTTCTCCCCCTTTTTCATGAGAAAGAGAGAGGTCTTATTCGCTGCCTGGAAGGGTTTGAGGTCCACCATGTCTTCCATGCTCAATACCTTTAGGGGGATCTTTTCGGTTTCGAGCATAAAGCCTCTAAAACCTTCACCGGCCCCTTTGGACTTAAAGGCCTCTAAGGTGATGACAAATCCCAGTATACCGCCCTTGTCGAGATAATTATCCGTGCAGGCATAGGTAAACAGCATAGAAAAGTCTTTCTCTCCGGCTCCGAGCCGGGTTTCATGACCTTTAAGGGAAAAGAGACCATACCCCTGCCAGAGATCAAGTGTCCTTTTACGATAATGATCAGATAGATATCCCCACCTTATCCACGGTGGATTCCCCAAAACATAATCAAACTTTCCCATATATACAGGAGCAAAGGCGTTCTTTATATACCGCGCCCAGATACCGTTTTCACCCTTTGTTTCAAGATCCGATATCTGTTCATATATCCCGAGCAAAAGGTCATGTTCTTCCTCAGGCATAGGAATCTCCTTTTTCAGAAGAGTGGCGAATCGAGATCGGTCGTACTTGCCCTGGATTCCGATATCAATCAGCCCTGTGAAGCGGTCAATTGCTTGTTTATCCTGCATGCTTAGGGGGAACACATAATCGGTTTTGGTAGTGGTAAAGATGATCTGATTCATCTTCCAACCACCGCTCCTGACATATGCTGTGGGTGTAAGCACGGAGTCACAAAGAAATACTGGGATTGAAATCGGCCTAACATAGGGAATGAATGGTGAGAAGGCTATGAGGTAATTGGTTCTTGCGGCAAGCACTGCAAGGGGATTGAGATCAAATCCAACAATATTGTTCAGAATCTCTCTGCCAACTGCCCCCATTTCGACATGCTCTTCCAAGGCGAGTCTATTTTTCACCGCCTGGAGCGCTTGAATTAGAAATGTTCCCGATCCGCATGCGGGATCCAGAAAGCGGGTTTTTGGATTACCATCATATCCGCTTTTTTCAATGAGATGTTGGGCCAACCAGTCGGGCGTGTAATATTCTCCCAGATCATGCCTCAATTTTCTTGGAACAATCAGCTCATAGAGCTTTTTGAGTAGATCAATGGTCCATTCCGGCTCAAGAATGGGGGTGGCCGGTTCGAATTCGGATAGTTCGCGGACAATATTGCGAAAGGTATTCCCCAAGGCTGGTGTCCAGACATCGAGGTACCAGCGAAAAAAATCGGCCTCCAGGAAATTGGTTATTCCCCTGTCATTAAAATCAAGCCCACTCTCCAATCTGGCCAGTCGAATTTTGAGCTCATCATCGTCAACCCCACCGAGATTTTTGACAAAAGAGACGACTGTGCGATCTTCTTGAAGGGCCAAAAGCTCGATTGCGATGACCTTCATGAGAAATGCATAATAGGTATGAATAGAAAACAGGAGTTGTTTGAGCCGGATACCCCCCGGCATACCATATAGTGTTGCGGCTTCGGCAGCCTCTTTTTCCGCCTTTTTTAGTTCCTGACCATAAACAACTTCAAAGATCCGGTCCCATTCTTTGAAGAAGGTTCTCACCCTCGATATCTTGCTGGATCTTTGCGATCGCATGACTGCCGAATAGAGTTCAGAAACGGCCTGTCGGGCCAGAGGATTACCCGGTCCAAAAACCCTGGCAAGGTCCTCTGCTGTCAAAGGGAGCCTCGCTGCCGCTCTTACAAAGATTAAGAGATTGGCAAGGCTATCCGCTCTGACAGGAAGAGGCCCTAATCTGCAAAAACCGATGGTGACGGGCTTTGAAGGAAATAGTTTCTTTTGAGGTTCCTCGATAGGAACAGGGGTGGAGACAATCCGTGCAGTTCTGGAATATCGCACGAATAGTATTTTATGGCCATCAATGGTTACGCCTACTGCCTTTTCAAGGAAATCCTTATCTTTTGGGCGATGTGTAAGGGATTCTTCAATGAGGTATCTCTGTAATTGGTCCACAGCGAGATCAATGTCTTTGGAAGTCTCTAGTTTTCCCGGCCTCTTATATTCTATGATCAGATAGCCATAGACGGCATCCATCTTTGCCCTAAAGGCCGTTGACTTTTCATACTGGACGATATCTACATTTACGCCGATCTCTTGATAAGCCCTTTGAAGAATCGGCTCAACGGCCATTTTGAGGTCTTCTTCTGTCCTGGCAGATTGAGCAGCCTTTTTGATGCGCTCTGCCATAACTTTTGTACTAATCTGCCAAAATTCCTTGGTAGGCCCTGTCATGGCATTACTTCCATAGACAATAAAAAGGTCTTTATTAACAAGTTCTGTGAGTGGGTGAAAGCGGTGGACGATCTTGATAGATATATAAATGTTTACGGGAGTTTACAATTTAGGGAAAAGGGAATCAATCCTTTTTTCATTGGAGGTGGTTCTATGGTTAGATAGACGAAATGATCGTCAGTATTTTATCAATTTGTGGTAAGATATCTCTTTGCTGAAATTTTTCAATTCTTCTGTCCAGCATCTGACCTACTTGCTGCGGGATCGATCCGGGGGTGACTTAATCCAGAGATCTTGCTCTGAGATTCCGAAATCGGGGCGATCGATTGCGAGCTCACCTTTTATGTCTTCCAGGAGTGAAAGGACCTGTTCCAGCCTCCCGCCATCCAATTCCCTGGCCTTGCGGGTGTAAAAACCCCTTTCAAGCTCGTTGGTTCTATCGCTGGATTCTCTTGCCAGGAATTCGGCAATGGTTTCCCTGAATTCACAGACTATCTTGCCACCCAGTATCAGGTAGACGAGTCCTGCCTTTTCAAGGACATCCGCATCGTAGAGTATCCTGGCCTCGAGAGTCTGGGGGAGTTCGGCCTTTCCTTTATGGGCCCGGATGCAGTGGCAGACGGCCTTGATGGTCTCCTCGTCATAGCCTGCTTCGAGGAGCAGCCCCTGCGCAAGTCGGGCCCCGACCTGATCGTGTCCCAGTCGCTTGAACTCCAGATCTGAAAAGCCCACGTCATGCAATAGGACACTGGGGATGAGGATGCTGTAATCCACCGGCCCTTCCTCAGAGGCGATCAGAAGGGCCCGGTAGAGATCCCGCAGGACGTGGTCAAAGTTGTGGTGATACCGGTCCCTCCTGTCGTGAAGACGGCTGGCAGCGGAGTATACGCTCAGAATTCTCGGGTCATGCCGGACATGCTCATCGAGGGTATATCTCACAAGATTATGCTTCCTCCTTCCCCCCGGCCCTCTCTAACAGGGCCTGAAACAAAGAGACAACCTCCGGCACAAACGGTGGGTCATTCACATGGTGGTCAAACTGGTAGATGGGAATTTCCGGTTTGAGCTCGGCCTGAAGGGTCTCCACAAAGGCCTGATCGGCCTCCAGATCGCGAAAATGAAGCCCATCCCTGTTATAAAAAGAAAATCCGCCTCTGGGGATGGCCACGGTCACGGGGCCGCTGGCCTGATTCAGACGTTCGGCCATCACCTTTGCCAGGCGGGTCATCTGGGGTGTATTGACCCTCACCAGAGTAATATGGGGATTGTGGGGGACAGAGGGCTGGGAGCGATACTCCTCGGGAATCGTTTCGGGTTCGCGGAGGGTAATCACATCCAGGCCTCCGGGGACGACGAGTCGGGGGACTCCCTTTAGACCGCCTGCTAGGAGACGCTGGGAATCTCCAGCATGGATTCCGCCAAAGAGCTCGTCGGTAAGCTCATGGGTGCTCAGGTCAAAGAGGGCATCCAACACCCCTTCCACCGCCAGTTCTTCCATGGCCTTGCCTCCGGTTCCGTTGCAGTGAAAGGCGAATACCTCGAAGCCCTTTGACTCCAACAGGGCCTTGATGGCCAATCCCGCAGGTGTAGTCTGTCCATAGATGGTGATACCGACCTTCGGCCTTGGGGCCTCTTCCTCCACCAACTCGGCATCGGCCATGCCGACCACGGCGCCCGCGGCATTGGCCAATACCCGTCTTGTCAGTGAATTGAGACCCAGTATGTCCGCCACCGAGTGCATGATGGTGAGGTCCCGCGTGCCAGTGTAGATGCCAAAGGGTGTCTGGCCGGAGGCTACTGTTGAGACCATCACCTTTGGGACACCCAGGGGCAGGGCTCGCATGGCAAAGGTGCAGATCTCGGTCCCCTGGGCCCCGCCAAGGCCCAGCACCCCCCTGATCCTGCCCCCTTCGTAGAGGCGCCTCAGGATTTTGGCCGATCCTGCGGACATGGCCCGGATGCCACGGTTCCTGGTGCCCTTCTCCGTGCTCTGCGAGGCCAATTCGGCCCTGTCTTCCCCTCCCTCTTTGGCGATTTGATCCGCCGAATAGTCAGGTGAGGGGGCTGATGGATCCCGCCTCTCCAGGATACCCGTATCCAGAATCAAGGCACGATAACCCGCGGCCTCGATACGAGACTTAACAAAGGCTGCCTCCGGACCTTTGGTATCCAGAGTGGCAATGATAGCAATGGCCTTGTCGTGTTTCTCGGTCATGATACTTCAGGCTACTGGATTTTGAAGCTAAACAGACAGGGCTACACGGGTCTAAAGGTCCTGTTCCAGTAGTCCCTGTTCCTTATCTCTACCTTGATCTTCTTCACCTCTTCGATAAACTCGGTCATGATTTCAGCCTTCTTATAGATGATACGCTTTCCTTTCTCGGCTGATGCCCTGAAGGGGTTGCCAGGATAACCGATCAGGCCGGTATCGCTGTACTCCTGATGGTCCATGGGGACCCAGGCCACGTCGAGCCCGTTCATGGTCAGATAGGGCGATCCATTGACCTTGGTAAATTTATCGCTGACATCGGAAATCCACTTGGGCGGATGGGTATATTCCTTGTCGGTTCGATCCAGATGGACAAGCTGTTTTCCGTAGAGTCGTTCAAAGTATAGACACTCGGCGGCCTCGACCTCACTCCCATGCCACCCTGGCGCCTCTTCCGGCGGATTTTCCAGGATATCGGTCCCTTTAAAGAGCCCTGGAACCGCCTCGGCATCATTCCGGTAGCAGCACAAAAAGGCACCTGTCTCATACCGTAAGGCCCTCAAGGCAGGGTCAACGGCCTTCATGTTCGAGGTATGGCCGGTAGCAAATATCAGCTTATTAAACCCGTTGTGAATAAGAGACCTCCCCACCTCATACAAGACGTTCTGATAGGTGGCCGCGCTCAGGGTCACGGTCCCTGACCCCACTCCGGGTGGATGAAGGTGCTGGGGCGAGTAGCCGATCGGTATCAGTTGAAAGTAGGGCACGTTGGCCTTCTCGGCTGCAATCTGACACGGCAGTTCTGTGGCGATGCTGTCTGTACATACCGGACAATGCCTCCCATGCTGTTCTGTGCTCCCCAAGGGAATAAGCACGATGTCAGTCTCCTTCAGCCACTCCCTTACTTCCAGGTAACCGCACCTGAAAAGGTTATAGATCTTTTCCTTTTTTACCTCTTTTTTCTCTTCCCATTCCATAATAAACCTCCTTTTTGGGCGCCCCGCCCGAGGCGCGACGTTATACAAGATCTTAAGACAATTTTATAATTTGTTCGTCAATCGTATCAGTGCTGCCCGTCGATGGGCGTCCATGGTCTCGAATTCCGCCTGCCTGACCGAATAGGGTGCCAGCACCTTGACCCCGCGTTCATCAACCCATTGATGGGTGATCACCTTCATAAAATGACCAACCCACAGACCGCCCGTGTGCCGCGCGCCCCGCAGGGTGGGAAGGATATGATTGGTCCCTGCAACCTTGTCCGCAAAGACCTCTGCAGCAGCCTCCCCCAGGAAAAGGGAGCCATAGGAGGTAAGTTTTGAGAGGAGTTGTCTGGGGTCCTCTGTGTGAACCTCCAGATGTTCGGGGGCATAATTGTTTGCGTATGCAACTGCTTCCTCCAGGCTGGCTACCACTGCCACAATTCCCTTGTCTTCCCACGACCGACGGGTCACCTCCTCGGTCTTGAGATCATTCAACTGCCGCTCGATCTCATAGAGCACCCGATTGGCAAGATCCTCCGACGTCGTGACTAGGGCCCCCCTGGCCTGGGGATCGTGCTCGCATTGGGCCAGGAGATCGGCGGCAATGTAGTCGGCCCGGGCGGTCTCGTCGGCAATGACCATACATTCGCTCGGGCCTGCCAGAAAGTCGATACCCACTGTACCATAAACCTGCCTCTTGGCCTCGGTGACATACTGGTTTCCAGGCCCCACGATCAGGTCCACAGGTTGAATTGTTTCGGTCCCGTAGGCCATGGCCGCAATGGCCTGGGCACCACCCAGGCAATATATCTCATCTGCTCCGATAGCAGCCATGGTATAGAGTATGGCGGGATTGATGCGCTTCTCCTTCCCAGGAGAAGAACAGGCGACAACGCGTCTGACACCGGCCACCTTGGCCGGTGCCAATGACATGACGGCCGAGGTCAGGCAGGGATAGCGTCCAGCAGGTACATAGGCAGCGCAGGAGTCCACAGGCACAAGCCGGTGCCCCATAATGACACCCGGGATCATCTCCTGTTCAAACTCGGTAACATGGGACCGCTGGGCCTGTGCAAATGCCGTTACCCGCTCAATCCCAAAGTCAAGTCCCTCTATAATGTCGGCTGGGAGTTCCTTCTTTGCTGTCTCTATCTCGGCCTCACCGATCCGAATGGGCCCCTCATAACCGTCAAAGGTCTTGCTATAATACGTCAATGCGGCGTCACCATCTTCTCTTACCCGATCCAGGATCTCCTTAACCCTGCGGCGTAAGTCCTCGACATCTTCCATTTTCACCGCTCTGGCGGCTTTCAGTTCTTTGATTTGCATCTTGGCACCTCCATCAACGGAATTCCTCGATGTTCTCTTGAATCTTCCATATGGCCTCAGCCACGTCGTCCATATCCCTGCCTTCGGCCAGGAGTACCTGATGGCGCAGAATGAGAGTGCATCTACATGCTTCCTCTGCGGCAGGGCAATCGGGGTGTTGTAGGCCCACGGCCTCACAGTATCGTTCCAGTACGAATGGACACAGATATTCCTTCAGGTTTTTTGCCTCAAAGACGGGATGGCGGTAAAGGGGTATCCGATCTCCCGGTACAAAGGGGATGCCCTCGGCGTTGAGGGCCTGGCAAAGCCTGTCAGGTGTAAGGTCTGCGAATGCCTCTGGCTCGTACCGGACCAGGTAGTAGTAATAGCCGTGCTTCATGGATGGCTCGTCCACACGGACATGGCGAAGGCCGGGTATTTGATCAATCCCCTCTGTTAAACGGGCCGCGTTTGCCTGGCGCAGTTTATCCTGCCCGGGAAATCGTTCCAGCTGTGCCAGCAAGACAGCGGCCTGAAATTCAGAGAGCCGGTAGTTGCTTGAAAGAATCTCGCATGTCAGGTCCGAAGACCGCTCCCCCCTATCACCCCTGGATCTACCAAAGGCCCTGAGGCCAATCACCTTTTCGGCCAGATCCGGAGATCCCGTCATCACCAGGCCACCCTCACCGGAGGTAATGGTCTTATTTGACTGAAAGCTGAAGGTCCCGAGCCCACCCCAGGTTCCGGCCTTCCTGCCCCCAAGGCCAGAATCAATGGCCTGGGCGCAATCCTCAACAATGGCTACACCCCCCTTTGCCGCCACTTCCGCCAGGGTGTGCATGTCCGCCATGTGCCCCCCAAGATGCACAGGGATGATGGCACGGGTGTGCGGCCCGATGCGGCTCGCCGCATCCTGTGGATCCAGACAGTAGCTTCTTGGATCGATATCCGCGAATACAGGGATCGCCCCCACCATAAGGACCGATGTCGCTGTTGAGATGAAGGTGTATGCCGGCACGATTACCTCATCGCCTGGTTTAACACCCAGTGCCCGCAGGGCGATCTCAATGGCCACGCTGCCGTTGGCCACCGGGAGACCGAAACGGGCATTGTGAAGGGCGGAAAACCGTTCTCCAAAAAGCGATCCCAGGGAATCCGGGTCGTCTCCCTGGAGTCCTCCAAACCACCGATTGCTGGTCACCACCTTCTCAAGCCAGAATAATTCCTCAGATCCTCCCTGGGGCCAGGTAGGATACGGTTTATCCCGCACAGGCCTGCCACCGAACAATGCCAGCTTACCCATTCTAAACACCGTCAGTCACAATCTGCTCCACCCATACTAGAGCACCTTCTGCTGCTCCGGCGAAGCCAATCTATTTTGATACCATGCCCCTCGAAGGGATATCAAGGCATTTCGCGTAAATCGGGCCTTAACACCACTTGACCCCAATGTTGAAATAAATCGCCGTTTCTTGATAACCCTTCGGCTCATTTTGTTTACGCCCCGGAGGGCGATAGGACCTCTTACAGCATCGGGGTTGACGCATTTCCTTGAAATGGCGTAATAGGAGATGAATCCTATACCCCTGGAGGAAAGCCCCTGTGAAGATTGTATCCGAAAACCACATTCGAGAGGCTGCCAAGGCATTTCGGTGGGCGGCCCGCCGTTCTTTTCAACTGGGACTGCAGGCGAGCACAGGGGGCAACATCAGCATACGCATCTCGGCAGACCTCTATTTAACGAAACCCACCGGAATCGGCCTCACCGAATGCCGGTCTTCGGATCTGGTCCTGATAGATGGGGCAGGCTCTCCCCTGGGAAAGACCCGTAGACCTACCAAGGAGGTTCGGGTCCACCTGGCCGTCTTTCAGGTCCGGCCGGATGTGAACGGTATCGTCCACTATCACGGACCCTATGCCACGGCCTATGCCGCTCGGGGCCTTCCTTTGCCCCTGCCGACGGTCCATAGCCGAAGGATCCTCAGGCATGTTCCGGTAGTCGAGGAGTATCCGGAAGGTTCAAAAGATCTGGCAGAAGCTGTTGCCCGTGCCTGTGAAAACCCTGAGGTGACCGGGTTGTTACTTGCCAACCATGGTCTCATGGCCATGGGTGCGACACTGCATCAGGCCCAGTACATCGGCGAGCTGATGGAGGAATCAGCCAGAATCCACTGGCTTTCTCAACACATCCAATAACTTCCGAGAGGTATCTGGCCGACGACCCCGACACAGAGAGATCCGAGAAAGACGGGGTCTATTCTATCTTATGCCTGATAATCGCCCCCTTGTCGGCCGACTCAGCGAGACGCGAATAGAGGGCCAGGTAACCCTTTTTGAACCTGGGCTCCGGCCTCACCCACCGGGAAAGGCGGGCCTTGCTCTCCTCCTCTGAGACATGGAGGTGGAGGTTCCGGTTGGGAATATCAATGGTTATCAGGTCTCCATCCTCTACAACGGCAAGTGGACCGCCTTCGGCGGCCTCAGGTGAGATGTGACCCACAAAGCACCCGTTGTTGGTGCCTGAGAAACGTCCGTCCGTGACCAGCGCCGTCTTGAGGGCCAGACCCTTTCCGTAGAGCAGCTTCATGGCCTTATACATCTCACGCATCCCAGGGCCACCCTTGGGTCCCTCGTAGCGGATGACCACAACTTCTCCCTCCTGGACCTCTCCATCCAGAATCGCCTGGTTTGCCGCCTCCTCAGAGTCAAAACAGCGGGCCCTGCCCTCAAATTTGTGCATCTCAGGCACGATGGCTGCCGGTTTTGTGATGGCTGTATTGGCGGCCAGGTTGCCCCTCAGTACGGCAATCCCTCCTTCCCTGCTCCAGGGGTCCGCCAAAGTCCTGATGATGTTTCTATCGTGGACCTCGGCATTGGCAACGTTCTCCTTAACCGTCTTGCCAGTGACCGTGAGGGCTTCACCATGAAGCTGACCAAGGATCTCCTTCATCACCGCCGGCACACCACCGGCATCATGAAAGTCCGGGACATTCGGGGCAGCCGCAGGGTTCATCTTGGCAATGTGGGGCGTGCCCCGACTCAGGCGTTCAAAAAGATCCATGGTGATCTCGCAGTCCGCCTCATAGCCTATGGCTGGAATGTGCAAGGCAGCATTTGTTGACCCCCCGATCGCCGCATTCACGCGAATGGCATTTTCGATCCCCAGCAGATTGATGATTTGGTGTGAGGTGATGCCCTTTTTGACCAGTTCGACAACCTGACGTCCGGATTCCTGGGCCGAGCGCAACCGCTCCGCATGGGTGGCCGGGATGGTGGAACTCCCCGGAAGGCACAGCCCCATTGCCTCTGCCACACAGCACATGGTATTCGCGGTGCCCAGAAAGGAGCATGAGCCACATGTCGGGGTGGCGTAGTCCTCAAGTTTACGGTACATGGCCTCGTCGATTTTCCCGCTCTTCAGCATGCCCAGGCCTTCCGTAAGCGACGTTGTATCGCTGGCACGGCCGTCAAACTCACACCCCCCCTCCATAGGCCCCCCCACGACCATTATGGCCGGGATATCAAGCCGGGCCGCCGCCATTAACATGCCAGGGACAATCTTGTCACAAGAGGCCAGCAGCACGACTGCATCGAGACGGTGTGCCTCGACCATCATCTCCACATCGTTGGCAATCAGATCTCTTGTTGGAAGGATATAGTGCATCCCCTTATGGCCATTAGCTATGCCGTCGCATGCAGCAATAACCCCGAATTCTACAGGGGTTCCTCCGGCCTGCCGGATGCCCTGTTGGACATATTCGGAGACAAGCCCGAGATTATAGTGCCCGGGAACCACACGGTTCCAGGAGTTGGCAATCCCGATCAACGGCTGTTCCAGATCATAATCACTGTACCCCATGGACTTGTATAGTGCCCGGTTCATGGACCACTCCGGACGTTCCAGGATCTCTTTACTGCGCCAGGTCATGAGCTTTCCTCCTTCACGTGTATTGGTGTCAGGATAACATCCCGAAAAAGCCTTGTAACAGGATTTATTGATACAACGCCGATGGACACTATGTCAAGGGCCACAGTCCGGATGATATCTCTGTCATTTGGTAGGTGGTAGGTTTCCATTTCCCTTGACCTCTAATCCCTTTTTGCCTATTTTCACGTGTTAAGAAGATGATAGATCAAGAAAGATCACGCCGGAGACAGGCGAGAAAAAGAGAAGGAGGTATGGCTTATGAGCAAGGAGAGTGTTGTCAAGTATGATGAGCGTGGAGTGATGGATGGGGGAACTATCGGTCTGCCGAGGGAGATGAACCGTGATATCTGGTTAAAGGAGGTCTTTCCCGAATGGGGTACCTATCTGAACTATGAAATCGATGAGTTTGAGGTGAGGCCGGGAACAGGGGCCCTTTGGTACTTCGGGGCCATGTCGTGTGCCATCAAATCCCAGGCAGGCGCGGTCTTTACCGTAGATCTTTACTCCGGACCGAGCCTTTTCACTGACTATTCCTACTGCGGGGTTTGTCGCACCAGCGGGGCCGAGAAACTCTGGTGGATGAGAACCCACCCTGTGGTCATTGACCCATGGAAGTTCAAGAGGTTGGACGCATTATGCGTCACCCACCACCATCAGGATCACATGGATTTTTACTCCATCAGCGCTGCCCTAAAGACCACCAAGTGCAAATTCCTTGCACCGCCTGAGGCGGCCCGCCGGATGAAGGCCAATATGGGGGTTCCCGAGGACAGGATGATCGTGGCGGAGGTGGGAAAAAGCGTGCAGATTGAAGACATGAAGATCGACTTTGCCCCCAATTACGATATCATCGCAACCAAGACGGGCTTTGTTACGCCCGCTCCATTTGAAGAGGTGGCAGTAAGCTACATCTTTAACACCGAAGGAGGAGGCTTCGCCTTTCTGGGGGACACCCTGTATCACAACGGGTACCGGATGGTTGGAGAAAACTACAAGGTGGATGTGGTCTCCATGGCCATGGGGAACAATGCCCCCGGCTACACGGATAAGATGTCGCCCTGGGACCTGTGGCGAGTGGGAGAGGCCTTGAACACAGAGGTCATCCTGCCTATGCACCACGATAACTGGGCCAATTGCTATGAGGAACCTTCCTACCTGGAGGACATCGTCAAAAGGAAAAACATGGAGGCCCGTCATCACAAGATGAAGGTGGTAAGCCTATTGCCAGGGGCAAGGTACATCCACCCGGACGATCAGGACATCGGCCGGTACTGTTATCCCGACAACAGAGAGCTCATGAACTGGAGAAAGAGCATGGAGTATGGACCCGGCTGCAAGTAGCACCGATGGGAATATCGAATGGGGTGTGGGCAGGTTGCCCCTTTATCCCGTTGTATAAAATGCGGCCACACCACACGTCCCTTTGGGGTTGAAGGTGGCCGCATTTGGGTCTCTAAGGGTCTTTCTCCTATGGTTCCGATAATTCAATAGGGATGCCATTCAGTGCACTTGGCCTGGTGAAGGCGATCTTCTTCCCTCGCAACCCCACCTTGGGTTTCTGATCCGCCATTTCTATTCCCCGTAGCTTGAGGCCCTCGATGTCTGCCTCGATATCGTCTGTTAGCAGACAGAAATGGTGGATTGCGTCGCCCTTCTCCTTCACAAATCTCGCAAACGGCCCCTCCTGGTCGCAGTCCTGCAAGAACTCCAGTCCCACTCCACCCAGATCCAGCAAGGCAAACTTCATTTTTTTCTCCGGGTTATTGTGAACCGCAGGTGTCGGCATGTCGAGGGCCTTGCAGATGGCCCTGAGGCTCTTATCAATGTCGCTGATGGCTATTCCTATATGACCGATTCCCTTTATCATGACTATTCTCCTTTGTACAAGAAGATAAGCAGCTGAAAGACATAGATGCCTTTAACCCAGAACGTTAGATGTTGAGCTCGTACACGCTGCAGGGCTTTAAAGGCTGAAATTGCGAACCCTTTTTATGCTCGATTCTAGACAAACTCGTATTTCCTGTCAATAAGACCGCCAGATATAGCCCGATTTTGCCGAAATAATAGAATAGAACCTCCAGACGGCAACAGGAAGCCTCACCCATTTCTGGAACGCTTTAGTTTCAGTTGACACTATGGACTTTTTTGCACACACTTCTCCATTGGAGGATATTTCCCCGACGGTTATTTGCATCAGAACCAATTCTTAGACTCGGGGAGGTTGCTATAGCAATAAGGTTCCATGTGTCAGGACTTGGGATTTACTGAAACCTGAACACTGGTCACTGCTTTGGTTGCGGCCGAAGGCCTGCGTTGGGTAGATAGAATTCATTACCAGGCCTCCGGTCACGGCCGATTTTGTGGAGGTCAGGTAGCGCATGAGGAAGACCTATGGATCCAGTTTTGTGAAAGCGATCCTGAATGAAAGGTGAAAACAATGGAACAAAAAATAGGGATGATAGGCCTGGGGATTATGGGCTCTGCAATGTCAGCCAATCTGCTGAAGGCAGGATTTTCGGTCACAGGATATGACATCCTAGATGAGCAGGTGGAACTCCTCCTAAGCAAAAAAGGAAATGGCGCCTCTTCCTGCAGGGAGGTGGCCCATAAGTCAGATATAGTCATTACCTCCCTTCCCAGTGTTGAAGCCCTCCATGACGTGGTCCACGCTGAAGGAGGCCTTTTGACCAGTGGGAGGCGTGGCCTTGTCATCATAGAGACCAGCACACTCCCTCTCGGGCCGAAGGAAGAGGCCCTGGAGGCCTTGAAAGGCGCTGGGATGGATATGCTCGATTGTCCTTTAAGCGGCACCGGGGCTCAGGCAGTTAAAAGGGATATCGTCGTTTATGCAAGCGGCGACAGGAAGACATGCGAGAGATGTGTCCCCATATTCAACGGGTTTGCGAGGGCAAATTACTACGTGGGAGAGTTTGGTATGGGCAGCAAGATGAAGTTCATTGCGAACCTGCTTGTGACCATCCATAATGTTTCGGCGGCAGAGGCGTTTGTACTGGGAATGAAGGCAGGCCTAGACCCGGAAATGATTTACAGGGTAATCAGTGACGGGGCAGGGACCTCACGCATGTTTGAGGTGAGAGGTCCCCTGATGGTCGCCGGCGAGTATGATGAACCGACCATGAAGGTGGATATCTTCCAGAAAGACATTCAGATCATCAGTGCCTTTGCAACCGAACTCAAATGTCCTACCCCCCTTCTCTCTGTAGCAGCCCAGATTTATACGTCGGCATTGGCTGACGGGCGTTCGAAGCAGGATACCGCTTCGGTGTGTGCTGTGCTGGAGAAAATGGCTGGTCTAAAGAGATGAGCCTGATCGTGCCCTATTTTTTGGAATTCTTGGTCAATAAATTTTGGGCGTAACCGTAAGGGGCTCCGATCGTATAACTGTCTAAATTTCATTTAAATCTCATTTTCCATTAAATTTTTGTTGACTTCCTTGATCTCTATATCCTAAGAAAAGAATTGAACTATATTTAGCAGAGGCCTTCGAAGGGGGTTAGATCAGGGTGGCAGAGACCCTCAAGCGTTTAACTTTAAGAGAGCAGGCGGAAACGGCACTGAGGGATATGATCGCGTCTTACCGGTTTACCCCGGGAAAACGGATAAATGTCGAGCGTTTGGCAAAGGATCTGGGCGTAAGCAGGACTCCGGTCTGGCAGGCCTTGAAGAACCTGGAGGACGAAGGATTGGTCAAGCATGTCCCTAATCAGGGGATCCGTATGGCACAGATGACCCTCCAGATGGCCTATGCCCTGTATGAGGTAAGAGGGTTATTGGAGGGTTTGGCCGGCCGTTTGGCTGCGGAGAGAATAGACAAAAAGACGATAGCTCGCCTGAGGTCCCTCTTGAAGGAACAGCGTCGGATCGTAAGTGACCAAGATGTGGTGGAATACTCCAAGTCGGACTTCGAGTTTCACGGCATCATATATGATTCCTGTGGAAACTGGCTCCTCACCGAGCTGCTGGAAAATATAAAGGCCAGGTCCAGACCTTTTGTATGTGATCTTACATCAATCCTTCCGGAGCTTTATCAGGATCACATAGACGCAGTAGAGGCCCTCAAGATTCGTGATCCGGATGGAGCCGAAAAGGTCATGAAAAGACACAACCTGAGGGTAAACCGGCAAATAGAAAAGGCCCAAAAAGAGGAAACCAACCTTAAGGCCTAGCTGTCTCATTTCTGACGTGGACCCTTTGCTGGAACTTGACAAATGCTAGGCCGTGAAAAGACAAAGCGAACCCAATCAATGGTCAATAGGCAATACTCAATTTCCGGTTTATCCTGGTTTGGGAGCGAATATGCCAAATGCCTTTAAAGACTTGCACTGGTCAAGAGACATCCAGGTAAATGAGTACCTCTTGCCCAAGACAGCGGCAGAGGCACTTGAGATGCTTGCCGGGTATGAGGGTAGGGCACAGGTGATCGCCGGCGGGACCGATGTCATCCCCCGGTTGCGCAAGCGGGAGTTGGAGCTCGAGGCCCTGGTAGATATCACCCGCCTGCCTGGCATGAATACAATTGAACAAGAAGGGGATCAGATCATCTTGGGGGGCCTGGTCACCCACGCCCAGGTGGCTTCCTCCCCCTTGATCAGGGAAAAGGCTCGACTTCTGGCAGATGGCGCTGCGAGTGTTGGATCTCCACAGATCAGAAATGTGGGCACAGTGGCCGGAAATCTGGTAAGCGGTCACCCGGCGGCTGACACGAGCATACCCTTACTTGCCCTGAATGCCTCGGTGACCATCGCCACGTCAAAGGGAGAGAGGGTCGTCCGGCTTCAAGAGTTTTTCCTGGATAAAGGCCGGACGGCAGTGGATTGCAGGAGGGAGATCCTGACCCAAATCAGTTTCCCTCCCATCGGAAGAGATCAGGGAGATTGTTATCTCAGGTTGAGCAAGCGGCGGGCCCTTACCATCGCCGTCCTTGTCCTGGCAGCGGTGGTAGAGGTTGACCCACAAAGTAAGACCTTCAGGGATGCCGCAATTGCACTCGGCCCGGTAGCACCAACTCCCTTTCGTGCCAGGAAGGCTGAAGAGATCCTACGCGGGGCCCCTGTCAGCAAAGAGAGTGTTGAGAAGGGTGCAGACCGCGCCCAAAAAGAATCCACCCCCATATCCAGTTTGATTTGGGGTTCCTATGAGTACAAGAAGGAGATGGTGAAGGTCTTCGTTAGGCGGGGTCTTTATAAGGCCCTGGAACGGGCAGGATGCCCTGTGGCCTAAGAGGGTTCCTATGAAGAATATGGAGATTCAATTCAAGCTGAATGGGCGTGATGTTGGCGTGGAAGTCGGCCCGGACAGACTCCTGGTGGACCTCCTGAGGGACACCTTGGGACTAAAAGGCACCAAGGTGGGGTGCCGAGAGGGGGCGTGCGGTGCCTGCACTGTCCTTCTGGACGGGGACCCGGTAAATTCCTGTATCCTCCCGGCCTTCAAGGTCAAGGGGCGGTCAGTGATCACAATAGAAGGTTTGACCAAGGAAGACGGGGGTCTGGATCCGATTCAGGAGGCATTCATAAATGAAGGCGCGGTTCAGTGCGGTTTTTGCGCACCCGGTATGATCATGAACGCAAAGGCCATCCTGGCCAAGCACCGTCACCCTGATGAGTCTACGATCAGGGAAGCGATCTCAGGGGTACAGTGCCGGTGCACAGGCTACCGCAAGATAATCCAGGCCGTCAAGACAGCAAGTGAGACCCTGAGACCGACCTAAATCATCGGGATATCCGTCTACCCTGTCTTTGAGAAGGGACGCAAAGCATGAGCAAGAATACCGATGACGGAAATAAGGTAAAGGTTTTGACCAAGGCAAAGTTAGAACTACGCCATTTGGTGGAGATCTCTCACGCGAGTCTTTCCGTGGTGGGCCAATCCATAGTGAGGACAGACGCACTCAACAAGGTCACCGGAAGGCTTAATTTCGCAGCAGATTACCCCCACCAGGGTTTCCTCCACGGAAAGATCCTGAGAAGCCCCCACCCCCACGCCTTGATAAGATCAATCAACACAGAAATGGCCAAAGAATTGCCTGGTGTCGCCGCCGTATTAACGGCAGGTGATGTGCCGGGAAGGAATGGGTTCGGGGCCATTATCCCTGATCAGCCTGTGATCTGTGGCGACAAGGTGCGATTCGTGGGAGATGCAGTGGCCCTGGTAGCCGCCGAGACGGAGAAGATAGTAGAACAGGCCCTAGAATTGATCCAGGTGGAATACGAGCTATTGCCTCCTGTCTTTGACCCCCAGGAGGCCATTAAAGAAAATGCGCCCAAAATCCACGAAAAGGGGAACCTCCTCTCCCATAACAAATTGCGTAAAGGGGACGTTGAAAAGGGCTTCGAACAGGCAGACCTTACCCTGGAGAGGACCTATCAGGTCCCGTTCCTGGATCATGCCTACATCGAACCGGACATATGCATGGCCGTCCCCCAGGCTGACGGTACCATGCTGATCGAGGGTCCCATGCAGGCCCCTTTTACCGTGAGGCGAAATGTGAATGCGGTGCTGGGGGTCCCTGTCAACAGGGTCAGGGTCCGCCAGATACCCATGGGGGGTGGCTTTGGCGGCAAAGAGGATTCACCCATCGATCTGGGCTGCCGCGCGGCCGTCCTGGCATACCATACCGGCCGCCCCGTGCGCATTGCCCTGGAGAGGGAAGAGGTCACCCTTCAGACCAGTAAACGCCATCCCATGATCATGCAGATCAAGATCGGGGCAAAGAAAGACGGAGTCCTCGTGGCCTTTGAAGGCGTCATCTATGACGAGCAGGGGGCCTATGCCAGCCTGGGGCCTATTATACCTCCAGCCGGAGGATCCCACGTCCACGCCATGGTCATGATGCCGGGTCCCTATGAGATACCACATGTGAAAGTTGACGCCTACCTCTGTTATACAAACCACCCTTATGGCGGGGCCATGCGCGGCTTTGGTGCTCCCCAGGTGCACATCGCCCATGAGCAGATCATGGATGAGCTGGCTGAGGCACTGGGAATAAGCCCCCTTGACATCAGAAGAAAGAACGGCTTTAGGCAAGGCTCTGTCACAGCCACCGGTCAGGTCTTGGACCAGAGCGTCGGCCTCCAAGATGCCTTAGAGGCCTGCGCCAAGGCCTTCGACTGGGACCGAAGATACAGGCAGGGGGGCCATGCGGACGAGGAAAAGAATAGGCGTCGGGGCGTGGGCATTGGCCAAGGCTGGTACCGGACCAGCGTCGGGGCCAGCAGTGACGCCTGCGGGGCAAACGTATACGTCCACGAGGATGGATCGGTCCTTCTCTATACAGGGATCACTGAAATGGGCCAGGGTTCCTTTACCGTGCTCCCTCAGATCTGTGCAGAGGAGCTGGGTGTTCGAGTGGAAGATGTCCGCCTGATACAGCCGGATACCGATATTGTACCCGAGTCTGGTCCCACCGTGGGTAGCCGATCTACCACCCTCATGGGCAATGCCGTTATACTGGCCGCCCGGCAGGTAAAAGGATCGATTCTGGAGATGGCCTCCGAGATGCTGAAGGCCCCTGTGGATAGACTCGTAACCGGGGATCGGCGCATCTATGATCGGGAAAACCCCGGTAATACCCTTTCGTTCAAGGAAGCGGCCGCAAAGTGCATGGCCAAGGGAAAACGCCTTATCGGACAAGGCTGGTGGGCCCCGCCCCCATCTACCCTGGACCCGGAGACCGGGCAGGGCAATCCGTACTTTGTCTATACATACTCGACCCACATGGCAGAGGTGGTTGTGGATGTGGAGACTGGCGAAGTGAAGGTGACCGATTACGTGGCGGCCTTCGATGTAGGCAAGGCGATCAACCCCAAGGCTGTGGAGGGTCAGATCGAGGGCGGTGTGGCCATGGGCCTGGGTTATGCCTTAATGGAAGAAGTGGCCCTGGACAGGGGCTATATCCAGAACCTCAGTCTGAAGGACTACCTGATTCCCACCGCCCTGGATGTCCCGGACATTGAACCGATAATTGTTGAGGTGGAAAATAAGTTTGGGCCTTATGGCGCCAAAGGGATCGGCGAGATGCCAAACATCCCTGCCACACCGGCCATTTTGAACGCCATCGCCAATGCCTG
>CAYVMN010000076.1:0-20033 GCA_964452575.1 uncultured Desulfobacteraceae bacterium | reverse complement strand
TGTTGAACAGTTTTATCCAAAAGCTAACCGCTAATGGCTAAGAGCTAACCGCACAAGGTCCCAATTTTTCTTACGCATTGCGGCACGCCATGATTGATCTAGATTTTTCCAAAGGAGAAGGCCTAATCCCCGTTATTGTCCAGGACTTTTGGTCTGGCAAGGTACTGATGCTTGCTTACACCAACCGGGCTTCCTGGCAAAAGAGCATCGAGACTGGAGAAGCTCACTATTGGAGTCGCTCACGCCGAGAGCTCTGGCATAAGGGGGAGAGTTCCGGGCACGTCCAGAGGATTAGGGAGATCTATGTGGACTGTGACAGCGACACTCTCCTCATAAAGGTGGAGCAGGTGGGTGGCGCTGCATGCCATGTGGGTTATGAAACCTGCTTTTACAGAAAGCTATCCCGTGACGGGAGCTTAGTGGAGGTGGGCCAAAGAATATTTGATCCGGAGAGGGTGTACAAGAAATGAAAAAACTCAAATTCGGCATCCCAAAGGGAAGCCTCCAAAATGCAACTATCAATCTTTTTGAGAAGTCTGGCTGGAAGATAAATGTCAATGGCCGAAGCTATTTTCCTGACATCAACGATGACGAAATCGAATGTGCCCTCTGCCGGGCCCAGGAGATGTCCCGGTACGTGGAACATGGGACACTTGACGCTGGCCTTACCGGCAAGGACTGGATAGAGGAAAACGAGTCAGATGTAATGGTCCTGGACGACCTTATTTATTCAAAGGTGAGCCAAAACCCGGCCCGCTGGGTCCTAGCAGTACCAGCCGGGTCCGACATCGAACGGCTCGAAGACCTCCAGGGAAAGAAGATAGCGACAGAGCTGGTCAACTTCACCAAGAAATTCTTTCAAGACAAGGGCATCTCAGTGGATGTGGAATTCTCCTGGGGTGCCACTGAGGCAAAGGTTGTGTCCGGTCTCGCGGATGCCATTGTGGAAGTCACCGAGACAGGGAGCACTATAAGGGCCCACGGCCTGAAAATTATACACGAGATGATGAAGACAAATACCCAGCTGATAGCCAACCGGGATTCCTACAAGGACAGGTGGAAAAGGGCCAAGATAGGACAGATCATCCTCCTCCTCAAAGGGGCACTCCGGGCAGAAAATATGGTGGGCCTCAAGATGAACCTGCCCAAGAGGCTTATAGAACAGGTGATAAAGATCTTGCCCAGCCTGAATGCCCCCACCATAGCAGGCCTCCATGACCCTGAGTGGGTCTCTGTTGAGACCGTGGTGGATTCCAAGATTGTTCGAGATCTGATCCCCCGGCTAATGAACGCTGGTGCCCAGGGGATAATCGAGTATAAACTAAACAAGGTGATCTGAGGGCGCTCGTAGCAATAGTCTAGGTCAAGCCATTAAACCATGAACCAAATAAGCAAGAGGTCGCGCGAAATCCCTCCTTTCATAGTAATGGATGTCCTTGAAAAGGCACATCAGCTCGAAAGCCAGGGACACGACATCATTCATCTGGAGATCGGTGAGCCAGATTTCCCAACCCCCAGGTGTATCTGTGATGCGGCTTTAGATGCAATAAGGTCTGGGAAGACCCATTACACCCATAGTCTCGGAATTGCAGAGCTCAGGGAGGCAATCTCTGAACATTATAACGAGAAGTACGGGGTAAGGGTGGACCCAGGTCAGATAGTTATTACCTCAGGAACCTCCCCGGCCCTCTTCATGATCTTCTCCGCCCTCCTGGAGGCGGGAGACGAGATCATTATCTCTGATCCTCACTATCCCTGCTACCCCAACTTTGCCGACTTCATGGGTGCAAGGCCAGCCCTGGTAAAGGTATACGAAGAGGAAGGTTTTCAGCTGAGGGCCGAGGAGATCAAGAAGAAGATCGGCCCAAGGACCAAGGCCATTCTCATAAATTCCCCTTCAAATCCCACCGGAAACCTGCTCTCCGGCCAACGTATCCAAGAGATAGCCGAACTGGGTCCCCCTGTACTATCGGATGAAATCTACCATGGCCTGGTCTATGGAGAAAAGGAACATTCCATCCTTGAATTCACAAATAATGGGTTTGTCCTGAATGGCTTTTCCAAGCTCTATGCAATGACCGGATGGCGCCTGGGCTACCTGATTGTCCCCAATCACCTTGTTCGTCCCTTACAGAAGATGCAACAGAACTTCTTCATATCTGCGGGGAGCATATCCCAGTGGGCCGGCCTTGCTGCCCTCAAAAAGGCCCGGGCCGATGTGGAATGGATGAAGAACATCTTCGATGAGCGACGGAGATACATGATCCGGAGGCTGAGGGAACTGGGATTCGGCCTCAGTGTCGAACCCGCAGGCGCCTTCTACATGCTGGTGAACGCCAAACACCTCTCCAGCAGCTCATATGAACTCGCCTTTGAGATCTTGGAAAGGGCGGGGGTCGGCGTAAGCCCCGGAATCGACTTTGGACAAAACGCTGAAGGCTATCTGAGATTCTCCTATGCCAACTCCCTTGAAAACATCAAAGAGGGGCTGAATCGGATGGAAGAGTATTTGCGCAATCGCCATTAGAAGGAGAAGAGGGTACGAAGAAACTGATTGAAGTCCTTGGATTTTCGGTACAGGAGACTAATCAGGTATTATATGGATGTCACCTTTCTCAGGAGTGCGTTTCGCGAAAACCAATACCCCCCTCCCGACAAGCCGGAGATCGCCTTTGCCGGACGGTCTAATGTGGGCAAGAGCTCCCTAATAAATGTGCTGGTCAACCGTAGGGGCATGGCAAAGACAAGCTCAAGGCCTGGAAGGACCCAGTCAATCAACTTCTTCTGTGTGAACAAATCCATGTATTTTGTTGACCTTCCGGGATATGGCTTTGCCAGGGTTCCATTAGAGGTGAAGAGATCCTGGCGGAATATGGTGGAGACCTATCTCCGCAAACGCCCCAACTTAAGGCTGGTTGTCCTAATACTCGACGTCAGGAGAGAGCCTACCGCCGGAGATATGGACCTCCTGAACTGGCTGAGGCATTATGCCAAGAGTACCTTCATCGTTCTGACAAAGGCAGATAAGGTCTCCCGCCAGCAGGCCCAGAAACAGACCTCCCTGATAGCCAGACAATTTTCCGAGATATCCCCGTTCGCTCCTATCTTGTTTTCAGCAAGGACAAGGGAGGGGAAGAAAGAGATTTGGGAAAGGCTGACAGAGGCCGTCGACCCTGGGGTTCAATCCCAAGGCCATCAGTTCAATCTGAACCCCTCTAGCCCGTAGGCCTTGATCTTTTTGTGAAGGTTACTCCTTTCAATACCTATGGATTCCGCTGTCTGCGAGACGTTCCCGCTGAACTCTCGAAGCTTGTATTTTATGAAGGCCTTTTCAAATTCACTCTTTGCGTCCTTTAATGAGGCCTGCATAAAGGCAGATTCGAAGTCTTGCCCAATTTCAGAGGACTTGTTGAACGGCTGAGGGACGTCAGTGGCCTTAAGAACCTGGTTTGGCACCATAATCATAAGCCGTTCCACCAGATTCTTAAGTTCTCGAACGTTTCCGGGCCAGTCGTGTCTCTGCAGGATTTCCAAGGCCTCTTTGGAAAACTCCTTGGGTTCAATGTTGGTACTCAGCGAAATTTCTCTCATAAATTCTTTCACCAGCTCCGGTACATCCTCTACTCTCATCCTGAGGGGCGGTACCCTTATGGGTATGACATTTAGCCGATAATATAGATCATCCCTGAAGGTCCCCTTTACTATCTCTGCCTCCAGATCCTTGTTTGTGGCAGCGATTACCCTCACATCCACACGAATGGTCCTCCTTCCGCCCACCCGCTCAAATTTCTGCTCCTGCAATATCCTGAGGGTCTTGGACTGGGCCTTCAGGCTCATATCACCTATCTCATCCAAAAAAAGGGTTCCCTCATGGGCAAGATCAAATTTTCCCTTCCGCATGGTTGAGGCCCCGGTAAAGGCCCCCTTTTCATGCCCGAACAGTTCGCTTTCGATAAGGTCTTCAGGGATTGCAGCGCAGTTTACCTCAACCAGCGGTTTGTGGCTCCGCTTGCTCAATCGATGTATGGTGTGCGCCACCAGCTCTTTTCCCGTGCCGTTCTCCCCTGAAATCAGGATCCAGGCATTGGTAGGAGCTACGATCCTTATTTGCTCCTTCATTTCAGTGATAGCCTTGCTGTTACCGGTAATGTTGTATTTCTCCTTGTCTCTCTCCTTAAGGAGGCTTATCTCTTCCTCCAGCCTGTAGTGATCAAGCGCGTTATTAATAGATACGAGGAGTTTCTCAAGCGAGAGGGGTTTCTCAATGAAATCATATGCCCCCATCTTCGTCGCCTTAACCGCCGTCTCTATGTTTCCATGCCCGGACATCATGACTACCTGGACGGTCGGATAGGCCTCTCTGATCTTTGAAAGGGTCTCAATTCCGTCCATACCAGGCATCCATATATCCAGCAGGACCAGATCCGGCATCACTTCTTCTATCTTATTCAATGCCTCGGAGCCGCTCTTAACAGCGATAGGCTCAAATCCCTCATCCGAAAGGATCCCTTCAAGGGACTGAAGGATACTGGCTTCGTCATCCACCACTAGAATAGTCCTGGCCATAGCTCCTCACCTCATCATTCCCAGGGCCAGCCCGGCCGTCCTCTCCGATGCCCCCCCCCTCCCGAGGCTCTCTTTAACTGAAATTAGGTCTCTTATCATGTTCTCCCTTGTTTCGTTATCCTCCAGAATGTTCGTGACCTCGTGCGAAAGTCTCTCGGGTAACACCTCATTTTGGATCAATTCCGGCACCACCTTTTTTCCTGCCACCAGGTTCACCAACCCGATATAGGGAACCTTGGCAACCATCTTGCCCACCCAGTATGAGATGGGGGAAACCCTGTAGACAATGACCATAGGAACCCCCATAATGGCGGCTTCCAGGGTAGCGGTACCCGACGTCACCACTGCCACGTTGCACTGGCTCAGCACCTTGTAGATATCCCCCTCCAGGATCTCGATTTTCACCGATGAATTACGGATAAGGTATTGGACGAACTCACGATCAATGGTCTCGGCCAAGGGCAACAGGCATTGAATAACCTCATATCGCCCCTTAAGGATCTCCATTGACTTGACCATCGAGGGGAGAAGGTTTCGTATCTCCTCCCTCCGGCTGCCTGGCAGGAGACCCACCACAGGCCGTCGAATCCCGGAGGGCCCCGGGGGAACGGGGCGCCGGCACATTTCGCATTCCACCACATCCATGAGCGGATGGCCCACAAAGTCAACTTTCACCCCTCTCTCCCTGTAAAACCGTTCTTCAAAGGGCAAAATGACTGCCATATGGTCCACACGCCTTGCGATTTTTCGCACCCTGCCCGTACGCCATGCCCAGACCTGTGGACTGATATAATAGAGGACAGGGACTCGAAAACGCCTTGCAAGACCGGCCAGATTCAGGTTGAACTCGGGGTAGTCCAGAAGGATGAGGAGATCGGGATTGTGGTATTTCAATATGGATTTTAGTCTTCTTCTCGCCTTGGCAATTGTGCGGAGCCTGACAAGGACCTCGGTCACCCCGACTACGGCCATTTCAGAGCAGGGCACCAGTATCTTGACCCCGGCCCGCTCCATCCTTCTTCCTCCGATTCCCCAGAAGGTAACACCAGGATCTAGACGCCTTATTGCCTTTACCAGATTTGAGCCATGCAAATCGGCTGATGCCTCACCGGCAACAATCACTGCCAGCTTCGAATCTCTGGGATTAGAGTGCCCTAAAATTCTTACAGCCTCTCTCGATCTGGTCTATAATGCCGAGGGCAATCCTGAGGGCATTCCGCCCATCCTCCCCACTTACAACCGGCTCTAAGCCGTTGATCACGGAATTTACAAAGGAAGCGATCTGATCAGCCAAAGGGTCACTATTGGGGTGTTTTTCTTTGCTTGTGGTAACTTCAGGAAAATTATTTGAGTCCCTTGCCTTATTATCGAGTCTGATGATCGTGAGCTGCCGTTTTCCACAATCGGCAGACAGATAGGCGTCTGGCTGAAATACTCGAATCTTCCTTAGCATCTTGCCTGACACCCGGCTTGCGGTCAGATTGGCTGCGGTCCCGTTTTCAAATATGATCCTGGCATTGGCTATGTCGGTCTTATCAGTAATTACCGACATCCCGACGGCATGGACTTCTTTGACCTCCGAATTCACAGCATCCAGAATGATGTCTAGATCGTGGATCATCAGGTCAAGGACCACATCCACGTCCGTTCCCCGGAGGGTGAAGAGATTCATTCGATGGGCCTCGATGAATATGGGCCTGTTCAGTAGAGATTTCATCTTGACCACAGCAGGATTGAAGCGCTCAACAAGCCCAACCTGGAGGACCAAACCCCTCTCTTTGGCCATCCCTATCAACGTATCTGCCGGTTCAAGTTTGTATGTGATCGGCTTTTCAATAAGAAGATGCACACCGCTTGAAAGGATATCTTTGGCCACTTCAAAGTGCTTCTCCGTGGGCACGGAAAGACTCACAGCGTCCACAAGGCCAAGGATCTCCCAATGGTTCCCGTAACCTTTGGTATTGTAACGATGGCATATCTCTTGTAACCGCGAGCAATTAGTATCTACAACGCCCACCAGCTCAACTTGAGGAATTGCCCTATATTTCTGCACATGGTATTCCCCCAGGTGACCGACTCCGATTACGGCGACCCTTAGTTTACCCTGCTTCACGTCAGTAATCTGCCATCAACTGCTTTATAGGATACAATGCTAATACCAGCCCCATCCGCATATTCTATCGCCTCTGATCTGTCAAAGATCAAGCTCTTCTCTGCCTCAATGGCAAGGACCGATGCCTTCACCCGACTCATCACCTTTACCGTATCAAGACCAACTGAGGGAAGATCAAAACGGAGATCCTGCTCCGGCTTGCTGACCTTGACCACAACCGCCTTTTCTTTGGCCAGCCTGCCTCCCCTTAAGATTGTCTCATCTGTCCCTTCAATTGCCTCAAGGGCCAAGACAGTCTTTTTCCTCAATACCACGCACTGGCCAATATCCAGCCTTCCCAGTTCCTTTGCAACCTTCCATCCGAATCGGATATCATCTTTCTCTCCCTTGCTGGGCCTTCTCCTGGTAAAGCAACCGGGGGGCGCCAGAAGCTCTGGTAAATAGGACGTAGAACTCACGATCTCTATTCCTTCACTTGCCAGTTCCTTGGCTACAGCCCTCAAGATATCATCATCATGATAAATAGCAAGCCTTGACACTACCGAAAAACCCTTTAGGTCAGGCCTGATTTCAAACATCCTCCTCTTTCTTACAGATCCTGCCATAAGGACATTGCGGACTCCGCTTTTCTTGAAGGCCTTTATCAGATGGCCTAGTTGCCCAAGTCTTATCCAGACGATCTCATCAACTTCTCCTGCGAGTGAGGCCTCTGTCTCCTCAACATGCGCCCCCGCACCTACACTTACCCCCCGCTTTCTTGCGGCCCTTGCAATCATCACCGGAAACTGGCCCCCACCCGCAATTAGGCCAACAATTTCGCCCTTCTCAGGTCCGGGCTTCCCAAGCAGCTCCTCTGTACTATCAAATTTCAAATTTCGCCCCCAATGCCCTTCCATCCCTTATCTGAGTACTCCCGTCTTCGAACTGTCTAGAAAGTTCAAGAGCATCTCCAGTTCGGGCAGAGGTTGAAGCTTCTCCCTTACCTGTCTTATACCTTCATCAAACCTCCTATTCTCGCGCCAGATGATTCTGTAGGCCTTCTTCAATACATTGATAGTCTCTTGAGAAAACCCCCTTCGAAGCAACCCCTTCTGGTTGACGCCGTAAAGCTTTGCCCTTGGCCCCGCAGTTATCATGAAAGGGGGTACGTCCCTGTCTATCCCTGACTTGGCCCCTAGGAAGGCATGTGCCCCTATCCTGACGAACTGTTGAACAGCCAGAAAGGCACCTAGGATAGCATATTCTCCTATGGACACGTGTCCGCCCAAGGTGGCCCCATTGGTCATAACAACGTTATCGCCAACGACGCAGTCGTGAGCCACATGCGAATATGCCATCAAATAGGTTCGATTGCCTATTACAGTCTTCCATTCCTGCTTGGTAGTCGCGCGGTTTATGGTGACATACTCTCGCACGACATTATCATCTCCGACAATGAGACGGGTATCTTCACCCCTATAGCCCACATCCTGGGGCGGCGTGCCTATGGAAGAAAATGGATAAATCCTATTCCTTTCTCCGATACGGGTGTGGCCTTCGATGACCACGTGGGCCCCGATCTCCGTATCACGGCCAATGCTGACATTTTCTCCGATGGTAGTGTAAGGCCCGACCTTGACACCTGGAGACAGCTCAGCCTTTGGGCTGACAACTGCTGTTCTATGGATCCCTCCAGGTCTCGGCCTCCCCATAAACCTCCTGCCTTTGCACCCCCTTATCCCAGTGTGGCCATGAGTTCAGCCTCGGCTACCAAATGCTCATCCACATAGGCCCTTCCGGCCATCTTCCATATCCTGGAACCGGCCCTCAAGGCCTCTACTTCTAACTTCAGCCGATCTCCCGGGACTACCGGCCTCCGGAACTTTACCTTATCCATTGATCCGAAAAAGACAGAAACCTTGTCCTCCTCCTTCTCCGCCACCTTCCCTATCGACAGGAGTGCCAGGATGCCCCCCACCTGGGCCATGGCCTCGACGATGAGAACCCCAGGCATGATGGGGTTGCCCGGAAAATGCCCCTGAAAAAAAGGTTCGTTCGTGGTCACATTCTTGATGCCAACCACCCTCTTTCCCAGTTCGATCTCAGTTACCGTGTCCACCAAAAGGAAGGGGTACCGGTGGGGGAGTATCTTAACTATATCCGTATATGATAAAGGAGCATTCATGGCTTCTTTAGCCCCTCCGACCTCTTTTCCAGTCTCTCTATCCTCTTCTCCATGTCCCTCAGGCGTACATTGAACTGGGGGAGCCTTGAGATGAGGCTGGAGACCCTCAGCCAAAGTTTATGGGATATCGCAGGGCTCCCGGAGACCACCCCTCCTGGAGGAATAGATTTCCCGACACCTGCCTGTGACGCGATCATGACCCTGTCAGCTATCTCAAGATGATCGCTAATACCCACCTGGCCCCCAATGATGACCTCGCGACCGACTTTGACGCTGCCTGAGATCCCCGTCTGTGCCACCACAATTGTATCTTCCCCGATTGTCACGTTGTGACCTATCTGTATCAGGTTGTCGAGCTTTGACCCCCTCTTTATCCATGTCCTGCCCAATGCGGCGCGATCAATGCAGGCATTGGCGCCCACCTCTACATGGTCATCAATCTGGACGATACCTGTCTGTGGAATCTTCACGTATGTCGAACCATCTCGAACATAGCCGAATCCATCGCTGCCTATGACACTGCCGGCATGTATGATTACATCCTCCCCAATCACACACTCGTGCAATATCGTGACATTGGGATAAATCAGGGTGTTTTTTCCGACCCTGACCCTATCGCCAATAAAGACCCCTGGAAAGAGCGTAACCCCTTCCCCTATGACGGCCTCTTCCCCAATATACACCAGAGGATAAATGGAAACATTTTCCCCTATCTGACTGCTCTCATGGATGACGGCCCTTTCGCTGATGCCGGGATGCCGGGATATCGGGCGAGCAAAAAGCCTAGCCATCTTGGCATAGGCCAACTCGGGATTGGAAACCACCACCTGAGGACCTTTGAAAGAAGGATCTTCACTTGGGACAAGCATTGCCGATGCCCTGGTCCTTTTAAGAACTTCCCTGTACCGGCGGTCAGCGAAAAACGAGATCTCACCTCGATCCGCATCATCCAGGGAATTAACTCCTGCAATCACCATATCTTCATCACCGACCACTTTGCCATCAACAATCTGGGCGATTTCTCGTAGAGACAGTTCCAAGCCTTAGTCCTCCTTCTGCTTTATCTGGTCGTAGGCCTTGGTCACCCGATCTGTTATGTCAATAGCATTGTTATAGTAGATAAGCCCTACGGCCCCTTGCTCAAAGATGATGGTATACCCTTCGGCCTTTGCGATCTTTTCAACTACCTTCTCTATCTCTCTACCAACCTTCCTCGTGGCATCGAGCTCGGCATCTTTCATCTCCTGGGTGACTTCACCATAAATATACTTATAGTGTCTCTTCTTTTTTTCCAGTTCCCTCTGTTTGTCTTCTTTGGCATCAAGGCTGAGCATCATGCTTTGTCTTCTCAACTCCTGCTCGAGCTTAAGGATCTTGTCCTCCTCTTCCTTCAGTTTGCTTTTCAGCGTATCGAATCTTTTCTTTAGCCTTTCCTTCACCTTCTGAAAAGAGCTGGATCTTTGCTGGAGTCTCTGCATATCCAAGACGGCGATCTTCACTCTATCTTCTCCTATCGCCTGACCCTGAGAACAAAAGATCAAGGCAATTCCAACCAGTAAGAGACGTCGAAACCTCATACCCTACCCCCTAACCCGGACAAGCCGGAGCAAAATATTAAGAGTTTAGTTCGCTTCGCTCACAATTGTCATTTTCTCCTTAGGACTCTCCAGCCCACAAGTTTCGGGCTCCAACCCGTAAGTCCCCTGCCTTGTTAGTCCTTTGTTTTCGGCCGTCTTCAGACGACTGGTTCGGTCTTACGATTATACTAGAGATCATTTTACCACAAAATACAAGAATATCAGTATCATTTTGGCCTTTTTACAATCTGGTGCTCATCCGGGCCAATGGGTATTTTCCAGCCCCCATTGGCCCAATTTCAGGCCGCTAAATTGTCACGAATTTCATAACAAGGCGGCATCCGGCAGCTGATTTCTGGCATGAGCATCGGGAATCCTGATAGCTCGCAATTCAGCCCTAATCGAGCAGCCCTCCCACAGTAAATTCCCATCTTCCTGCTGATTCACCCGGCTGTCGGCCCAGGACCCACCCATATTCGACGCGGAGAGGTCCAATTGGCGAATACCATCTGATGCCCGCACCGGCTGATTTCCTGATACCGCTGAAGGTCCAGTTCTCGTCTTTTGTGAACACATTACCGGCATCGAAAAAGACAAGACCAACCAAACCCTGTTCCTTGAGCACGGGAAAACGGAATTCGAAATTGTAACACATCATCTTTTCGCCGCCTATTAGGTCACCGGTCACTGGATCGCGCGGAGAAATACTCATATAATCAAAGCCGCGCACAGTATTGATGCCGCCAAGAAAGAACTTCTGGTAGACGGACAGTTCTCCCCCTGCCCTTTTTTGCACATAGCCCCACTGTCCACGCACAAAGAAGACAGTGTCCCAGAGAAACGGGAAGAACCACGCCGATTGGGCCCGGTATTTATTGAAATATTGATCTCCTTGCAAGATTCCTCCGGCATATTGGACAGATATACCGTTGATCGATCCCCTGGTGGTATTCCACAGCTTATCCCTGCTGTCCCTCTTGAGGCCGAAGGTCATACTACTGGTCACACTTCGACCTTCCATAGCCTTGAGCACCTCCGAGGCAGCATCCGCGACGTTAGAAATCTTTGCATCGTCATAATTATACATTACCGATCCTCTCGTGTAATCGTCGATGCCTGAAGGGAATCCCAGCTTTACGGCCCCGCCAAAACTGTCTCGAGTGTAATCCTCATACTCCTGCTTCCAATTATATGCATCAACCCCCAATGACAAGGGCCTATCAAAGAGCCAAGGCTCTACGAACCTTATATCATATTCGCTTGCCTTGATCCCGATCCTGGCGGTCGCCTGCAACTTTTGTCCGTAGCCAAAGAAATTATCATCCGCAACTTGAAACATCATAAAGGCCGAATAGGCCGAACTGTATCCTGCACCAACGCTGAAAGTACGTGTAGCCCTCTCCTTTACCTTAACATCCAGGATCATCAGGTCATCACGGCTCCCCTTCTTTGTCTTGATCTCCACATCCTCGAAGAAGCCGAGGCGATTGAGGTTCTCTGTGCTCCGCTTCATGCCTTCTCCACTAAAATCCTCGCCTTCAATTACCCTCAGTTCACGCCGGATAACCTTATCCCGTGTCCTCGTATTGCCTGAAATATTAATTCTTTCGAATCGGACCTTTTTCCCTTTAGAAATCTTGTAGGTAATGTCCGCCAAGTGGGTCTGCTCTCCTTCAGTTATTAACGGCGTTACCTCTGCAAAGGCGTAGCCCTTGTTTGTGTAAATCTCCCTGAGTGCCAGGACATCTCTCCGCACAATCTCTCGATTGAATACCTTTTGCTTGCCAATCTGAACATTTTTCAAGAGTTCATCGGCGGGCTCTATTAGATCTCCTTCGACGGCAACCTTGCCGATCCCATATTGAGGGCCCTCATAAACCTCGATGGTTACCACCAGGCCCCCTAGCTTATCGTCATAGCTGACCTTCGGTTCACCAATCTTCGCCTTGATGAAACCATGGTTATGGTAGAAAGAGGTCAACTTGTGGACATCAAATTCCAGCTTCTTCTTATCCAAGAGCCCCCTCCTGGTGATCCATGAGAGAAACCACTTCTCCCTTGTCTCCATCACGCCTTTGAGCTCATCGTCATCGAATTTCGTGTTCCCAACGAACTGGATCTTCTTTACGTATACCTTCTCGTGTTCATCGATATCATACTCCAGGAGGACCTGGTTATTGGGAATGGGCTCCGTCTTTTCCTTAATTTCTACGTTATAGTATCCTTTTTGCCGATAAAACTCTTTAAGTCTGTTTATGCTTTGTTTTACCTCATTATAGTCCAGGATAGAATAGAGGTTTATTCCTAGCTCCTTCTGCAGGTCTTCAGAGTCTACCTGTTTGTTTCCCTTGAATGCAATCTTCCCAATGGAGGGTTTCTCGGTTACAACAAAAGTTACAATCTTCCCTCTGGGACCGTCTTCTGTCTCCATCCTGACATCCTTAAAGAAACCCATCTTATAAATGTCGCGAAGGTCCTTATCGAGCCTATCAAGGTCAAGCTTATCCCCTGTTTTGGCCTTCACCACGGCCAGTATGGCGTCTTTCTCAATACGCTGGTTGCCAGCGACACGAACCGAGTCGATCTGGACTACCCCCGTTATCTTATTATCTATGCTTGCAGCAACTTGCTTGACCACATCTGCCAACAGATCAATATCTTCCGCTACCATAAACATGAAAAAAGGCGGTTTTTTTTCGGACACATCAACCACCTCTATGTCAACGCTGGCCTTATTTCCTATCTGTGTAAGACTTCCATAGATAACCCACTCGGCATCGAGTTCCTTGCCCAGTTCCACTAAATCCTTCACTTCAGGGACCGGCAAGGATGCCAGGGGATGGGCATTGATCACCTTTGGATTAATCATATGAAGACCCATCTCTCCGAGTCGAGTAGTCAACATTTCTTGCAGACCGATTCGAAGAGCTTCAAGGGGTTTTAAGGCATGGAGCCTAAAGGGCAGCACGGCCACCCTTCCTTTCTCTGTAGCCATCAACTCTCCGGGCGTCAGCAGGATGAGTACCCACAGAAGCCATACTATTTTTTCACAGGCCCAAGACAATCCTCTCAGGTGGTACCTCTGGTTTGCATATGTCCTTATGTCACCTCTGTTGCAGCCTTCCACTCACTAACTCCATCTGCCTTGACATCTTTTCTGCCAGTCTGCGGTTGTGTGTGGCTATAACCATGGCCACCCCTTCCTCCCTGTTGAGCCTCAAGAGTAGATCGGCAACGCCTTCCCCCGTCGACCAATCAAGGTTCCCTGTGGGTTCATCTGCCAATACCAAACTTGGCCTCATTATGATTGAGCGGGCAACAGCCACCCGCTGCTGCTCGCCCCCTGAAAGCTCGCCCGTACGGTGGGTCAACCGCGACTCAAGTCCTACCTTTCCCAGGACCTCCTTTGCCATTTCTAAGGCCTTCTCTCTGGGGTATCGGGCAATCAGTGCTGGTATCATCGCATTCTCTAGGGCATTAAACTCCGGAAGCAGGTGATGGAACTGGAAGACAAAACCTATTTCCCTATTTCTGAAGCGGGTGAGGTCCGTCTCGCTCATGGCGTAAAGATCCTTGCCTCCGAATCTGACAATGCCCTCGGTGGGGGGCTCCAGGCTCCCCATGATGTTAAGGAGCGTGGATTTCCCAACCCCTGACGCACCCATAATGGAGACGGTATCGCAGGGTTTTATGACCAGATCGACCCCCCTGAGCACTTCAATAGAGCTTTCGTAGTGAGGAAAAGATTTGTGGATATCTTCGAGGCTGAGCATCCCTTGCCGGGCAATTTCATTCATACCTTATGGCCTCCACCGGCTTAAGCCTCGCTGCATACCAGGCGGGGTACAGTGTGGCCAGGAAGGAAATGAATACGGCTGCCACGGCGACGAGCCAGACATCCAAGAATTCGACTCGTACGGGAAGAGTTGAGATATAATAAACATCCGCAGGCAGGCTGATGAATTTGTATCTTGCGAGCAGATGGCAAATCCCCAATCCCGATATGAGCCCCGCAATTGTCCCTACCATCCCCACCAACAAACCCTGAAGCATGAAGATCGACATGACGCTCTTTGCAGAAGCGCCCATGGCCCTCAGGATTGCGATGTCCCTCGTCTTTTCCATAACCACCATGACCAGTGTGCTGATAATGTTCAAGGCCCCAACGAGCACAATCATAGTCAAGATGACAAACATGGTGACCTTTTCCAGCCTGAGCGCAGAAAAGAGGCTCCTATTCATGACCTTCCAATCCTTGGTCCAATAAGGATAGCCCAGATTCGACTGAATCTTCTTGGCGATCTTGTCTGATTCGTATATGTCCTGTACCCTCACTTCGAGTCCTGTAACAAGGTCTCCAAGGGCGAGGAAATCCTGGGCCTCTTTCAGGGAGACAAATACCATAGAGGCGTCATATTCATACATTCCAGAATCAAATATCCCGGCGACCCTATACCTTCGCGTATTCGGCGATCTCCCTAAAGGAGTCAACTTCCCCTCAGGTGAAAGCAAGGTCACAATATCACCCGGCCCTGCCCCTATCTGCCTAGAAAGCTCACGACCAACGATAATTGTGGGAAATCCCGCTGCATGCTCCTCAAGGGAGGCCAAAGAACCATCCCTTATCATCTTGCCAAAACCCCTTACCCCCGCCACGTTTCTTGGGTCAACCCCTCTCAAGACGGCCCCCGAGACATTGCCGGAATTATTGATCATAACCTGGGCATATATAAAGGGAGTTGTGGCCACCACCCCGTTGACTTTAGCCACCCTCTCAGCAATTTTTTCGTAATCGGCAAATGCACCGCCATACTTCAATACCAGGATATGGGAGTTGACCCCCAATATCTTAGACATCAGGTCAGCCCTAAAGCCGTTCATAACCGAGAGGACCACCACGAGGGCCATGACACCCACCATTACCCCCAGGACTGAAATAACCGTTATCACAGATATGAAGGCCTGCTTCCTCTTGGCCCTCAGGTATCTCAATGATAGGAATAGCTCGAACCTGCCCATATGTGCTCCCGTTGTCGGAATCAGATCCCTGTCCCGGACTTGCTCTGGTCCAGAAGGGAATCCGGGCTTCGGTCCATCACGCCAGGCGAAAACCTATTTATCTTCATGTTCCTCGGATGTGCGGTCCCTTGAACTGGTGCCGGTCGACCTCATATGCGGAAAGAGGATGACGTCCCTTATAGAAGGGGAATCGGTCAGCAGCATTACGACCCTATCAATGCCTATGCCTTCTCCTGCTGTAGGCGGCATCCCATATTCCAGTGCCCTCAAAAAATCCTCGTCCATGAAGAGGGCCTCCTCATCTCCTGCCTCTCTAAGAGCCACCTGCTTCTGGAATCTCTCTCTTTGATCCATGGGATCATTTAATTCGCTGAATGCGTTCGCTATCTCGCGGCCGCCGATGAAAAGCTCAAAGCGATCCACGAGGTCCGGATCTTGATCGTTTCGTCGAGAAAGGGGTGACACCTCGGTAGGGTAGCCGATAATAAAGGTAGGGCTTATCAACTGGGGTTCAACAAAATGGTCAAAGAGCCTTGTCAGTATTGTTCCGTGGCTGTCCCTTGGTGATAGACTGATCTGGGATTCCCTTGCCACTTCTGCTGCGAACTCCTTGTTGCTCAGTGCCTTCTCATCAATACCCCCCCTATCCTTTAGGGCGTCGAACAGGGATATCCTGGGCCAAGGGGCCTCAAAATTTATCCTGTTTTCCTGGTATTCAATTACCCTGACTCCAAAAATTTCCTTCAGGAGATGGGCGAACAGCTCTTCTGTCAGGACCATCAGGTCTTCATAAGTGGCATAGGCCATATAGAATTCCAGCATGGTGAATTCCGGATTATGTTTTATGGAAATACCCTCATTCCTAAAATTCCGGTTTATTTCAAAGACCCTTTCGAGGCCTCCCACCACAAGTCTCTTGAGGTAAAGTTCAGGTGCAACCCTCAGATAGAGATCCATTCCTAGGGTATTATGAAAGGTCTTAAAGGGCCTGGCCGTCGCACCCCCTGGAATCGGCTGCATCATGGGGGTCTCAACCTCAAGAAACCCTCTTTGGATAAAAAACCCCCTGATGGACTGGATAATCTTGCTCCTCAGGACAAACACCTCTTTTACGTAATCATTCATGATCAGGTCTAGGTAACGTTGGCGATACCTGGTTTCCACATCTGTTAGCCCGTGCCATTTCTCCGGCAGCGGTCTCAGCGATTTTCCGAGAAAAACAAGTCCTTCTGCCAGGACAGTTAACTCCCCGGTTCTTGTGCGAAAAAGGGGCCCCTTTATGCCGATAAAGTCTCCTATGTCCGTTAGCTTGAAGATGCTGAACTCATCTTCGCTGACCTTGTCTTTCCTGATGTAGACCTGAATACGCCCTGTCCTATCCTTGATATGAATAAACGAGGCCTTTCCGAAATCGCGACGCGAGATGATCCTTCCGGCAAGTGCGTAGGACCCGCTCTCCTTTTGCAGGGTCTCTCCGTCCATATGGCCGAATCGTTCTATCGCCTCAGCTATCCCCATGTCTGGGTGATACCCTGAAGGATAAAGACCGACCCCCATGGACTTCAGTCTCTCGGCCTTTTGGATCCTTTCCCGTATGACTGGGTTTGCCTTATCCATAATCTATTTCGAGTCTTCAGTCTCCGATGCCTTTGGCCAGACATTTGCGACAATTTAAAGACGTTCTTCTAATCCAATTGATACCCATAGTCAAGCCGAAACCAGATCTCCCTAAGTCGCTGATAGTACCGGCATAACCATTGAGTTTTGATCTGATCGCGGTATTATTCTTTTGAAAAAAGGGAAGATTAGTGGTAAATAATTCGATTTAGATTTCGTTCCAGCCTCCCAATGGAACGATGATATCTTTAGCAATGGAAGGGGGTTGATTATGGCGAGGCTTTTGTGGAGACCTTCAGAAGAACGGATAAGAGGCACCAATATGTACCGATTCATGGGCTTTATCAATGAAAGGTACAGCAAGGATTTTAGGGAATATGCCCAGCTTTATCAGTGGTCCATTAGAAACATTCCCGACTTCTGGGCGGCCCTGTGGGAGTTTGTAGATGTCAAGGCGTCTCAACCTTACAGTCAAGTGGTAGATGACCTTACCAAAATGCCCGGTGCAATATGGTTCTCTGGTGCCAGGCTCAATTTTGCTGAAAATCTTCTTCGTTACAGGGATGATCGTATAGCCCTCATCTTCAAGGGAGAAGCCCAGGATTCGACAAGTAAAATGGCATATGCGGAACTCTATGATGAAGTGGCCCGTGTTGCCAAATCCCTTAAGGATGCGGGTGTGAAAGCAGGAGACCGCGTAGTCGGTTTTGTGCCAAACATGCCGGAGGCCATCATTGCCATGCTTGCTGCCACGAGCATGGGAGCTATCTGGTCGTCCTGTTCTCCTGATTTTGGAATCAAAGGGGTACTTGACCGTTTTGGGCAGATCAAGCCCAAGCTCCTCTTTACCGCCAATGGGTATTCCTTCAAGGGGAAAAAATTGGATTCCTTGGAGCGTGTCTCCAATATCCTGAAAGACTTACCTTCTATTGAAAAGGTGGTTGTGATCCCATACACAGAATCCGAACCAGATATAGGGGACATACCTAATGCCATAGGGTATAACGATTTCAAGTCGCCTGAGTCGGGCCTCAAAATTGAATTTGAACAGCTACCCTCAGATCATCCTCTTTATATCATGTTCACCTCCGGCACTACAGGCCTCCCCAAGTGCATGGTACAGAGTGCTGGGGGTATTCTCGTACACCACCTGAAAGAGCTCATGCTCCACACCGATGTAAAACGGGAAGATAAGATCTTCTATTTTACTACTTGTGGGTGGATGATGTGGAACTGGCTGGTAAGTTCTTTGGGACTAGGGGCGAGCCTGATCCTCTTTGATGGCAATCCTTTCCACCCTGACACGGGAGCGTTGTGGAAGTTGGCCCAGGATGAAAAGATGACCATATTTGGTACCAGCGCAGGTTATATCTCGGCTATTATGGGACAAGGCCTCAAACCTGGCAGGGACTATGACTTGAGTTCCTTAAAGACCCTTACCTCCACTGGCTCCCCCCTCTCTGTTGAGGGATTTGAGTTTATCTACAAAGAGGTCAAAGAGGATATCCAGTTGGCCTCCATCTCCGGTGGTTCCGACCTGAATGGGTGTTTTGCCCTGGGGAACCCTATGGGTCCCGTTTATAGCGGCGAATTGCAGTGTAGAGGCCTCGCCATGAAGGTTGAGTCTTATGAGGAGAATGGAAGGCCCGTGTACAACCAAAAGGGGGAGCTTGTCTGTACCGCCCCTTTCCCTTCTATGCCTATCTATTTCTGGGATGACCCTAACAACGAGAAATACCACGCCGCCTATTTCGATGTATATCCCAAGGTCTGGCGACACGGAGACTTCATTGAGATAAGGGAAGATACCGGAGGGGTAATTATTTATGGACGCTCTGATGCCACCCTTAATCCAGGTGGTGTCAGGATCGGCACCGCCGAGATATACCGTCAGGTCGAACAGATGGAAGAGATTGAGGACAGCCTGGTTGTGGGGCAGAACTGGAAAGGTGACGTGCGTGTTATTCTCTTTGTTAAACCTGTCGAGGGTCAGGAGCTGACCGATGAGCTGAAGAACAAAATAAGGCAGACCCTCCGTACCAATGCCTCACCGCGGCACGTCCCGGCAAAGATCATTTTTGTCCCGGCCGTTCCTTATACATTGAACATGAAAAAGGTGGAACTGGCCGTCAAAAAGATAATAGAGGGTCAGCCCGTTCTGAACAGGGACGCCTTAAGTAACCCGGAGGTCCTTGACTCCTACGAAAACATAAAGGAACTTCAGGAGGATTAGATATAGCCTTGACCAAAGGGCCTGCAATTCTGTTCCCTCATACGTATATAACCATGAGGGATCTTGAGAAGGCACTTACCCACTTTGAGCACCTCACTATCTGTCAGCCCTGGTTCATGGATAGGCCCGTGCTGGGTGTTGAAACCCCTGAGACATCACATGTGCGAGTCGAGAGGCCCCCAGAGGAGATGAGACCTAACGGGAATTTCCTGAGACTCCTCTCTGAATACCAGCTCTGGATGAGCAAAAACCTGGACAAGGGTTACGCCACCTTCTTGGGGCTCACCTCGAAAAAGGACTTTTCAGAGTATACCCCTTGGGAGATAAGGGGAATCCTCCGCAGGAGAGGACAAGACTCACGCGACATTTCTCGTGAGAATTCCCTCAAGTGGCATCTCATCCTCCATTTGGCCCGCCAGTGGGAAGAGAACCAATTCGGGGTGGAGGATATGCTCCAACGATTGAAACAGCAGGATTCCCCTCTGGCCGGGGCGATTGGAGAAGGGGGGCATCATAGGTCTATGTTCCAGGACCTTCCCAGTGAGGGAACTTATCCATTCGCAGAGGAGCACCATATCCGCCAGGTGCTGGAGGCCTGGCTAGGCCTCTTCGGCTGGTATCTGGCGGATCACGATGAGACCTTGCTGACCCTCAGCAGACCTGTTGCGGACTATGTTAAGGAGACCTTTGAAGAAAAAATGCCGATTACTCCAGAGGCCGCTGGTGAGTTGAGACCCAAGGCAT
>CAYVMN010000075.1:0-20045 GCA_964452575.1 uncultured Desulfobacteraceae bacterium | reverse complement strand
CCCAGCGCATGGACATACCTGCAACGATCGTCATGCCGCGTTTTACCCCGAGCATCAAGGTGAAGCACACCCGGGCATTTGGCGCCCAGGTCATCCTTCATGGCGACACATTTGATAAGACAGTTGAGTTTACGCTGGGGATCCTGGCAGAGAGAGGGCTAACGCTCATTCACCCATATGACGATCCCAAGGTGATTGCGGGCCAGGGGACAGTAGCCCTGGAGATCCTTGAGGCACATCCCGATGTGGAGGTTCTGGCAGGGCCGGTAGGTGGGGGCGGGCTCATATCAGGGGTAGCAGTCGCTGCAAAAGGAATAAACCCTTCTATCCAGGTGGTTGGAGTTCAGACTGCCCGTTTTCCTTCGATGCTGAGCGCCTTGAAAGGCGTTCCTGCTGACTATGGGATCTCTAGCATAGCAGAAGGTATTGCAGTAAAAGAACCCGGGAACCTGACGCTCCCGATCGTAAGGGAACTTGTGGATGAAGTCCTGATCGTGGAGGAAGAGGATATAGAGCGGGCCGTGCTCCTCCTGCTGGAGGTGGAAAAGACCGTGGTGGAGGGTGCGGGGGCCGTAGGGTTGGCCGCACTCTTGAGACACCGGCCGCGTTTTGAAAGACGGAAGGTCTGTCTGGTTGTATCCGGTGGAAACATAGACCTCTCTATCCTTTCCTCCATCATACAGCGGGGCCTTGTGCGTCAGGGTCAACTAATCCGGCTTTGCGTGGATGTCAGAGACGTCCCTGGGGCCCTGGCCGATGTAACCCGATTGATCGGAGAAACCGAGGCCAATATCGTACAGGTGAACCACCAACGCACTTTTACCCACTTACCCCTGCAACTGGCCGAAGTGGAGTTCGTGTTGGAGACAAGGGGACATGACCATGTGCAGGAGGTGGCCGACACCTTAAGAAACGCAGGATACCAGATCTGGCTCTCCGATAGGGAGGGCCCACCCCTGATGGGGAAAAGTCGGAGACCCCAGTAGGGACCGGCATTGATGTCACAGGTCTTACGGATGCCGGGTCTATCGGAAGAGGGTTTGAATATGGAAGGCATCTTGAATTGGGGGGCGGGAATTGTGATATGGTTCCAGAAATTCAGCCCCACCCTGGATCTGCCGTTCAAGGTCCTGACCACGATGGGTGGGAAGGAGTTCTTCATGCTCCTCTTGCCTCTCGTCTACTGGTGTGTGGATCGCCGAATCGGTATGAGACTGATCGTCTTGTTCCTCTTATCCGGGTATTTTAACGTGGTCGCAAAGGCATTGGCGGGTCAACCGCGACCCTTCCAGTTTGATCATCATGTGCAGCAACTATGCAGGGCCTCGGGAGGCGGCTTTCCCAGCGGGCACACGCAAAATTCGATTGTGGTATGGGGCTATCTTGCCTTGCAGTTCCGTCGTACCTGGCTGTGGATAGTGAGTGGTTTTCTGGTCATATTCATACCCCTTTCGCGGATCTACCTGGGGGTCCACTTTCCCACGGATCTCTTGGGCGGTTACGTATTGGGGGCGGCGATCCTGTTGCTCTACCGGTGGTTGGAGCCTTTCGTGGGGACATGGCTTGCGAGAAAGGGCCTCGGTTGGCAGCTGGGAACCGCATTGATAGTCCCGGCCTTCCTTTTTCTGATTCTCCCGGTGGAGAGGAACTATGTTACGATGGTATGTGCCACCTTGGTCGGGACAGGTGTCGGCTTTGCGTTGGAAGGGAGGCATGTTGGCTTCGATTGTGGCGGGATATGGTGGAAGCGGGTGTTGCGCTTCATGGTTGGAGGAGGGGGAATCTTCTTTATCTGGTATGGGTTGAAGTCGACCTTCTCAGGGCTTGAGCCTGAGCCGCTTTTTCAATTCGTTTGCTATAGCCTGGTGGGACTCTGGGCGGGGTTTGGCGCGCCATGGGTCTTCGTGAGGCTGGACCTTGCCGGAAAACGGCTGAAGGATAACGAGCGGGAGATGGTTCAATAAGGAAAGGAGCCGAGCTATGGATGAGGCAGAGGTCTTATCAAAGGTCTCTCTATTTTCACTCATGAAGGATAGAGACATAAGGCGGATTGCCAAACAGGCCAAACATCACTCCTTCAACAAGGGGGATATTGTAATAAGAGAGGGCGAACGAGACGGCCGACTGTTCGTCATTATCTCGGGTGAGGTTGAGGTCATCAAAGGCCTGGGCAATCAGGATGAAAGACGGCTTGGGACTTTCAGATCCAGCAACTATTTCGGAGAAATGGCGATCCTTGATGATTATACCCGAACGGCCAGTGTCAGGGCCATACAGGATACAGAGCTCCTTTGTCTGGACCAGTGGGATATCCGCGAGGAGATCAAGAAATACCCCTCCATCGCAATCGAGCTTCTTCAGATACTGGCAAGGCGTCTTCGAGTGGCAGAGGGAAAAAAATGCCCCCAGCAGGCCCAACCCCATTGGCCTTCACAAGACCCGGATAATGGCCATTGAGGCCCCTTGCAGGATATTGGTGGAATCCCTGGAATTGCTGGACCAGACACCCGTGGTGGACATAAAGCCGGTCCTTGCAAAGGACCCATAGTAATGGCGACTAGGGGCCTGGCTGGCGAGGGCTAAGGGGTCGATCGGGAGTGGCATTGGAGATCCAATTGCACTATCTCCCCGGTCTAATCTTTGAATGACAATCCTTGCATTCAACAGGGCCGGATCCAGTCTCCCTGTGGCATTTCTTGCACTTAAAGTGATAGGCAAATACGAGCCGAGGTACCTTACCCTGCTTCTTGTTCGGATTGTGGCAGGCAACGCAATTCTTTACAGGGTCTCCCTTCTGCCATACATTTTTCCCTCCCTGGTACTTGTGGTGGCACCGGTTGCAGTCGATCCCATAGTCCTCGGCATGCTCGAGGTGCAGAAACCTCACTGGTTTATAGAGCTTTCTCTTGTAGCCCTTGTTGAAGATCATGATTTCTTGGAGTATGTCCTGGGCGATCAGGAGACCAGCGGCAAGGGACATAAGGCAACCAAGGGCAACCAACATAGGGAGGATCAGTCTTCTGTTCATAACCTGTATCACCTCCTTCAAAAAGGCCCGTCTTTCTCGCGACGTTCTAAGGCCCGGCGGACAGGCTGGGTTATCTCCAAGACCTCCATGGGTCAGGGATGACATCCGTTGGAAACATGGGATTCTATATGCCCAAACATACCAGCGGTACCACGTGTTGCTCCCGATTGTACAATAGACACCAGCAAAATAAGGGGTCCAGCACAGTTCTGGAGAAGCTACCTGTCGCTATAATCTTTATTGGGCATGTATTATTCTTTCTTCGTGTACTTCTCGATATCGGCGAGGAGCCATTTCTCGACCGCTTCGAGCCCCTGGATAAGGTCCTGAAGCTCTCCCTTATCCTGTGCCTTGATCTTGAACATCCACCCCTTGCCGTAACAATCCTCATTGATCAGTTCGGGCCTGGTCTCCAGCTCATCATTTACGGCTACCAGTTTACCATTGACCGGCGCATGAACCTTTCCCAGCCACTTGCCTGACTCCATGGCAGAGAACCTCTTGCCCCTTGTTAGGGTCTTGCCCTCATCGGGAAGCTTGACATAGACAATCTGCCCTGCCATCTTTTGCCCGAAATCATCCATCCCCATAACCAAGAGGTCCCCTTCCTCCCTGACCCAGAAATGATCCTCCTGGTAATAAAGATCATCCGGCATGTTGTAGCCCTGGATTTCCATTCCTTTTCCTCCTTTGCTTTGCCGTTGGAATCAAAGTCCTCGTAACACTTTAGCGTTTTGAAAACACTGAGGAGTAAGATGACAGACCGTGAGGGTCTTTTTTCCAAAGGACGTAAAGGACGGCATCATTTCATAGAACGGCAGTGAGGTCTTTAAACTCGTTACCGAACAGCCCCATAGGAGGACGTCCCTATGAAGTGCCCTCTCCCCTGCCTGGCAGAACCTGTATTTAAAGCTAAAGGGGCGTGCCAGAGGCTGTGAAGAATTTGGGTTACGTCCTTTGGAAAAAAGACCCTCACGATCTTCCCCCTTTCTTTCAAAACGCTAAAGTGTAACGAGCCCTCAAGCTCCCCCTTTCGGGGTATCTTCTCGCTCGATCTCTTCCATCAACTGGTTAATGAACTGGGTGGTGCTGTAGATGTTGAACTTCTGCTTGCGCAGCTTGCCATTTGTGAGGTTATGGACGCAGGAATTACATTCGGTCAATATCACCTCAGCATCGATCTCCTCGGCCTCCTGGAGCCTTCGTCGGGCCATGGCTATGGAATTCTTGGGATAGGCACCCCGCACGCCTCCCCCGGCTCCACAGCAGAGTGCATCTGCGTGGTGATGAGCCATTTCAACAAAGTCCGGGGCGATCTTCCGTATGGTTTTCCGGGGTTCGTCATAAATCCCGCAGTGCCTGCCCAGATCACACGGATCATGATAGGTAACCCGCTTGGTGGTCTTCACGCCCAGGTCTAAGCCCTTTACTAACTGGGTGATATGGATGACCCTGATGCCCTCTTCTCTGATTACACCATATTGTGCCTTGTTGTTAAAGGTCCGAAAACAATAAGGGCACCCGGTAATTACCGTTTTGGCCCCGGTTTTGAGGATGAGGTCAATATTCTTATAAGCCAGGTCTTCATTGATCTGATAGCCCACGTCCTCAAGTACGCCACTGCAGCAGACCTCATCGATCAAGGTGTAGTCCACACGGAGCCGGTCCAGTAACGCAAGGGTTGCCATGGTGGCCTCGCCCTCACGGTACGAACCCACGCATCCAACAAAATAGACGTATTCGGCCTTTTGGTTTCTTTCCCTATGAAAATCGTCTGGTTTATCCTCGGCATAGATATTGGTGTATTCCTTTAGCACCTCGTTCATCCCCTTGAAGGCCGGGTGACAGGAACCGATGTTGACCATATCCTTACGGGCCTGTTTGATAATTTCGGGCACCTCTACACCTGAAGGACAGTTTTCGGTGCAGCTGGCGCAGGTGGTACACTGAAAGAGGGTTTCGATGAGGTCATCACCGAGATCAATCTTTCCCTCCATGACCTCTTTTAATAGCAACATCTTGCCCCGGGCGTTCAGGGCCGGGCGGAACGTTGATCCATAGACAGGGCAGACCGCCTGACAAAAGCCGCATCGCGAGCACCTGAGAATCTGTTCACGGTATTTCCTCTCAAAATCGTACTTGGCTTCCATCCTATTCCTCTACATGACCCTTCCAACCACGTAAGGTCCATCCGGGACCACGACCGCCTTCGGGCAGGTATTAATCAGATTGTTTACGGTGCGCTGCAAGTCCTCGACCTTGATGCAGCCCATTTTCTCTATGTCCTCGACGGGAAGACCTGGAGAGTAAATGTAAACCTGCCCGCCGTGCTCCAGGGCCTGATATATATTCTGGGCGCACCACTGGTCAATGACAAAGTCCCTAGGGTCACAGTACCCTTCAAAGAACTCCTGAGGATTGCATACAGACCTCAAGATCCCACAGAACTCGGGGCTTCCCAGGCCTTCGCGGCACTCGCAGGCCACCACGATGGTCCCTCCCCTTTTCAAGATATCCTTGGCGCAGATCAATGCCTTGCTGATCTGATAGAAGGTGGCATCCAGCGGATACCCTCCTCCCGATGTGATCACCATATCCACCCTCTCATCAAGCCGGACCGTCGAATGGGCGTAAACCATCTCGCAACCGGCCAGGTGGGCCTGATGGTAATGCCCTGCAAAGACTCCCGCGATGGCCCTCTCCTTGTTTATGACCACATTCAAGATAAAATCCACTCCAGCAAGTTCAGCCACCCGGATTCCGTATTCATGAAATGGATTCCCTTCAAGCATGCAATTGGTCACATTGGGATGATCAATCATCTTGTAGGAGTGCATGAACTTCATGGTCTCGAAGCTGGAGATTCCCGGAAGTATGGATTTGCGGCCACCTGAGTAGCCTGCATAAAAATGGGGCTCGATCAACCCTGTTAAGATCTTCAAATCGGCGTTAAGATAGGTCCTGTTGATCTCGATTGGAGCACCATCAATTTCATCTATCTTTCTATACCCTTCCGGCCTGCGACAATAGTGGTTGATGATCCTGTATTTATCCATGATCTCCCGGCCCACCATGGATTCCAGTTCATCCCCCAAGTTGGGCCGGTGCATCCCTGTAGCCACAAGGAGGGTGATATCCCCTCTTTTGATCCCGCAATCCTCAAGGGTCTTAAGGATTGGTGGAAGGACGGCCCGGTTGGGGACAGGGCGGGTGATGTCAGATATAACGACACAGGCCTCCTTCTTTCCGTATGCGAGTTCTCTTAAAGGAGGACTTTCGATAGGGCCTGCCAATGCCTTGGAAATGGCTGCCCCAGGGTCGGGAAGCGGATCAAGCCTTACCATTTCCAGGATGTCAACCGATTCAGGGAGCCGGATGTCTGCCGTTCCCTCGCCGAACAGGAGCTTAACTTCCTTCTCTGGCATGTCGTTCTCCTCACCTTTTTGAGGTTTTTGTAGCCGTTCAAGGGTTCAAAGGTTCAGGGGTTCAAGGTTCCATTCTTGTCCCCAGATTCCATTTTGGACGCCTATTTACTTGAGAAACGCCCGGATTCGTCATTCCCAACCTGAAAATTGGCGGCGCATTGGTATGCGTCTGGCAAGGCCAGCATGGTTAACGAGGACTTCCGGTCTTCAATCTTGTCCTTTTCCCTAACCCTGAACGCTGAACCCGGAACCTGTGAACGCTTACGGGTTTTTGGAGTGCGAAAATATATCAAATTCGCACAAAGGGCAATAGAGAAGAGGAGTAGAGACGTTATTTTTCACAGCAGCCCCTATTGCCTTTACAATCAAGACAGATGATCCTATAAGTACAGTGCGGCTAGCGGACATTTGTCCCCCGGCCATAACAGTGGCATTTTTCGGGCTACCGCTGTGGCTGCCGGGCATGATGTGGAAATAGGGCTCAGATCGTCCCGGGTGGCAGGCTGATGGAAGAAAAACTGGAGGCGACCCTTCGTATTGATGACCATCAGCGCGTATTAATGAAGGAGGTACCGATATGAAATCAACTCCTTATAACCTGATCATGTCAGCCCTCTATCGCGGCACGAAAGGGGATCGTCCACCGGTAGGAAACCCAACGTCAATCGTTTGTCACGGGCTGATGGATGCCTGCGGGGTGTCTTTCCCTGAGGCCCATTTGGACCCACAGGCAATGGCGGAATTGGCCCTGGCAGGCCATGAGGTCGTCGGATTTGATACGGTCATGCCTGAATATAGCGTGGATCAGGAAGCGGCGGCCCTGGGATGTCCGGTGGACTGGGGGGATAGGGACAGAATGCCGGATGTAAAGAACTTTCCTTACAAGGATTTTTCTGACATAGAAATTCCAGAGGATTTTCTGGAAAGGCCCTCCATCCGTGTCGTCCTTGATGCCCTCTCTATCCTCCGTCGCCATGTGGGTGGTGAAGTGGCCATTATCGGCAAGGTGATGGGGCCGTGGACCCTATCCTATCACATGGCAGGGACGCAGAATTTCCTGCTTCAGATCGGGATGGAGGAAAAGAACAAAGTTGTCAAGATGCTTCGGCAGCTGATGCCGGCCACCATTGCCTCTGCAAGGGCTCAATTTCAGGCAGGAGCAGATATTGTGGTCCTTGCAGATCATACCACAGGGAACCTGATCGGTCCCTACCACTACCAGGAATATCTCTTGCCCATCCACAAGGAGCTGACCTCTGAGATCAAGGGGCCCCTCATCCTTCATGTCTGCGGGAATTGTATGGACCGCTTGGAGTTCTTTGCAGACGCAGGGTTTGACGGTTACCATTTCGAATGGCAGGTGGATGCAAAGGTCGCTGTGGAAAAGGTGGGGCATCGCATGTGCATGGTAGGAAATGTTAATAATCCCCAAACCCTTTATCAGGGGACCCCCGAAGAGGTCTACAAACAGGTCCGCTATGCCATAGAGGCCGGGGTAGACATCATTGCTCCAGAGTGCGCCATACCTTTGGCCACGCCCCTGGAAAATCTCAAGGCAATTGTTTCGGCAGCGCACGAAGGATATTAGAATATGGTTCATATCCCATCTCCCATCAGTATCGGATAAGGAGGATAAAAAATAATGGATGAACGACTTCAAGAGATCAAGGGAATCGTCGTAAATGGAAAGTATAAAGAAATAGAAGATCTTACAAGAAAGACCATTGCCGATGGGGTTGATCTGAACAAGATCATAAATGATTCTCTCATAGCCGGCATGGACATCGTGGGCGAGAAGTTTTCGAAGAACGAGATCTTCGTACCAGAGATGCTTGTCTCAGCCAGGACAGTGAAAATGGCCCTGGAGATCATCAGACCCCTCCTTAAGGACGACGAGGTACAGCAAAGGGGTACCATTCTGATGGGGACGGTAAAAGGCGATATCCATGATATCGGGAAAAACCTCGTTATTATGATACTGGAGGGCGCCGGGTTCAATGTAATCGATCTCGGCGTGGATATGAGCGTTCAGATGGTGACGGAAAAGGTGGAGGAGATCAACCCGCATGTCCTGGGCCTATCGGCACTGCTGACTACCACAATGCCGGAGATGAGAAACGTCATAGGGGCCTTGGAGAAAAAGGGCCTGCGGGACAATATCAAGGTCATGGTTGGCGGGGCCCCCATCGACGAGAAATTCGCTAGAGAGATCGGGTCGGACGGCTACGGTAAAGATGCAACGGAGGCTGTTCAGCTGGCCAGGAGATTTGTCGGCGCGGATTAAGGGAAGGAGAAGGGTGTGCTGATAATTGCAGAAAAGATCAATTCCACTCGAAGGTCGATGGCAGAGGCCATAGAGGCAAAAGATGCTGCCCTGATTCAAAAGGAGGCCCTGGCCCAGGCCGAGGCCGGGGCCCACTATATTGACGTTAATGCCGGAACGTTTATAAAGGAAGAGGCAGATCGCCTGCAATGGCTGATCCGGGTGGTCCAGGAAATAACGGACATTCCTCTCTCCATTGACAGCCCGGACCGGAAGGTCATTGAGGCGGCGCTTCCGCTGGTTAATCGAACTCCGATGGTCAATTCCATTACCCTGGAGCCAGCCCGTTTGAATGGAATCCTCCCGCTGGTTGTTGAGTACAAGGCCAAGGTTATTGCCCTGTGTCAGGAGGAAGGCATCATGGCCGAGACGGCAGAGGGCAAACTGCGGTTGGCCGCGCAATTGGTTGAAAAGGTCACAGGAGCTGGCGTGCCTCTGGACGACCTTTATATCGATCCCCTCGTATATCCCATCGCTACCAACTCCGAATGCGCCCTTGCCACAATAGAGGCAATTGAGCAGATAATGAGAGAATTCCCTGGTATCCACACGACCTGTGGGTTGACCAACGTCTCCTATGGGATGCCCAACAGAAAACTCATCAACAGGACGTTCCTGGTGGCGGCCATCACGAGGGGTCTGGATTCCGCCATCCTGGATCCTACCGACAGGCAGCTCTTTGGATCTCTCAAGGCAGCGCTGGCGATTGCCGGAAAGGATGAATTCTGTCTGGAGTATATTGAGGCGTTTCGAAAAGGGCGGCTGGACTAAGGTTAAGACGTGAAAGGGGCGAATGATGTCTTCCCATAGAGAGAGAATCCTGAGGACGGCCAGGGGAGAAATGGTAGATAAGATACCCTGGGTGCCAAGAATAGACCTCTGGCATAATGCCAATCAACTTGCAGGAACTCTGCCCGAGAAGTTTAAGGGGCTCAGAGTGGAAGAGATCCATCGTTCACAAGGATGGCCCCTACACAAAGTGGTACCTGAATATCTCAAGCCGGAAAGGCCGGAAGATATCATTCACCGGGCCATTGGGCTTTATCGGTTAAAGGAATTCCCGTATGACTTCGAGTTTTCTTCGGACATCGATATCAGAGTGGAATATGAAGACAATGGCGATGAGGAAATGACGCACGTGGAATATCACACGCCAGCGGGTATGGTGAGTGTTCGACACGGAACAACCGCAGAAATGAAAAGGTCAGGGGCATCCATTACGTGGGTTAGAGAGAGCGCAATCAAGGGACCGGAAGATTACAGGGTGCTGGCGCATATATTTGGAAACCTCAGGCTCAGGCCGGCCTACGAACGGTTTGCCAGATGGAAAGAGAGTGTGGGGGAGGACGGAGTTGCCGTGGGACAGGGTTTGGGGATTGCCTGCTCGTCTCCCATGCACTTTATCCAGAAGACACTTATCGGAGCTACGGATTTCTATTATCACTATCATGATTACCAAGAGGAGATGCGGGGGCTGGTCGAGGCCCTGGAGGGTGTCTATGATCAGTTGATATCAATCCTCGCGAACTCTCCGGCGGATGCCATTTTGTGGTCCGCCAATGTGGACGACATGGTTACCTATCCCACCTATTTCCAAAAAGAGATCGTGCCTTGGTGCCAGAAGGCCTCTGAAAGGATCCGGCCCCAGGGGATACTCCTTCTTATACACCCTGATGGGGAAAATAAGGGCCTAATGGATTTGATTCCGGAGTGTGGCATGGATATCGCCGATGCTGTCACGCCATATCCCATGACCAAAGTTACGATTGGTGAATACTATGATCGATGGTGTCGCTCTGATAAGTTGACTATCCATGGTGGCATTCCAGAGATCATGCTCCTTTCAGAATCAACGTCCTGGGATGACCTGAAAGGTTATCTGGACCGAATGTTCCGCGTCATATCTCCGGGCAAGAGGTTCATCGCCTCCATCGGAGATACCTCCCCCCCAAACACAGAATTTGACCGCCTGATCTATATCGGAGAACGCCTTGAAAAGGAAGGGCGGTTGCCCCTGGAAGCAGGCAGCGCAAGGCCCATTCTGGAGAGGCAGTTAAAGGAAGCGGCTGAGCGTGTGACGCCACGGACCGTGCTTCACGAAGATTTTATGGCCATCCAGGAAGATGTCCTCAAAGGGGATCGGAATAAGATCAGGCGTGATATAATGAAAATGCTCGAAAAGGGTGAAGGCGCCAAAGACCTCTTGAACCGAGGAATGCTGCCCGCCATGGAGATCATTGGACAGAGATTCACGGATGGGAGCGTGTTTATTCCTGAGGTATTGCTTTCCGCCAGGGCAATGAACGAAGCGCTTCTCATTCTTGAACCTTATCTCGCAAGCCAAGAAAAGGATAGCGGTGGGACCATCATGATCGGCACCGTTCGCGGTGACTTCCATGATATCGGGAAAAACATGGTGCTGACCATGTTAAAGGGAGTAGGCTTTGATACCATCGACATGGGAGTAAATGTCAAAGTTGAGGATTTTGTCCGACAAGTTGACGAAAGACGGCCGGACATCCTGGGGATGTCGGCGCTCTTGACAACCACGATGGTGCAGATGAAAATGGTCATTGATGCCCTCATTTCGGCGGGCTTGAGAGAAGGCGTCTATGTCATTGGGGGCGGGGCCCCGGTCAACCAGAGGTTTTGCCATGACATTGGGGCGGATGGTTATGCCAAGGATGCTGGAGAGGCGGTCCTGTTGGCAAGGCAATTGATCGGAAGACGATCCAGAGACCCGGAACGCAAATGATAGAGCGGAAAGAGCGACCCTAGAGACTGAAAATCCGAGGTGGTAGAAATGAGGAAGGGACTCATCCTTATCTTTGCCCTTATATTCTCATTGACGGCTTTACCCAGATCCCAGGGGGATTCTACGACTTTCAGCAAGCTGTTCTATTCCCCTCAAGAATATGAGGGGCAGACGTTTGTGTTTGACAAGGCAATGCTTGGGGGAGATATCCAGAAGGACAAACATACCGGTCTTTTTTGCCTCCCTGTTGAGATTCACAAGAAATACATACCCGGATATCTGTACCATAGCCAGTTGAACTTTGTGATCACCTCCCCTGAACTTGCAAACAAGGTAAGAGCAAAGTTAGACCTACACGAGGAAAAGGCCAAATTCGCCGGAAGGCTGCTGGGGCAAATGGATCGCGGTGCAGCATATATGGTAAGATTGACGGTTAAGATTGACTCTTCCCATGGATACTGGATTGCTAATGTGTCGAAGATTGAACTCTATGGAAAGGATGGTAAGATAATCGCCACGGCAGAGTAAGGCATTGGCCGTAGGCAGTCTGCATACCCATCAGAAATACATGTCATTTTGTCCTATTTCCAGGATCTCGCCGCGAAAAAGAGCATTAGTCCGAATATTTCAAGTCGCCCAAGGAGCATGGTTGCGGTTAGAATCCATTTTCCTGCGTCCGGAATCAGATTGTAATTGCCCATAGAACCGACCGTGCCAAGACCCGGGCCAACGTTTCCCATGGCAGCGGCAGAGCCCGAGAAGGCAGAGAGCCCGTCAACGCCAAGTGCGGACAGCATAAGGCTTGAGATAAAGACAATACCCAGATACAGGGAAATGTAAAGAACGCTTGCGTCTACTATCTCATCATCGACTGCCATTTTGTTGAGTTTTACCGTTATAAGGGCATTAGGGTGTTGGATCTTTTTGATCCTCTTTGCAATTGCCTTCCAGAATATCACTATCCGATCCGACTTGATCCCCCCGGATGTAGACCCGGCACAGGCACATTGAAGGGTAAAGAATATCAGTAACAGCTTTGCAAGTGACGGCCATATGGAGCTGTCTGTGGTGGCGAATCCCGTGGAGGTACCTATGGAGATAACCTGGAATGCCGAGTATCTCAATGCCTCCCCCCAACCGTTGAAATAATCTCCATGGACGTTGAGGGCTGTTATGGCAACCCCTCCCAGAAGTGCCAGGAGATAATACCTGACGATTGATGACTTCCATATAGCCTGGATATTTCCGGAAACGGCCTCAAAAAGAAGGCCGAAGTGCATGCCAGAGAGGATCATGAATACCATTATCACGCACTCTATTGCCAGGCTGTGGTAGTAGGCAATACTCAAATTTCTGGGAGAGAAGCCACCTGTGGCAATGGTGGCAAAGGAGTTTGTAATGGCATCAAAGGGCCCCATTCCGCAAGAAAGTAATGATATGGCCTCGAACAGGGTCAGGCCAACATAGACCACGACTAGGACCTTTAGTGCCTTCTTGCTTCTGTAGCGGAAGTTATCCATGGCAAGTGGAGACATCTCAGTGCGATACAAGATCATCCCAGGCTTTCCGATGGATGGTAGTACAGAAAGGACGAAAATGATAATGCCAATACCACCAATCCAGTGGGTAGAGCACCTCCAGAATAATAGTCCCAGGGGGAGCGCCTCTATATTGGTGAGGATGCTCGAACCTGTGGTAGTAAAACCCGATACACTCTCAAACCATGCATTCGTCAAGGTAAACTCACCACCCCAGAGGACATAGGGCATGACCCCAATTAGGCAAGAGAGAAGCCAGCTGGTGACCACGATTATGAAACCTTCCTTGTTGGTGATCTCGGTCGTCGGAGGGACAAATATCAAGGGAAAGGCCCCGAAGAGGACGGCGATCACGGCACTGTAAACAAGTGGAAAAAGTGCGGGATCGTGATTGAATGCAGATACCAGGGCAGAGACCACCAGAAAGCCCGCGTTAAAAAGGAGGACAAATCCATTATACCTGAGAACCACATAGGGCCTCATTCTGTTGCCTCACCCTTCTTTAACTGAGCCAACAGCCCTCCAATCGAAGAGACAAGATGAAACAGCTCATCCTTGGTCTCTATCTGGACATCGAACGGTTGTCTGGTTTTCAGAAATCTCTGGATCCCATCTGTTATCTTGATGATAGGACCTACTATGTAACAGTTGACAAAGTAGTTGAAAACTATGGTAAAAATCAGGGCTGCTAAAATTGCGACCACTCCCGGCATCACCGCCCTATGTGCCCTTGCCTTCAGGTTGGATGCGGTCTGGTACATGGTTTTGTCATTGACTGTCATAAGCTCCTCAACAGATGATTTTGCATCCAAAAATCTTGGATGCACTTCCTGAAAATACCAACCGAGATTCTCTTCTCTTGAAGTCCCGACGATAGGTCTTACCCACAGATGCTTATAGACCTCATATTTTGCCTCTATCTCCTTAATCGTCTCCTCTTCGCCCGGTATGGTTATATTATGCTTCGCAATGCTGAAGGCCTGCAGAAAAGATCTGTCCGCGGACTCTATAACCGATCTCCCCTCCTTCCAATTCCCGGACAGGAGCAGGAGCACCGCACTGTCTTCCCTCTGAAGGGACTCGATCATTGTCTTTGCTGCATTGATGCTCTTATAGTTGTCATCCAAAAGCCCCTGAACCGACTCGCCTACCGTGCTCAGTTCATATATTGACCATATCCCCGCAATAAGCAGCATCACAGTCAATATCAGGAAACCGGACAAGATCTTCATTCTAATGCCCATGGGTCTTCCTCCAAATGACTATATCTTGCTTGCCTCCCAAAAGACCTCCTGGTTGGCAAATCTAGGATACGAAGTGTATGGTACTCGCGGCTGTATGTCAATGTTGGAGCCGCTTTGGGCCTTGTTTACCCCAATGTTGCATAAAATCCTGTCAACCGTCATCGCAGGTATGCCTATTACAGTTGCGTTTTCCGGGCAGATGCTGGATGCTAGATACTGGATGCTGGTCATTGAGGAATTTCCAAATAGTGAAAACCAGAAACATCCAGGATCCAGAAACCAGGATCAAGGATCAACGAGAACTGGCAAGGCTTTTCAGTGCAATGGCTTAATTGATCAAAATATTTTATGCAACTGAAAGGTTTAGCTTGGACGGGGCTGGCTTATGGTCCGGTTAACCTGAGGGAGGATATCGTTGTTGCCGTAGTCATGGGGGAGATAGGATATTCCACGTCTGCGGGAAAGGAGCAATGAAAAAGTGGAGATTGCAGTGCTAGACTAGATGGGCATGCTATGGGTAAACCAATTCTCAGTGGAGGTTAGTTGCATAATTCGATGGACTAGGCTCGTCCGATTCTTAACCCCCATTTTCTTGTAAATGGATCTCAGATGATTCTCAACGGTGTATTCGCTTATAAATAATTTTTCCCCGATTCCCCTGTTTGTCAGCCCCTCAGATAGAAGGGAAACCACTTCAATCTCACGTCCGGTAAGACGATGTTCCTTTGAGCGTTTGAAATGACATAATGGGTGCTCTTCCGGGTCAAGGCAAAGCAGTAAAAGTGGATTCTTACCAAGCTGGGGTATCAGGCGCAGATGGATTGATATCTTTTGTTTTTCCCCGGGGGAGACAAAATGGAACTGATGCTGGAGGAGTCCAGACGTCTCTTCTTTTCCTGCGCAACTCAGGAAGTCCTTACAACGCAGATTAATCTCTTTAGGAAGGGCCTCAAACGATTCCTCCCCTGACCTGTTGACGCTTTTCAAATTAGACATGATCCTGACAGCATTTTCGTCTTGGTAGATGGGATCTAATGAGGCGTCCAAAATCATTATGCCCTTGAAGGGAAGACGGGTAACAATAGAATCGATAAAAGATTTTCGCTCAGACATCTTGTCTGAGATAATGCTCTTTTCCACTGCTCCAGCCAGATATGGGGCCATCAAGTCAGCTTTAGCCCTATCCAAAGAGGAGAAATCCTTCGCGTTTCGTGGCCGAAACAGGGACAGGACGCCTAAGAGCCTTTGCTCGCTTTTCAGGATAATGCTCATCTGATAGTGAATTGACTGAGGCTTGAGAAAGTCATTGTAATACTCGCACCGGATCAGGTCTTTGAAAGAAATGAGTTGCTCGGTGGTAAGGAGCCTTACACGGGGGAGTAGTAATCCCTTGAAAAAGGGATCCAGGCGGTGATAATAATCGCGAAACTGGGTAATAAATTTGTCCTCGATGCCCCTGGTGATCACACGCTCAAGATTCAGTGCCCGGGCAAGATGACGCGCAAAGAAAAAATTACTGTTACCTGTCCTGAATATTCTTTCCAGGTGGCGGAGCAGTTCGCGTATCAGCTCGTCAGTTGTGTTGCTTTCGAAAGCGGCGCGGCTCACCAGGAGCACCTCCATCAAGTCCTGAGTTGCCAGTCCTTTTAAGGGTACGCTCATACCTTGTCTCCTGGACAGTGTAGCTTGATATTCCTGTATGGTTTCCGCTTTGTCGAGTGAATGATATCAAAATTTTCCAGAACATACCAAGAAAACTGTTTTTTGCCAAAAATGACGGATTTCCGTTATTGACTTTTTGCAGGCAGTTTCTCAGATTGGAAAGTACGGATAACTCTTTTCAAATTTCAAAATGGGAGGTGAGCCATGGATGAGAAGGTAAAACAGATGGTCCTGCCGCCACCCGCCCAGGTGGGTGTCGTGGTCAAAAATCTGGACCAGGCAATCGATTATTATACCAAGACGTTTGGAGTTGGCCCATTCCAGACAATAGAATTCGCCCCTGCCCAACACTGGGTCAAGGGCAAACCGACCCCGATCCGTCTGAACATTGGCATGTGCCAATGGGGGCCGCTGCAGCTGGAGCTCATTGAACCCTTGGAAGGGGATGCCCCTCACAAGTGGTTTCTGGAGAAAAAAGGAGAAGGAATGCAGCACCTTGGCTTTATCGTTGATAACTATGACGAATGGCTTGATTATCTCAGGGGAAAAGGTCCCAATATTCTTATGAACGCAGAGACCGACGTGGAAGGTATGGGGCATATCCGGGCGGCCTATTTGGAGTCCGATGGTATTGGTGGAGTCCTATTTGAGTTAATCGAAATCAGGCCATAAGAACTCTGGCCGAAAGGAGGTCATTATGCCTTTAGAGAATGAAAAGCTTTTGGAATTATACCGCAAGATGTTGTTGGTCCGTGCTATGGAAGAGAAGCACGGGAGTCTCTTGCAGGAAGGAAGAATTCAACTGATGTCGCATTTCGGTACAGGGCAGGAGGCTGTAGCAGTTGGAGTGACAGGGCCTTTGAAAAAGGAAGACATCCTCTTTGGCACACATCGGGGTGTGGGTGAGTACATTGGAAAGGGGATGACACCCCAAGGCATCTGGCTCGAATACCTGGGGAAAAAAACAGCCGTTTGCAAAGGGAAAGGCACGCTGCACCTGTGTGATCGAAAGGTGAATATCCCTGGACTGGTCTCCAGTCTGGGCTCAGACTTTTCCTATGCAATAGGCACGGCCCTCGCTTCAAAAATGCAAAAAAAGGATCAGGTGACCTTGTATTTTGTGGGAGAAGGCACCTGCAATCAGGGGGACGCCCATCCATCTATGTGTATGGCTGCCCTGTGGAAGCTGCCTGTGGTGTTTGCCGTCTGTACAAACCAGTTTTGCGAGCTGTCCTACATGCAAGAACACTATCCCACCGAGGATGTGGCGCCAAGGGCTGCAGGATACGGGATACCTTATGACATCGTGGATGGCCAGGATATCGAAACGACCTATGAGGCAACTGAAAAGGCCGTCGGGCATGCCCGCAGCGGCAAGGGGCCTTACCTGGTGGAGTATAAGACCTTTCGTATGGCGCTCCATTTTTCTGGCGACCCTGGCGGTTACGTAAGACGAGAGGATCTGGAGGAATGGGGAAAGAGGGATCCCATAGACCTCTGCCAGGTCAAGCTGCTGGAAAGGGCAGTCCTGACGCCCGATGCCGATGAAAGGCTTAGGCAGGAGGTGCAGAGGGAAGTGAACGAAGCGGTAGAGGAAGCATTCGCAGCATCCGACCCGACTATGGAAGATCTGTTCGAGGACGTATATGCTCAGAAGGGGGTGATATAATGACCAGGACGATCAATTTTTTGCAGGCCCTTAATGAGGCAATGGCTGAGGAAATGCGGCGGGATCCGAGCGTTTTTGTGCTTGGAGAGGATGTTCGGATCGGAGCCTTTGGCCAGACCGCCGGATTGGTTAAGGAGTTCGGAGAGGAAAGGGTTCTGAACACCCCTATTGCTGAAAACGCCATTACCGGTGTTGCCATGGGAGCTGCAATGAACGGGCAGCGTCCCATCTTAGAACTCATGTTCTGTGATTTTGCCATGCTGGCCATGGATCAGATCTGTAATCACCTTGGTCAGTGGCGTTATATTACCGGAAACCAGTACAGCATTCCCCTGACCATTCGAACAGCCGTGGGGGCAGGCTTCCGGATGGCTTATGGTCACTCCCAGTGCCTGGAATCTCAGCTGATCCAGGCCCCTGGACTTATACTGGTGGAGCCTTCCACGCCTTACGATGCCAAAGGCCTCCTGAAATCGGCCATACGAAGCGATGATCCAGTGGTGTTTTTTGAACACAAAAAGCTGGTCCTGGGAGGTGTTGAAGGCGAGGTGCCTGATAAGGAGTACACCATTCCATTCGGTGAGGCTGTGGTGCGAAAAGAAGGAAAAGACGCCACAGTAGTGGCCTTTGGATTCATGGTATATGAAGCCCTGAATGCGGCTCAGGATCTGGCACAAGAGGGTATCCATATCGAGGTCATTGATCCACGGACCATTGTTCCGCTGGACAAAGATACCATTTTCGAGTCGGTGGAGAAGACAGGACGTCTGGTTACCGTGGAGGAAGGAAGGATAAGGGGCGGGGTGGGTTCTGAGATCGCGGCACTCGCCTGTGGGGATTATTTTTCTTCGCTTAAGGCCCCGGTGCAAAGAGTGGGTGCACCCATGGTGCCCATTCCTGGCAGCCCGGTCCTGGAAGACCTGTACTTACCCAATAAGGACTCGATTGTGCGTGCCGTAAAGCGCACGCTGTAGTCGCTCCCGAAGAACGGTCGGGCACCCGGCCTAAGCAAAAGACTGGCGCTTTGCCAAATGGGCGGGGAGGGTCAAGATGCGACTTAAGGACCAGGTGGCAAGGGAGGGATACAGGATATGGTCAGGATACTGGTCAATCCTTTAAAAGCAAGCAACGGACTTTTCGGATATGATTACACCTATTCTTGTGCCTAAGCTGGGAATGACCCAGGCGGATATCACTGTGGTCAAGTGGACCAAAGGCGACGGAGAGCAGGTGGAAAAGGGAGAACCTGTAGTTACCATCGAAACGGCCAAAGTGACCTATGAAATAGAGGCCCCGGCATCAGGCATGGTGTTCAGCCTGAAGAGGGTTAAAGACAGGGTGAAGATCGGGGAAACTCTGGGTGTTGTGTCCGACAGCCGGGAGGAGTTTGAAGGGTATAAGAAGAACCTCCAGGTGGAAGTCGAACCCGCCGCGGGCATCTTCTTTGATGAGCCTGAAGAAGAGTGGGGGATACGGCTGTCTTTTGAGGAAGAGGAGCGGGAGGTCAGTGCCCCTCCCCAGGCCGCGCCGGAATTGGGCGATCGTGTCGTGAGCCAGAGAATACCTTTTATCGGGATGCGCCGGACCATTGCCGACAATCTCGTCTCGAGCCTCCAGACCGGCGCCCAGTTGACCGTTGTCTCTGAAGCCGACATGACGGAACTTGCCCAATTCCGGAAGGTACTCATACTCGACCGTCCAGATCAACGAATTACCTTTGTGGATATGCTTGTCAAGCTTCTTCCTTTTGTGTTGAAGGAATTCCCTATCTTGAACTCCGCCGTTTTTGGAGATGAGATTATCTGCTGGGGTGAATATCATATCGGTGTGGCTGTGGCCCTTGATAGCGGCCTTGTGGTTCCGGTGGTACGGAACGTAGATAAAAAGGGCCTTTTTGCCATCAGCCGAGAGATTAGGAAGCTGGCCCAAAAGGCCCGGCGCAATGAGCTTGAGCCAGAGCATTATCAGGGGGGTACGTTTACCCTAAGCAGCGGGGGCAATGTGGATGTGGACTTTATGACCCCCATCATCAACCCCCCTCAAAATGCTATTCTCGGTATCGGAAAAATCGGTCCGAGGCCTGCCGTCTATCAGAATCAGCTGGCAATCCGAACCATGGTACATCTTTGCCTGACGCACGATCATCGCGTTATTGACGGCGTTCCTGCAGCGGGGTTTTTGGGAAGGCTAAAAGAGGTCATCGAGCACCCGGAGCTTTTTCAAGGTATCCTAAAATGACTTACGACCATGCCGCTATATGAGATCCCTGATTCAGCGTAACACTTTAGCATTTTGAAAGAAAGGCCGCCTCCGGCCCCGCTTCCAGGCCGGAGGGGAAGGGCCTCTGGCCCGGAGGGAGGACCGCGAGGGTCTTTTTTCCAAAGGACGTAAAAGACGGCAT
>CAYVMN010000074.1:0-20221 GCA_964452575.1 uncultured Desulfobacteraceae bacterium | reverse complement strand
AGATTCCTAGTTTGGGAGATAGTCATGTTTAAATTATTGCTGGTGACCCCTAATAAGCAGGCTTTGGCTGGACTGGCGTCGGGCCTGGCAGAGTGTGAAGATGTTCAGGTTTTTTGGGCAGAATCGGGAAGCCAGGCCCTGGATATCGCTTCAGGGACTAACATCGATCTCGTGGTCACACTAGAAAAACTAGAGGACATGACCGGACTGAAACTGGCGGCTGAAGTGCTGTCCATAAACCCAATGATAAATTGTGCGGCTGTAAGCCCTATGTCTCCTGAAGAGTTTCACGAGGCAAGTGAGGGGTTGGGGCTGATGTGTCAGTTGCCTCCCTGCCCAGGTGAGGAGGAAGGGAAGGATCTCGTGGCGCGCTTAAAGTATATTAGGGGCCTCGAGTCTAGCCGCACCTAATAGATTTGGTCGCTGAGGCAAAGGGCTAGGGCCCACCGGCATTCGAACCATATATGCGTCTGAGTGCCTTGATTCGATCCAATGATCCAATACGAATAGAGGGCAGGTCTCCATCTGGCCTGCCCCCACCTATCATCGCTTACGGTGACAAGGGCTGTACCCATTCGTGAAGAGACCAGAGACGATGCTATTCTGAAGAGTCTTTGCCCAGTTCCTCGATTCGTCGGTTGATCTCATCCAATGCACTTCTCATGGAATTTGCCTCAGCCTTGAGCACCTCGATCTCTTCTTCGGGCTTAATGGGGTAGCCATAATCGTACATTGGTACAAATTGGAATCCCGAAGCGGGAAAGACATTGCAGTTATGCAATAAATCTTCTTTCTGGCACTGTTACCTCGGGGCCTTAATATTAAGTCGCTTCATCTTTCGCCACAGGGTGGAGATATGAATGCCTATCTGGGAGGCCGTAGCAGACCTATTCCACTCGTTCCGCCTCAATACCTCGTAGATGAAGTTACGCTCCACGTCTTCCCAGGAAATGGTCCCTTTTGGGCTGTCTTCAGGCATCAACGGCCTTGTTCGATTCAACCCGCACACCAGGTAATCGGGGAGATGTTTACTACCGATTAGGCTGTTCTTGCAAACAACGTTCGCGTATTCGATGATGTTCTCCAGCTCACGGACGTTCCCAGGGAAATCATGGGACATGAGGATGGGAAATACCTCAGGGGATAATCCCTGGATTTCCTTGGCATTTAATCGGTTAAACTTGCGGATAAAATGATCAGCCAATAGGGGGATATCCTCTTTCCTGTCCCTCAATGGGGGAAGAACAAGCTTCACTACATTTATGCGGTAATACAGGTCCTGCCTGAAGCTTCCCCCTCTCACAAGCTCTTCCAAATCGCTATTGGTTGCGGCAACAATACGAACATCCGCTTTAAGGGATTTGGTACTGCCAAGAGGTTCGTAGACCTTATCCTGCAATACGCGAAGTAACCGGACCTGAAGTGCGGGTGATATATCACCGATTTCATCCAGAAAAAGGGTCCCTCCTTCTGCCAGCGCCAAACGCCCCGGTTTATCCTTTTTGGCGTCGGTGAATGCGCCAGCCTTGTACCCAAAGAGTTCTGATTCAAGAAGGTTGTCGGGCAGAGCTCCACAGTTGATGGTTATGATGGGCCCCGTTTTTCTCGGACTCAAGGAGTGGATTGCCTTTGCGAAGAGCTCTTTCCCTGTACCGCTTTCACCGACAAGCAGGACAGTAGTATTACTTTCAGCCACCTGCTCGAGAATCCCGAAAAGGCGGTGCATCCCCTCATTCTTGCTTATAATGTCAAAAAAAGAGTGCCTATTCTCGAGTTCTTTGCGTAACGCTTCCACTACGCTCAGATCACGGAAGGTCTCCACTCCTCCTATGACTCGACCCCTCTCATCCTTCAGGAGGGCCGTGGAAATGCTGACCGGGATTCTTTGCCCTTGTGAGTTCAAAATGAATATGGGCTGATTCACAATGGACTTGCCAGTTTCCATGGTCTGGCGGAGGGAACATTGTCCCTCGCAAATACTTGCTCGGAAGACCTCCCAGCAATGCCTACCGATCGCCTCCTCTCTTATGATCCCGGTTATCTCTTGGGCAGCCCGATTAAAAGAAGTGACCTTTTGTTTTGCATCAACGGTAAAGACGCCGTCGGCTATGCTATCCAGAATGATTTCTGTCTGATTCTCAGATGGTAGTTTCATTAACCCCTCGGCGCCTGCCCCAGGATCATTATTTCCTTTAAGAGAGTGTAAGTGAGAGGTGGCACAGTGTCAAGGCGTTAGGTCTGACAGGGGGTTAGAGGATGCGGGTGCTCATTTCTCTTGACTTGCAGGGGATTTTTTCATTGTATATGCCATTCCATCAAAGATTGGGCAGTTAAGGTCTAAGCATGTTTTAGAAAGGGGTCTCACGTCGCTTTTTGAAGGCCCACATCCCGACAATAAGGCCAACTTCTTTGAGGACCCCCTCAAGATGCAATGAGTGGTCGGAGGAAAGGAGAGGTTCATGGACTTTTATTCATTTGTTGAAGGCCCGCTCCTTTGGCTGGCATTCATAGTCTTTATCGTAGGCAGTATCCTGCGGGTAGCCATGTTCTTTTTCTCATCTCTGAAAAGGGACACGATCATCTATCAACATTTTAGCTGGAAGTATATATTTGCCACGCTTGTCCGTTGGGTCCTCCCGCTCAATAAGGATGTCGTCAAGAATCCTGTTGTTACAATCTTGGGGTACATATTTCACCTCTGTCTGATTATAGTGCCCATATGGTATTCGGGCCATATCACCCTGTGGGAGGAGTCGCGGTTTGAGTGGTCCTGGTCGTCCATTCCTAATGGGCTGGCCGATTGGATGACACTCGTTTTTCTGGCAATTGCCATCTTTTTTCTTTTGAGGCGCATCTTTTCGGCTGACATCCGCCTGATTTCCACATTTTCGGATTATTTTCTTCTTGTTGTTACGGCCTTACCGTTTGTGACAGGATATTTTCTGGTCCACGGGACCCTGGACGGCGTTGGGTTTTGGGGTGACAATATGCAGCTGATTCATATGCTTTCAGGCGAGTTGATGCTGATATTGATTCCGTTCACGAAGTTGTCCCATTATGTGCTGTTTTTCTTTTCCAGAGGATCCACCGGGATTGAATTTGGCCGGAGGGGCTATTCGGTTTAGAGGAATCCGGATGGATATGGTGTGAAGGAGTGTGATCATGAGTGAAGAGATAAGGGCAGAAGCGATCATTGATTTTTTGAAGCCCAGGATGGGTGCCCGGTTCAAGATGTGGCTTGACATCTGCACCCATTGCGGTCTGTGTGCAAACACGTGCCACTACTATTCGGCCAATCAAAATGACCCCAGGATGATTCCTTCCTTCAAGGTGAGGTTCTTGAAGGAGATCATGAGAAAGAAGGGCAATGTGAATAGGGACTATCTTCAGAGGGTCTATGACACTGTTTATTACGAGTGCAATATGTGCCGGCGGTGTACCCTGTATTGTCCCTTTGGAATAGACATAGCGCTGATGATATCGCTGCTGAGGGGCCTGCTGTTTTCGCAGGGGATCGCCCCGGAGGGTCTTCTCAAGGCCATAGAGAATTACAAAGGGTTTGGTAACCAGATGGCGGTAACGGATGAGAACTGGGTGGAGACCATAGAGTGGTGTGAGGAGGAGACCGCGGCAGAGCTGAAGGGCCTAAAGATACCTATCGATAAAAAGGGTGCAAAGATACTGTATACGGTCAATGCAAGGGAACCTATGTTTTACCCACAGGACATGATGCAGGTAGCCAAGATCTTTCACTTGGCGGGTGAAGACTACACCTATTGCAGCAAGCCAGGGTGGGATGACACGAATCTCTCCATGTTCTGCGGGGATTTGAAGACCTCCCGGATGATTGTCGAGAATACCTTTAAGAGGGCGGAGGAGTTGGAGGTGCAACAGGTTGCCATAACCGAATGAGGGCACGCGTACAGAGCGCTTCGGTTCGAAGCGCCCACCTGGCTGGGATACACCCCCAAGCAAGAGGTGATTCACTCGGTTGAACTCTTTCATGACTACATACGGGACGGCCGGATAAGGATTAGGGAGAAGATAAAGGAACCCACCACTGTTCAAGACCCCTGTAATATAATTCGCAGTGGAGGTCTGGCCGAGAAGAACAGGCGTCTTGCGGAATACCTCTCTGAGGACTTTCGTCCCTTGAAATACCAGGGGAATTACAATTACTGCTGTGCCGGGGGTGGCGGTGCCATGCCCATGGGCGGCGAGATGAAGAAGCACCGGTTGAAAGGGGGAAAGGTCAAGGCAGAGCAGATCCGGGAGACGGGTGCCAAGGTCATCTTTGTCCCATGCCACAATTGCATTGATCAGATCAGAGACCTTTCAAAGGAATATGACCTGGGAATCCGGGCGATCCACTTCAAAGAGGCCATCAGCGAGTGCATGGAGATCCCCGAAGAAATGCTGGTAACAGAAGAGAATGAATAAAGGTATATTTCTGTTGACGGTAGCTACCACATGGTAGTATAGAGCGCCAGATCCAAGTGATTTACGATCGGCGGACTTCAAGGCAAACTGCCAAAAAGGCGAAAGGGTGGATAAGCCATGGAACCAGATAGAACCCTGGTCCTGAAAAGAGATTCAGATAAAGAGTTTGTTAAGAGGATGTTTTCCTCTATCCAGGCAAAGACCTCCGCCTATTGCTTTCAGTGTTTCACCTGCACCAACGGTTGCCCGATTGTCTTAAACTTCAGGCCGAATCCGGCACAGGAACTGGACCTGCTCCCCCATCAGCTCATGTACGCGGTACGCCTTGGGCTAAAGGATATTGTCCTGGAGGCCCGGATGCTCTGGGCCTGTACGGAATGTTATATGTGCACCGAATACTGCCCCCAGGGCATACAGGTATGTGATGTCATCTATGAACTCAAGAACATGGCCATAAGGGATCGGAAAGACCTTATCCCCAGGGGCATACGGATGTCTGCAAACGCCCTCTTGGACAATGGCCGGACCGCCGAGATCATGGAGTGGGAACGGGAGGAGCTTGACCTTCCAGAGCTGAGCGGCGCAGGTGACGAAGTTCTAAAAGGGCTCTTGAGAGAGCTAAGCTTACCTGAGGTCATTAATCCGGCAAAATAGAGAGGACGAGAGATGAAGAGCTATGCCATCTTTCTCGGATGTTCCATTCCTTCCCGCGTGAACCATTACGAGGCCTCGGCCCGTGCAGTTCTGGACGAACTCGGGGTGAAACTGATTGATATAGAGCAGTTCAGCTGCTGTGGGCCTGTGCCCCTCCGGTCCATCTCCTTTGAGATGTTCCTCACCGTGGGTGCCCGCAACCTCGCCCTCGCTGAGGCACAAGGTGTTGATATCATGTGCCTTTGCAGCGGCTGTTACAGTACACTCACCGACGTCAACCACCACCTCAAGGAGGATTCTGAATTAAGGTCGGCCATAAACAGGCGCTTGGAGTCCTCAGGGGCTGTCTATAACGGCGGGATCCATGTGAGGCATTTCATGAAGGTACTCCACCAGGACGTGGGTCTCGATTCCATCCGGAATCGGATTGCAAGGACTTATAAGGGCCTCAATATAGCCACTCATTATGGTTGCCATACCCTGAGACCCAGCAAGGTGATGCAATTTGACAGTTCTTCGCCCCCAAGGGTCTTTGACGACCTGGTGGAGCTTACCGGCGCCAAGAGCATTCGCTGGGGTGCCAAATGGGAGTGTTGCGGAGGACCGCTCCTGGGCGTAAATGAATACCTCGCCCTGGATCTCTGCGAAAAAAAGCTCGCTGACGCCAAGGCCTGGAATGCAGATTGTCTCTGTACTGCCTGTCCCTTCTGCCAGGTGGAATTCGATACCATTCAGGGCAAGATTGCCTCGGATCGGGGTCGCGACTACGACATCCCCTCTATTCTCTACCCCCAGCTTCTGGGCCTGGCCATGGGTCTCGAGCGGGATAGGCTGGGGATGGACGCGAATCGACTCCCCCTTGACAGGATCGAGGCCGCCTTAGAACCATCATCCATATCGGAACCTTGACCCCAGGAAGCCACTGTGCCGCGGAGGTCAAGGGTCTATTATTAGCTGTTACTCAATGACACGGGGTTACTTATCTAAGAGGGCCAGCTTACGGGTGACATTGTCTTGGATCCAGTGGCTGTCCCACCACTCTATGGGATTAACGAAGACCCCGCTCACCATTACGCCAAAATGCAGATGATCTCCACCGGCAAGTCCGGTCCGCCCTGTAGTTCCGATCACCTCTCCTTTGGCGACCTCCTGCCCCGGCTGCACAATCATCTTGCTCAGGTGCGAGTAGACCGAGGCAAGCCCCTGGCCGTGGTCCAGGACCACCGTGAGGCCATATATCCCCAGACGGTCTGCAAATATTACCCGACCCCTGTTGGCAGCAAGCACCTCCGAGTTGGCCAAAGAGGCCAAGTCCACGCCCAGATGTATCTCTTCGTCAATCTTCTTTCCCTGATAATAATATTCCCGGCGCTCCCCGAATCTTGCCATGTTGGCGGCGTTTTCTTGCCTTAGCCAAGTCCCATCCCACATTCGTTCTCGTCCCGTCTTTTTCCTCAGCTCGTAAAAGGTCTGGTTGTTTTTCTTCCTCAAGTCTCGATTGATTTGAAGGAACTTGTCAATGTCACTCGCTCCTGCGCTGAATTGACAAAACGAGAAATAGGGAAGGATTTGTTTCAAGAATCGGTCTGTAATGTTAACCTTCACTTCCCCCAACCGCCTTTTCCGGACACGGTGGTAAAAATTTGCCCTGGAGAGGTTCCCAGCCTTATCTTTTGCCCAGAGATATACCTCAGGATCAGGTTCAATATTGACAGGAATAGCGAAATAGCAGAGGTAGAGCCCTTCCCTCGATTCCTTATCAACGGGAAAGCCAGGGAAGAAAAACTCGTTTACGAAAAGGCCGCTTTCGCTAGAATCCGAAGAGACCTGGTACACTATCAGGCCTGCCCCCCCGAGATTCATATAGTGCAGCCTGCTCACGGCCCTGACGGCCGGAGGGACCGTATCCACAACCATCTTATGCTGAACTAGAGATAGGTTTCCATCCCCCCCTCTCCTTCTCGAATAATCCCAAACCCGTACCAACAGGTCGACACGGCCCTGAGTCAGGTTGAGTTTTGAGGGGTCCACAGAAAATTCCGTTTCACACTTATGGGTGCCATCCCGATTGAGTAAGCCTTTAAACGGAAATTTCTTTTCGAAAACCTTTATTTCACGGCCTTCCTGGTTAACTGAGACACTGAGTTCCCTAAGCCCTCTCTTCATATCGCTAATTGCAAGGGCGAATTTCTGGGGTCCAGTTAGGAACTCAGGAAGAGGCCTAAGATCCACGACCGGCTTTTCTCCCTCAAAAATCCCTGCCAGGAACCAACCCAGGCCGCCAAGGACTATCACAATCGCCCCTATGGTAAGTAATAGGCCTGCTTTTTTCCTTTCTTGCATATCTCTAACTCTCTATCATCTCTACTTTTTTGCTCCTGTGCTATGCATCACGCCAAAGAAAGACTTGAACGCATACCGCAAGAGGTATATAAGATCATCCCGGCTATAGAGCAATTTAAATAGCAATTTATGCCTCCAATGGCAAATATTTTTAGAATCAGAGGCGTATATTCCTGCTGATACCCTTGACCCTTTTCATGATCTCTTGGGGGTCTAATGTGGTGTGTTTCCTGTCCTTCATAAGCAGTTCTCCATTTACGATCACATCCTTCACATCAGCACCATCCGCCGCGTAGACCATGGCCGAGTATGGATCGTAGAGAGGGCAGAGGTGAGGACTGTTTAGGTCTACCACAATGATATCTGCCTTTTTCCCCTCCTCAATTGTTCCAATTTCCTTTTCCAGGCCCAAGACCGCCGCCCCCCATTGGGTAGACATCCTGAGGGCGGTCCGAGCGACCAGGCTGCGGGGGTCTTGTTCCGCGACCTTGCTGAGCTTGGCGGCAATGTCCATTTCCTGAAAAAGATCGAGGTTATTGTTTGATGAGCACCCGTCTGTACCTAGCCCCACTGTCAGACCCATTTTCAACATGTTCGAGACCCTCGCCGTTCCGGAGCCGAGTTTCATGCTGCTCTCTGGGCAGTGGACAATCCTGGCTCCCTTTTCCCTGAGACACTCCATCTCCCCATGATCCAGATGGACAGCGTGCACGGCAATAAGACTGGAGTTTATGACACCCAATCCATCCAGATAGTGAACCGGTCTTATCCCAGCCCTCTTCATGATCTCCATGACCTCTTCACGGGTTTCAGAAAGATGGATCTGAAGGGGAAGGTTGAACTCCTGGGATAGCTCGGTTGCAGCCCTTAGGGTCCGTTCGGAACAGGTGATGGGGCTGTGACAAAAAACTGCCGGCGTGATCAGGTCGGAGAATCCCTGCCAGTCCGTTATGAATCTCCTTGCCACAGCTACATTCTCTTTCGGGTCTTCAACCCCTGGTGCAGGGAAATCTATGACCCCTTGGCCGATGAGGGCCCTAAGCCCTGAGTCCTTTACAGCGCGAACCGTACCATCCTGAAAAAAATACCCATCCGCAAAGCAGGTGGTCCCCGATGAAATCATCTCAAGGCACGAAAGGAGAGAGCCCCAGTAGACCGTATCGGGGGTGAGGAACCTCGACTCAGCTGGGAAGATCTTTTCAAAAAGCCATTGCCTCAACGGTAAGTCGTCGGCAATGCCCCTGAAGAGGCTCATGGCTGCGTGGTTGTGGCCATTGATCAGCCCCGGCATGATCAAACAGTCTCTGGCATTAATGACCTCCACCGGGGAACAGGTCGCGTCTCTTTCTTCCTCGACCCTCTGAATCCCTGTTATCCGCCCATCGTCTATAAAGACTCTGGCATCAGAAATAGGCTCCTCACCCTCCACCATTGTAATGAGTATTCCCCCTTCTATTAGGATATCCGGGGCCTTTTCTGGCCGGCTGAGATCCTGACTGTTCCTATGCATGGAAGTCACTTAGTACACCTCCTTGCCCCAAATTCCCTTGACACATTGCTCTTATCGCGTGAAATTAGTGCCTCAATTTCGTCCTAAAGGACAAGGATCAAGAAATGGCTATTATTGCCCCATTTATGGGATTAACATATGACCTTCACAAAAGGCAAGACCTCGCGAGATTGGTGGCCCCACCATATGACGTCATTTCGGAGAAGCAACAGGAAAGGTATTACCAGAAAGATCCTCATAATGTCATCCGTTTGATCTTGGGCAAGAAAAAGACCGGGGACTCTGATTGGGATAATAGGTATACCCGTGCTGCCGACTACCTTTCGAGGTGGGAATCCGATGGCACCCTGCTCCGTGCCAATCAACCTTGTCTATATGTTTCGTCCCTGAGCTACAATCCAGGGGGCGGAGAGCCTCGACGAACCCGGTGGGGCATAGTTGTCTTGGTCCGGATAGAAGAGGAGCACAGCAGTGTGATCCTTCCACATGAGAGGACCTTTTCGGCCCACAGAAATGACCGGTTAATGCTCATGAGGGCCTGCAATTGCCAGTTAAGTCAGATATTCGGTCTTTTTGAAGATCCGGATGACACTGTACTTGACATGTGCAAGAGGTCCGTTGACGCCTCTCCCCAAATCGCCTTCGATTACGAAGATGAAACCAAACACCAGCTGTGGACCTTGCAAAACCCTCAGTTATTCAGGGGAGTAGCTGATGCCATGTTGGAAACTCCCATATACCTCGCAGACGGTCACCACCGTTACGAGACCTCGCGCAACTTCAGAAACATTATGAGGGCCAGGTACGGAAGCCGTCCTGCCAATAGGTCTTATGAGTTTGTGATGATGTATCTTTCCAATATGAATGACAAGGGCTTGACAATCCTTCCCTCACATCGGCTAATTAGGGCTGTGCCTGAGTTTCGACTTGATCCATTTCTAAGGAAGATAGAGGAGTGGTTCGAGATCTCAGGCTTTCCACTCTCCGGCCACGGTGCCCTAGAGGAATCCATCGCCATCAAAAGGAAACTTCACGCGACCGGGGTTAGAGGCACAAACATTGCATTTTACCAACATGGCTCAAAACAATACTACCTCTTCACACTTAAGGAAACTGAAAGAGAGAAGATGGGTGACGATCTTCATCCGTCGCTCAGAAAGCTTGATGTCCTTGTGCTTTCCCGGTTTATCCTCCAGAGGGCCCTCGGTTTCAGCAAAGAAGATCTGGATGACGAAAAGACGTTCCACTATCAAAGCAACATGGAAACGGCCATCTCCGATGTGCAGTCGGGGGACTATCAAATGGCATTTATGCTGAACCCCACAAGGGCGGAGCAGGTCAAAGAGGTGGCAAGCAACTCCCTTGTCATGCCCAGGAAATCAACCTATTTCTATCCCAAGGTGTTATCAGGTCTGGTCTTTAATAAGATAGATCCTCATGAAATCATCCAGGTCCCATGATAGTACCTTCTGGCCCGACGAATCTATTGACCTTTTCATGGAGGGCCGCCTCAAGCTGATCCAATCCAGAGATGGCTACAGATTTTCCATTGATGCCATCTTGCTCTCACAATTTGTGACCATAAGACCCGAAGATGTGGTGGTGGACCTGGGAACAGGCTGCGGCATAATTCTCCTGATTTTGCTTCTGACGAGACCGGTTGGGCATGTCTTTGGACTTGAGATCCAAAAAGAACTCGCTGCTCAGGCAAAGCGAAATGCCAAGCTCAATGGGTTCGAGAAGAAGATGGAGATTATTATTGGGGATATCAGATGTCCCCCTGTGACCAGGAACTGGGCGGATGTGGTCATCAGCAATCCCCCCTATCGCCAGTTAAAAAGCGGCCGCATCAACCCTGACCCCCGCAGGGCCGTCGCAAGACACGAATTACTGACCTCGATCGACGATATCTTGATGGCAGCTACGGGGTTGCTTCGGAAGAAGGGGAGGCTGACATTGATTTATCCGTCTGTTCGTCTGACGGACATCTTGGGCCGCATGCGCCATTTTGGCCTGGAACCCAAACGCCTCCGTATCATTTATCCCAACCTCCAATCCCAAGCCAGGCTGGCGCTGATAGAGGGCTCTTTAGGCGGAAGTCCAGGGTTGAAAGTAGACCCGCCCTTAACTGGGCAGGGGAATTTCTCTATTTGGGACCGACCCTGAATTCTATCTTTCTTACGGCCTTTCGGCCCAGGGTATCATTTAGCCTTCCTCGGATATCCTCCTCCAGGAATTTCAGTTCCTGAAGCCAAATGGGTTCCGCGACCCAGACCCTGAGTACCCTATCCTTGATCCAGGAAGGCCTTGCATTTATTGAAATGGAAGGGCCGACTACCCTGTCCCATTCTTCCCAGATCCGAGCGTCTTCAGGGTTAAAGGCTAACGTGCCATCCTCAAGGAGACCGGCGATAATATCCCTTATAGATGTAAGCGAGGCTTTGTCTACGGCCATCTATCAATGCCTCCCCCATATTAAAAAACGGTATCTTCCTCAGATGGCTGCCTACCGGATGACCAAATCAGGTGAGAGATTGACTAGACTCAAAGATATATAGTAGGCGTTCACAGGTCAAGAGTTCACGATCAGGGCTCATATTAGGTGTCGCTGAGGCCAATGTCAAGAGGTCATCCTAATTGAATCTTTATCCCTTGACCTGACAGAGTTTTGCTTATATGGTTCTATAATTGTTGTTCATAACCCTGTGATTTTAGGTGAACGGATATTTAGGTAAAAATAGTTTCTAAGGAGTGATGATATGGCCTGGGATTGGGATAAGTTACAGCAACAAAAAAAGGGTTCCTCGGGGCGAGGGACCGGAGGTCCACCGGACATCGGTGAGGTCCTTGAAAAGATCAAGGGCGCCAGGGGAAAATTCCCTGGAAAAACCTGGATTATCATTGTCGTGATTATCCTTATCATCCTGGGCTCCAGCTGTTTCTATACAGTTGGTGTAGATGAGGTCGGCGTTGTCCAGAGGTTTGGAAAATATGTTAGGACATCCCAGCCGGGCCTAAGCTTTAAGCTCCCCAGGGGTATCGAAAAGGTCACCAAGGTCAAGGTCAGATATGTCTTCAAGGAGGAATTTGGCCTCAGGACTATAGAGGCGGGTGTGCGGACCCGATATGCGCCAAGCACTGCCTACGAGAGCGAATCCTTAATGCTTACCGGAGATCTTAATGTGGCTGTTGTACCCTGGATAGTCCAGTACCGTATCAATAACCCGTTCAATTACCTGTTTAAGGTACATAACCCTAGGGTTACATTCAGGGATTTGGCTGAAGCCAGCATGCGTTTGATAGTGGGGGACAGCAGCATCAACGAGGTCATCAGTAAGAGGGAGGAACTCGCCGCAAAGAATAAGGAACTCCTGCAGAGGTTCCTGGATGACGCCGAAACCGGTATCAAAGTTGTCAACGTGGAGATGAAGAAGACTAATGTCCCGCAACCTGTTCAGCCATCCTTTAATGAGGTGAACCAGGCAATCCAGGAAAAGGAGAGGATGATCTACCAGGCCAAGGAGGCCTACAACAAGGTGATCCCTGCTGCCAAAGGGCAGGCCGAAAAGACCATAAAGGCGGCCGAAGGTTATGCCCTTGATCGAGTGAATCGGGCAAAGGGTGATGCTGCCAGGTTTCTAGAACTCTATAAGGCATATGCCACTGCCGAAGACGTAACCAAGAGACGGCTCTACCTAGAAGCCATGCAGACAATCCTTCCCAAGATGGGGGGCAAGTATGTTGTAGATGCAGAACAAAAGAACCTTCTACCCCTGCTCAATCTCGGGAAATCACTGGGCAGCAAAGAAGGAGGGAAATAATGAAATTCAAGAGCTTGATTATCCCCATTATTATCGTCTTAGTTGTCCTCTTTTCCGCGGCCTATGTTGTCGATGAAACCGAGCAGGTGGTCATCACCCAGTTCGGAAAGGCCATAGGTAAACCCAAGACCGAGCCGGGCCTCTATTTCAAGATCCCGATCATCCAGCAGGCAAACTATTTCCCCAAGAACCTGCTTGCATGGGACGGAGACCCCGGCCAGGTCCCTACACTGGACAAGACCTTCATTTGGGTGGACAGCTTTGCGAGGTGGAAGATTGTCAATCCCTTAAAGTTCTTCGAGACGGTCAACAATGTGGTAGGTGCCCTTGCCCGCCTGGACGACATAATAGATGCTGGCGTACGCAACTTTATAACCTCCTATCCACTGATCGAGACTGTCCGAAACACCAACCGGGAGCTGGACACCTTCGAAGTGGGCGTGGGCGATCTCCAGGAAGAGAGGCACCTGGGTAAGGTCACTACAGGGAGGGGGAAGATCACCAACCTGATCATGAAACAGGCCCAGCCCAAGCTCACGGAGTTCGGCATCGAGCTCGTTGACGTGCAGATAAAGCGTTTGAACTATGTTGAGGAGGTCCAGAAATCTGTTTACGCGAGAATGATTGCCGAAAGAAAGCAGATTGCCCAAAAATTCCGCTCCGAGGGAGAAGGCGAGGCCCGTAAGATAGAGGGCAACCGGGAAAAGGAGCTAAAGAAAATCACCTCGAAGGCATATAAGACGGCCCAGGAGATAATGGGAGGGGCAGATGCGGAATCGACCCTTATCTATGCACAGGCATACAGCAAAGATCCTGATTTTTATTCCTTTCTGAAGTCACTGGATGTCTATGAAAAGACCCTGGACAAAGACAGTCTGCTTGTCCTTTCAACGGACTCGGACTTTCTGAAGTACTTTAAGAGTTATAAGTAACATATTCTTGTTTATATCTTTTGAGCCTTGAGGAGTAGTAGAATGGTAAGAACGGAAATATCCCTTTTTCTGGAAAATGTCCCGGGGCAACTGGGAAAACTGGCGAGCAATCTATCGGAGGCCGACATCAATATTGATGCCTTGACCATTCAGGACGCCTCAGAGTATGTCCAAGAACTCTTCAGGGCCAGGGGAAAATCTTTGAAAAGGGTAGCGCCGGCGGCAAGCTATGGTTCCATGAAGAAGGACTCGGCAGATTACGCCCTCATACGACTCCTGGTGGAGAATACCGATAAGGCCATCGACCTCCTGTCGAAGGAGGGCTATATATTCGACATCATGCCAGTGATTGCCCTCGAGATCGAAAATAGACCCGGCACCTTGGCCGAGATGGCCAAGAAATTCGGGGAAGAAGGCATCAATATCAACTACGTCTATGGTTCGGCCCTCCCAGGGCAGGAAAAGGCGCTTTTCATATTCTGCCCGGAAGATATCGAACTTGCGGCAAAGATCTTTAGAGATTAATCTGTGGCCAATTCCAGGTCTATAATCCTGAGCTGAATCCTGTCGTAGCCATCCCATCTGTTCAGCTCAGGGGTAAAGAGCATATTGATCCTCCTCCCCTCCAGGGAGTGCCAACCGGCCAAACCAAAACCAATTGCCTCTAGCGGTCTCCCTTCCTGTCGCACCCTGAGTCTAAGGTGGTCCTCGCCAACCATACGTGACTCCAGAACCTTCAAAGAACGGCCCAGAAAAATGGGCTCCGGGTTACCTTCCCCGAATGGGGATAGGGCCCTTATCTGCTTTACCATCTGAGGCGTTATCTCCGTAAGAGGGATCTCAGCCTCTACTTCAATGGTGGGAATTAGGTCCCCATGGCTAAGGGTTTTGCTCGCAAGTGCCTCCAGTTCACCTCTCAGCAACTTTACCCTATCTGCCTCCAGAGCAAAACCTGCTGCATGGGAATGCCCGCCGAATCTTTCAAAGAGATGGCCGAACTGACTCAGGGCCTTATAAAGGTTGAAACTGTCTATGCTCCTTCCCGAGCCCACGGCCAGCCCATCCCCAATACTTATGACGAGCGAGGGACGATGATATCTTTCAACTAGCCTTGAGGCCACTATGCCCAGCACCCCCCTGTGCCAGCCCTCCCCTGCCATAACCAGGCTCCTTGAATTTACTGGTTCCATACCCCCCTTTATCAGATCTTCTATCTCATTGAGGACCTGTCGCTCCAGACGCTGGCGCTGGCTATTGGCCATGTCCAGCTCTGAGGCAAGCTCCTCGGCCACGACGGGATCTTCAACTGTCAATAATTGGAGCCCTGCCTCGGGATCTCCCATCCTGCCGGGGGCATTCAGGCGCGGGGCAAGTCTAAAGGCCAGGTCGTCAATGGTAATGTCAGTGTCCACTACACCCGCGATTTCCTTCAGGGCCTTTATCCCCTCCCAGCGGGGCCTTGTCATCCTCCCTATTCCACCCCTCACTAGTATCCGGTTCTGGCCTCGCAATGGTGCCCTGTCCGCCACGGTACCCAGGGCTACCAGATCAAGGTATTCCTTCAGGTCAGGAGCGGGCCGATCATCGAACCAGCCCCTCTCGCGAAGGGCAGCCCTCAGCGAAACAGCCAAAAAGAATGCTAGTCCTACACCGGCGAGATCCTTGAAGGGAAAGGCACAGCCCGGCTGATGTGGATTGATTGCCGGGCAGACAGCCTGGAAGCCCTCCGGCACCTGATGATGATCCGTGACAACGACCTCTGCACCCAAGCTCCGTGCCAATAGGATCTCCTCAACATTCGATATGCCGCAGTCTACGGTAATGATCAGGCCTGTTCCGTTATTTGCAATCTTCCTAACGGCCTCTTGGTTGAGCCCGTAACCCTCCTTCAGTCGACTGGGGATGTAAGGTGAGGCCTCTATGCCGATATCTGAAAAGAAATTCAGCAATAGGGCCGTGGCAGTAAGGCCGTCGGCGTCATAATCACCGTATACGGTAACCTTTTCCCTTTCCTCAATGGCCCTTAGGATGGTACGGACAGCACCACTCATCCCCTTCAGAACGAGCGGGTCTGCCATATTTGCAAGGCGAGGATACAGGAATGACTCTGCATCTGCCGAATCCGAGATGCCCCGGTTTATTAACAGTTGGGCCTGTAGGGTGGTCAGTCCGGTTTCGTGGGCGAGCTGGGAGGCCCCGGGTGAGGAAGGGCGCAGTTTCCATATCTTGGCCGGAGGAACCATAGAGGCCTCATACGAACAAGAAAATGTTCCTACCCCCTAAGGATTTCTTCAACCTTTTTGACATCCTCTGGAACATCAACCTCTATAGAATCATGGGTTGTCTCCAGGACCTTGATCCTGAACCCATTTTCGATGGCCCTCAGTTGTTCAAGCCTTTCGGCTGATTCCAGTATCCCTTCAGGCAGGCGTGTATATTGCATCAAAAAGCCCATACGGAAGGCATAGAATCCGAGATGTTTGTAATATATATGCCTCGATTCGGGGTCACGAAAGAAGGGGATGGGGTATCGAGAAAAATATATGGCAAACCCCTGCCGGTCCGTTACAACCTTTACATGGTTAGGGTTATGAATGTCGTCTCCATCCCTGATCCTGCATTTCAGGGTACTCATTGGGATTGATCTATCCCCCAGGAGTGGGCTTACCAGGAGTTGAACAAGGGAGGGTTGAAACAGGGGCTGATCCCCCTGGATATTTACAATGATATCCTCTTTTTCAAGACCTTTAAGGAGGGCAGCCTCAGTGATCCGGTCAGTTCCGGAACGGTGCCCTTTTCCGGTCATGATAGCCTTTCCACCGAAACCATGAACGCAGGCCAATATCCGTTCATCGTCCGTGGCCACATACACCTCGGAGAGCTGACCGCATGCCAAGGCCTTTTCATACACATGCTGTATCATGGGTCTGCCGGCGATTCGAACCAGAGGCTTTCCTGGAAAGCGCGTGGAGTCGTATCTTGCAGGGATAAAGGCGACTATCTCCATGGATCCGGGCCGTCACTCACTGACGACGCATCAGCCCCTTTCTCAACTCCGCGGGTCAATCTTCAATTTCCCGGTCTATGCCGGGCAGGATGTTCCCAGATAGGTAGCACAGGCTGAGTCTGACTCCCAGGCCGTGACCTTACTTACCTTGATACCTTCCCTATTCAATTTATGGGATAGGGTGTCGAATATGTGGCGTGCGATGTTTTCCGAGGAAGGATTAATGGTCTTGAAAGGCTCCAAGTCGTTTAGAAACTCATGATCCAATTCATCCAAGGCCCCCTTGGTCACCTCCTTGACCACCCTGAAATCGATCAGTAATCCGTCCCTTGCCAGTCTCTCCCCTATAACATATACCTCGATCTTCCAGTTGTGTCCGTGGAGCCTTTCGCATCCGCCCTTGAATTCCCTGAGCTGATGAGCTGCTGCAAAATGTGAGGTTATCTTCAATTCGTACACGACGGCTATCTCTTAAGAACCAAATCTTACGATGATCCTTCGTGGACACCCGGTTCCTTGCCGCACTCAGAACACCTTCCATCAATGATAATACCCGTGCAGGTCCCATCAGGGCACAGGACCCTGTCTTCCAAATCAAAGTCGTAGGCCTCTTCGGCATCAGCTGCATCGGCCCTCACCTCATCAGGGTGACTGAGACGGTACCCGCATTCCATGCAATAATTTGCACCTTCAGGTACCGTAGATTCACACTGAGGGCATGGAGTGCCCTGTATCTCTTCATTACAATGGGGGCATTTCATCCTTTAGGACCTCCTTTTTCGTCATACTAGGAATAGCTGACAGAAGGGCACACTGGGAGCCTCTGCAGGCGTCACCGCTGCTCGATTCCTTGCCCCTGGCTTTATTACCTCCCTTATTACAACGGGTAGGTATCTAGCTCTTCTTGGAGGTTATTGTTTGAAAGGACGTAATCTGCTGCTTTACCTTAGTGCTCTTACATTTTGGACACCGAAATTTCTTCTTCTCGTATTCAGAAACACTTAACATATGGGTGAAGGGCTTGTTGCACTTTATGCACATAAATTCATAAGTAGGCATAACACACCTCCATCATCTACTCAGCTCCACACAACCACCGAGAAATAATACGTCTTTTCTTGATGTTGTCAAGGGCCTTTATGTAATCACTCTCAATCCTTTTTCCTTTAAATATTCCTCTACCTGCCGGATGCTCAAGAGACAGTAGTGAAAGACAGAAGCCGCCAGGAGGATCCAGACCCCTCCCTTCAAGACAAACTCCGCACCCCTGATCCCCCTCCTACAGGCCGAAGGCCGGCATCCGTAAACCGTTACGTTCTGTGCCGAGGAAAACGCACAACAAACGTTGTGTCGTCCTTTCCTTGTCTAATTTCTATCTTTCCCCTTAGTAGGCTCATGATCCGGTGAATAATATAAAGCCCTCGTCCTAGGCCTTCACCTTCCAGAATCTTGATACGGTCTCCTTCTGAGATCTGGCCGCTATTCCTGATCTCAGCACATGCCCATTCACCATCGGCATAGGTGCTAATGGCAAGAACTCCTCCTCTTAATGGGATCGCCTTTGTAGCATTGTTTAACAGATTGTCAAATACCCGCTCTGCATGGATTAGATGGCACCTGATAGAGAGCTCCTGATCAAAGGGTCCCTCTTCCAGGTCAACATTCTGCTTGAGTTGCTCCCTGATCGCCTCTTTGTTTATCTCGAATCGCCTCCTAAGGACCTCTGTCAGATTCACCACCTGTTCTTCCCCGGCCTTGTAAATGCTCAAGGCCAGCTCCTGCAGGCGAGTGGTCTCTTCCACCAGAATATCCAGATACTTGTGGACCTGTTCCTGAGAATCGTCAAGTGTCTTATCCTTGAGCAGTTCCTTGAGTCTCTTGGCGAAGCCCGCCGTGGCAATTGCCGGGTTCTTGAAGTCGTGGAGGGCATCATCCAGCCGCTCCATCTTCTGGGCCTTCATCAATTCTCTACCCAAGAACAAGAATAGTTCAATTTCATCTTCGCTGTACCGCAACCTGTGATCTAGGGCGTCAAAGGTCATGAAATGGCTGATCTCCCCTTCCACGTTAAGCGGTATATAGAGTATAGAGTTGATTCCATGGAGCGCGGCAAATCTTTTTAGATCGTTTGACAGTAAATCGCTCTTCTGGGGGTCCACCACCAGGATAAAGGCTGGCGTTACTATTTCGTAAACAGATTCCCCTGAATATTCCTTGAGATTTAAAAGTAAACTAAAGACCGGCTCCTTGCTGACCGGGTGACTACTTCCAATGTTATGGTAACCTCCTGCCTCCGGATAACCTGCCTCAAGGATTACCTTGCTGAGGTCCTTTGCAACCGAGAAAAGGGCCCCGCTTTGGAGATTGACAATCTCGGCAAGATCCGGGACCACAGTATCAAAGACCTCCTTGAGCTTGACCCCTCCACGTGTTCCCAGATTTTGGAAAATATGCCGGACTATGGCCTCCTTCTTTTCCTGGGATGTATGAAGGGATAGGATCTTTTTCCGGGCGATCACAAAACTGAGCCTCTTGGCCATGAGGTTGGCCATCTGTATCTCCAGTGGCGTGAAAGTTCGTCCCTTCTCCCGGTAATATATCTGAATGACACCAAAGGTATCCCGCTCTGTCGGGAAAAAACGTGTAAGCTCGAGCGGTATGGCCATAAGAGAGTGAACCCCCTTCCTGGAAACAACATCCTTGTCATGGTACAGTTCCTCGCCGATGATGTCCGAAACCAAGAAAGGCCTGCGTGTCCTGACGACCTCCCCCGCGATGCTACCCTCCAGTGGTATCAGGACCCGGCGGGTATCTTCTTCCGAAGGGTAGGACCCGTAGGAAAGCATCTGCTCTGTGCTAGGGTCATAGATCCTCACGGAAGCAGATTCGGCTCCCAGAAAATCCACCATAAATTGGGTTGCCCTTTCCAGTACCTTGGGTTCAGGTAGGTCCGGGTCAATCTCAATAATCTCATCCACCTGCCTTGCAACCTGGCCCAGGAAATCGGTGAGGAGGTGCCCCTCGATCCACTCCGCCAGCAGGACCCAGAAATCTTCGTCATTGCAAACCCTTCTTGCCCAAGGTTCGTTCTGGACTCTCTTGACTAGATCTTGAAAATTCATCAACATAAAGGAGACCAACGTGGCTCAGAGGGTTCGAAAGAGATATTTTCGTTAACAAAAGAACTTAGGAAAGTCAACTAGTACCACACTTCCGTGCCTCAAGGCTATTTGTATCTGACAGCTTGAAGAGCAACGTCCTGGCCACTCAGGAAAATGGCCAGCCAAAAAAATCCTTGACAAAAAATTAGTTGCTCCCTAAAATGTTAGTCAAACCAAAATATTCCTCCTAAAAGGAGTAGAGACTTGCCGACCGACGACAGTATAAGCGCCAGTTTGGAAGATTATATCGAGGCCATCTCTCACATAATGGCGGAAAAGCGGGCCGCTAGGGCGAAGGATATTGCTGAACGCCTCCAGGTCACAGCCGGGTCGGTCACGGGGGCATTGCGTTT